>NZ_AXWQ01000004.1:0-300000 GCF_000482745.1 Oleidesulfovibrio alaskensis DSM 16109 | reverse complement strand
TCCGGCCATGGAGGACTTCAAGCTTGATCTGGTCATCGGACAGGGGCCGGGTGCACGCACCGTCAAGATTGACCTTGAGCCCTTTACTCTGGTAGGAGCCACAACCCGCATCGGACTGCTCTCCTCTCCGCTGCGCGACCGTTTCGGAATCATCAGCCGGCTTGAATTTTACACTCCGGCGGAGCTGGCCTGCATAGTCAAACGTACGGCAGGCATAATGGGTGTATCCCTTACAGAAGACGGCGCGGTGGAAATAGGGCGCAGATCGCGGGGCACCCCCCGCATAGCCAACAGGCTGCTGCGCAGGGTGCGCGATTTCGCTTCGGTGCAGAATTCTGCCGCAGTCACCGCCGCGCTTGCCTCTGACGCTCTGGCACGCATGGATGTGGACGAGCTGGGGCTGGATCAGATGGACCGCAAGCTGCTTTCGGTGCTTATCGAACACTTTGCAGGGGGGCCTGTGGGCGTTAAAACGCTTGCCGTGGCCTGTTCCGAAGAGGTTCGCACCATTGAAGATATTTATGAGCCGTATCTTATCCAGTGCGGCTTTCTTAAACGCACGCCCCGCGGACGCATGGCCACGGCCAAAGCGTATCGCCATATGAATCTGCTTGCGTAATAACAAGACCACCCGCCTCCGGGCGGGTGCACTGATTTCCCCCGCGGGAAGCCAGACCGGATGGATGTAGTATGCCCAGTAAAGAATGCCGAGTGGAGCTGTTGGCCCATACCCCCGAACCTCTGTCGCTCATCTATGCGGCATTCAGACAATGTTATCATGCCGGTTTTGCAGGCGATATGTGGCAGCGGCTGGTGGCCGGCGACATTGACAGGCAGAAACAGGCCGATTTCATTTCTCAGGTGCTTGAATCCGGCCACGCGAGCCCCATTGAGCATGTCAGCTTTACCTTTGCTGTAGAGGGCGTTTCCCGCGCTTTGACGCACCAGCTGGTGCGTCACCGGCTTGCCTCTTATTCGCAGCAGAGCCAGCGGTATGTGGATGGAAGTAACTTCGAGTATATACTGCCGCCCGCCATTGCCCGTAATCAGGCAGCACGGGCACGTTTCGAGGCCTTTATGGCCGAAGTGGGCAGTGCCTACCGCGATTTGAAGCAGATTCTGGAGCAGGACGGACGCAAAGGGGCCAAGGCCAATGAGGACGCCCGCTTTGTCCTGCCGCAGGCTGCCGAGAGCAAAATAGTGCTGACCATGAACTGCAGAGTGCTTCTCCACTTTTTTGAAGAGCGCTGCTGTTCCCGTGCGCAGTGGGAAATCCGCCATATGGCCGATATGATGCTGGAGCGCTGCCGTGGCGCGCTTCCGGTCATTTTCCGCCACGCCGGAGCCAAATGTGTGCGTCTGGGCTATTGTCCCGAAGGAGAACGCTTCACCTGCGGCAGGTATCCGCTGCGTGATGCGGGGCGCGGTCAGCCCTGATTCCGAACTGTCGTACATGGCGATTTCTTTTCGCCAGTTCTCAAAAACGCCAAAATAAGAAGTTTTATTAAGCAAAACGCAGAAAATCGTTCTGTGTCTTGTGGAAAACTTTTTCCACAAGCTGTGGATTGTGGTGTGGAAGCCGTGTGGAAATGCTTGCTGGGCATAGCCTCGCAGGGATCAGCGTCATCCGCCATGTTTCTGTTTTTGTCTGGAACTACAGTGTGTTGAGGCGTACCGTCACTTGGGAAAAACTCGTCGCCGGACTCGTGCCGATGTCCGGTTTTCGATCCTTGCAGCAACCTTAGATAGAACGTAATCAACCCGTCATGATAAACGCTTGGGCGCAAATTGAACATACTCTCCGCGACAATCTGAATCCGGGCCTTTTTAAGGTCTGGATCAAACCGCTTGCTGCAGAGCAGGCCGGTGACTCTCTTCGTCTTGTCGCGCCCAATGCCTTCGTTGCCAGCTGGGTCCGCGACAGGCTAATGAACGAAATCGAAAAAGCCGCTGCCTCTGTGCTTGGCAGTGTGCCCACCATTACCGTTGTATCCGGTGAAGAGCCCGCCGCCGCCCCCAGACCGGTGCAGGTGCCCGCGCAGAAGCGTCCGGCAGCTGCCAGAACCAGCGGTGCCGAGCAGATGGGGCTGCCCCTGCATTATGCGTCCCGTTCTGCGGACAGCATCAAATGGATGCACAGTTTTGATGAATTTGTTGTGGGGCCAAGCAACCAGATGGCCTTTGCGGCGTCACAGGATATCTGCCAGCAGTCTTTCCGCAGCGACACTCTTTTTCTCAGTTCCGACCCCGGGCTCGGAAAAACACACCTTCTGCATGCCGTGGGGCAGCAGCTTTGCAATATCAGCAACCGTACCCTGCCCCGTGTGGAGTATCTGACAGCGGAAGAATTTGCCACGCGGCTTATCTGTGCGCTGAAAGCAAAGGAAGTGGACCGCTTTAAAGCCCGTTACCGCGATGTGGATGTGCTGCTGCTTGAAGATGTCCACTTTCTTCAGGGCAAACAGCGCATGCAGGACGAAGTGCTTTCCACCGTGAAGGCTTTGCAGTCGCGCGGGGCCAAGGTGCTGTTTTCCAGCTCGTTTGCACCCAAAGACCTGAATGACCTTGATTCGCAGCTCACCTCGCGTTTCTGTTCAGGATTGCTGGCCGTCATTGAAAAGCCGACATTTGAAACCCGCAAACAGATTCTGCGCGAAAAAGCCCGCCTGCACCATGTGCAGCTGCCCGAACAGGTGGCTGATCTGCTGGCAGACAATATCCGCGCCGATGTGCGTCAGATAGAAAGCTGCCTGCGTAACCTGCTGCTCAAGGCGCGGTTGCTCAACCAGCAGATAACCATGGACATGGCGTGGGAGATTATCGGCCACTACGCCAAGCGCGAAGCGGTGCTTGATATTGATGCCATCGTGCGTCAGATATGCAGCGGGTTTGATATTTCCAAAGAGCAGCTGCAGTCCAGAAGCCGCCGCCGCGAGCTTGTCATAGCGCGCAACACGGCGTTCTTTCTTGCCCGCAAGCATACCGACCTTTCGCTGGAAGAAATCGGTAAGCGTTTCAACCGCAAGCATTCCACGGTTATCAAAGGTATAGCCAACATAGAGCGTGAAATGAATAAGGAAACACCGCTGGGCAGACAGGTGGTGAACGCTGTAAATATGGTGGAACGCAACGGACGAATTATTCACCCCTGACCAGAGTCGGGGCGTGGCCGCTTTATGCGGCGCCGGTTGCAGATAACAAGCAGCTTCAAGGCACGAACCGCTCCGGTTCGTGCCTTTTTTGCATCCTGCGCAGGGCCGCTGCTGCAACTGTGAATACGCCGGTAATTTGGCGCTTGCGCCTGCGGGTGAATCCGCGGTAGAGCGTTTGTTTCGATAATGAATGTGCTGCTGGCGCCGTGTAGCGCTGCAGACTTGAAAAAAGGAGAAAAGAATGAGCAGCGATGCTTTTTCTCAGCCGTACAGGGAAATTGCCCCGCGCCTGCTGGGACTCAGGGATGCTGTAGGCTTTTCTGCAGAGGAGCTTGCGCAGAAAGTGGGTGTGACGTCGCAGGTTGTTGAGCGCTACGAAAGCGGAGAGGTTGAGATTCCTGTCAGTTATCTTACCGATGTCGCAAGAGCCTGCGGAGTTGATCTGACGGCGCTTGTGTCGGGCGGCGACGCTCACCTGCACGATTTTACGCTGGTGCGCAAAGGGGAAGGGCTGGCTGTGGAACGCCGCAAGGACTACGACTACCGTAATCTTGCTTCGCGTATGACAGGCCGTCGTATGGAGCCTTTTATGGTACGGGTGCCGCCTAAAGCCGAAAGCGACCTTTCGTGGAATGAACACAGCGGTCAGGAATTCATCTATATGCTGGAAGGCAGGCTTGAAATATGGCTTGAGTCCAAACGCAACGTGCTGGAACCGGGCGATTCCATCTATTTCGAGTCGAGGATTCCGCATGCTCTGCGTGCTCTTGACGGCGCCGACGCCGTGTTTCTGGATGTGATTAGCTAGTTTCCATTCGGCCGGAATCAGTGCCGTGTGTGCTGCTGTCCGGTGCGGGATGCCGCTGCGAATGGAAACAGGCCGCAAGGCTCATAGTACAGGCAACCGGCCTGCAGAGCAGGCAGTCACAACAGAACAGTATAAGAGAACAGAGGAAATCAGGCGATGAAGAAGATAGTCAGTGCCAGCTACGAAGATTTTTGCAGAGATTTTACCCTGAATGTGCCCGCAAATTTCAACTTTGCGTTTGATGTGCTGGACAGACTGGCCTCTGAACGGGGTGATGATGTTGCCGTGGTGCATGTGGATGATGCCGGCGTCCGGCGCGACTACACCTTCGGGTGGTTGCACGGTCAGTCCTGCCGCATGGCCAATGCGCTGAAACAGCGCGGTCTGCGCAAGGGCGACCGTGTGATGCTTATCCTGTACCGCAGCATCGAGTTCTGGGTAAGCATGCTGGCGTTACATCGTCTGGGCGCCGTGCCCGTGCCTTCGCCCGCGCAGCTGATGCCCAAGGATATTGTTTTTCGTGTCAACCGCGCCAACATCCGCGGTATGATAGTTGAATCATCGCTGACAGGCCGTATAGAAGAAGCCCGTCCTCAGACGGAAACGCTTGATGTGCTGGTGCAGTCCGGCAAAGGCTGTCTGCCCGCGGGCTGGAGCGACTTCCATGATATGGTGCAGCAGGCATCGGCTGATTTTCCCCGACCTGCCGCTCCGGCTGAAAATGCCGGAGGCGATGATCCGCTGCTGATTTTCTTTTCATCCGGCACCACCGGAATGCCCAAGATGGTGGAACACAACCATCTGTACCCGCTGGGACATTATATGACCGGTGCCTACTGGCACGACCTGGAACCCGGAGACCTGCACCTGACTCTTGCCGACACAGGCTGGGGCAAGGCGCTGTGGGGCAAGTTCTACGGCCAGTGGATGGCCGGTGCCGCTGTTTTCGTTTATGATTTTCGCGGCAAGTTTGTGCCGGCAGAGCTTTTGCGCATCATGGCCGAAAACAGGATAACCACCTTCTGCGCACCGCCCACGGTGTATCGTTTTCTGGTGCGCGAAGACCTTTCGCAGTGCGACCTTTCCTGCCTGCGCCACTGCACCACAGCCGGTGAATTGCTGAACGAAAGCGTTTACGCCGACTGGCTGGCAGCCACCGGACTGCCCATTTATGAAGGCTACGGACAGACGGAAACCACTCTGCAGGTGGCCACGTTCCGCAACATGCAGCCCAAGCCCGGCTCCATCGGCAGACCGGTGCCCGGCTGGGATGTGGTGCTGATGGATGCCGGCGGTAATATGTGTCCCGCCGGTGAAGAGGGCGAGATATGTGTCCGCGTGGCCGAAGGCGCTCCTGTGGGGCTTTTCAAGGGGTATCTGGACGAGCCGGAAAAAACGGCGTCGGTGATGTTTGACGGCTACTACCATACCGGCGACAAGGCATGGATGGACGAGGACGGATATCTGTGGTTTCTGGGCCGCGTGGATGACCTCATAAAGAGCTCCGGCTACCGTATCGGCCCGTTCGAAGTTGAGTCGGCGCTTGTTTCCCATCCTGCAGTTATTGAAGCTGCGGTTACCGGCGTGCCCGACCCTCTGCGCGGGCAGGCGGTTAAAGCCACAGTGGTGCTGGCCGGCGGTTATGAAGCCGGTGAAGCCCTGACTAAAGAGTTGCAGAACCATGTTAAAAAGGTGACTGCACCGTATAAGTATCCGCGTATCATAGATTATGTGGACGAATTGCCCAAAACCATAAGCGGCAAGATCAAGCGGGCTGAAATACGCCAGCGTGACGAACAGGCCTGATACCGCTGCAGGGCTGGGCCTGAAGCGGCGTGCCGCTGTCTATCCGGAGCGGTGTGCTGCTGTCTATCCGGAGCGGTGTGCTGCTGTTCACCGGAGCGGCGTACTGTTGTTTCCGGGACCGGTGCAGCCCTGCGTGTCTGCCTGCGGCGGGGAATGCCGCCGGATGTGCGCAATATGGATTGATACGGCACCTGCATCCGCTGATTGCGGCGTATGACCGGTGCAGACGGTACAGCCCGCGGGTGCGTCACCCCGCTGACAACCTGCACAAGGTATGCATAACAAAAAGCGCCCCGCGGCAGAAAAGCCGCGGGGCGCTGTTGTGTTATGCCGCTGCAGTCTGCTGTCAGACGGACTGTTTCATGCTCAGGCTGATACGCCTGCGCTTATGATCAACTTCAAGCACCCGCACCTGCACCTGCTGACGCACCCTGACAACCTCTGCAGGATCACGGACAAACTTGTCTGCCAGCTGGCTTATATGCACCAGTCCGTCCTGATGTACGCCTATATCCACAAACGCACCGAAAGCGGTCACATTGGTGACCACGCCCGGCAGCACCATGCCTTCCTGCAGATCATCCAGAGTATGCACATCGGCGTAGCGGAACAGCTCGAAGGCCGGTCTGGGGTCACGTCCGGGTTTTGCCAGCTCGTTCACAATATCCAGCAATGTGGGCAGCCCCGTGGTGTCTGTGACATACGCTTCGGGGCGGATGGCCCCGCGCAGCCCCGCATCGGCAATGAGGCTGGCGACGGTGGTGCCGGCGTCTGCAGCCATGCGTTCCACAACGGGGTAGCTTTCGGGGTGCACCGCTGTGGCGTCCAGCGGGTTGCCGTCGTGCAGGGCCGTGCCTATGCGCAGAAACCCCGCTGCCTGTTCAAATGCCTTCGGTCCCAGCCGGGGCACTTTCAGCAGCTGGCTGCGGCTTTTGAACGGACCGTTCTGAGTGCGGTAAGCCACAATGCCGCTGGCAAGAGCCGGCCCGAGACCGGACACATAGGCAAGCAGTTCCGCGCTTGCTGTATTGAGTTCCACGCCGACATGGTTCACGCAGGACATGACGGTATCATCCAGAGCCTGTTTCAGCGCGGTCTGGTTCACATCATGTTGATACTGCCCCACGCCGATGGCTTTGGGGTCGATTTTTACCAGTTCGGCCAGCGGGTCCATGAGTCTGCGCCCGATTGAAACCGCTCCGCGGACTGTGACATCGTGGTCGGGAAATTCCCTGCGGGCCGTTTCCGAGGCGGAGTAGACAGAGGCGCCTGCCTCGTCCACCATGACAACGGCAATATGGTCTGCCAGCCCCAGTCCCTTGACAAAAGTCTCTGTTTCGCGTCCGGCTGTACCGTTGCCTATGGCAATGGCCTCTATGCCGAACTGTTCCGCCATGCGCCGTACAGCCGACGCGGCTTCCTGCGCTTTACCCGTTCCGGTATGCGGATAAATTGTCTGGTGATGCAGCAGGGCGCCCTGCTCATCCAGACACACGGTTTTGACCCCTGTGCGGAAGCCCGGATCCATGGCCAGCACACGTTTTTGCCCCAGCGGTGGTGCCAGCATCAGGTCCCGCAAGTTGGCGGCGAATACCCTGATGGCCTGATCTTCAGCCTGTTCACGGAAAAAATGCATGGTTTCTGTTTCCAGCGCGGGAATCAGCAGACGCTTCCATGCGTCTTCAACAGCCAGTACCACATTGCCGCTGTCGGTTTCCTCAGATCCCTGCATGTGCAGCGGAACCTGTTTTTTCAGAAAACGGCGTTTGAGCAGGGTCAGCGCAGCCGTGTCGTCAGGGCGCAGCCGTACCGTCAGCACACCTTCACGCTCACCGCGCAGCAGGGCCAGAATGCGGTGGCCCGCAGCCTTGGCCGCAGGTTCCGACCAGGCAAACCAGTCACGGAATTTGGCGCCTTCCTCTTCTTTCCCTTTGCTTACGGCGGAGCTTATTATGCCTTTTTCGCGGAACAGCTGCCGGAGGGCCTGCCGCGCTGCAGTATCTTCGCTTATCCGTTCGGCCACTATGTCTCTGGCTCCTGCCAGGGCGGATGCGGAATCGGGCACTGCTGTCTCTTTGGGGGTGCCGTCCGGAGTGATAAATGCAAGTGCATCGTCGTGCACTCTGCGTCCGCGCTGCTGCATCAGCAGGTCTGCCAGCGGTTCCAGTCCGCGTTCCCGCGCCATCTGTGCACGGGTGCGGCGTTTGGGCTTGTACGGCAGGTATACGTCTTCCAGCGCGGTCATGGTGGCGGCCTGCATAACCGCACCGTGCAGTTCGGCAGTCAGCAGGTCGCGTTCCTGCAACGAGGCAATGACCGCTTCGCGACGTTTGTCCAGAGCGCGCAGTCTGGTCATGCCGTCGCGTATGGCGGTGATGACGGTTTCATCCAGCCCGCCGGTGGCTTCCTTGCGGTAACGGCTGATGAAGGGCACTGTGGCTCCTTCGTCCAGCAGGGCTGCGGCTGCGGTGATGCCGGAGCGCGGAACGCCGAGTTCCGCGGAGAGGATTTGTATATGCTGCGACATGAATTTCTCTGTGGTTACGGGTTGTATCTGGGTGCTGGACATGGCGCCGCTGATGTCTATTATGTAAGTGTGTGTTTACTGTTTTTCGGGCAGAACCGCCGTGCAGGTCCGGATCCGGTCTGATTGTGCGCGGTGTCTGCAGTCCATGTCCAAGGAGGTGCTTACCATGTCGACGCAAAGCGCAACGACCCTGCCGCTGCTCCTTATAGAGGGGGAGCTTGCCCGGCTGGCCGGTGACACGCAACTGCGGTATGAAGAAAACGGCGGAGCCAAGGACATCTTTGTAAACGATGAATGGTCAGCCAGAGCCAGTCTGTTTCCCGGAATGGACTGGGAACTGGAGTGCGGGGGCTGTACATACGGTGTAATTGCCGAGGAAGCCGGCCTGCGGGTTGAAAAAAGATAACCGTGCCGGCAGCGCGGCTGCGTGACTGAACTGTACGGGCCGCCGCAGCCACGGCGGCCCTTGCCTGCTGTGTACGCCGGAATCCGTGTTGCTGTTACTAGCGTGCAGATGCCTCTTGTGTTGTCTGCTGTCTTTGTTCCAGCCTGCTGCGGAAATAAACCCCCAGCATGTTGCCCACCGCGTCAGAGGCGGATGACTGCATGCCCAGCGCGTGCAGGTCTTCCGCTATCTGCTTTTCCATTTTTTCCGATTCCATAAACATCAGATAGACAAGGCACAGGGTGGCCTCATTGTCTTTTTTGCCGTCACACAGCATCTGGAGCTGTTTTTCTTCAACTGTTTCCAGCAGGCGGTCTGCAAACATGGCGGCCCATTTTTCATAAATAGTGTCGGGAATGGTGGGCACCAGCCCCGATACCTGCCGTGCCGCACGCTGATCCACTGCGGGCAGGGTTACGCTCATGAATTCTTCCAGCGCTTCCTGACGGCTGCTGTGGTCGCGGTCAAGACGGCTGAGCACCGTGGTAATGATATGCGTTCGTATATGTTCCGTGGTCACGGGCGGCTCCTTTGGGCTGACTATGTGCAGTCCGCAACCTAGCGCAGGAGAGGGCGGCGGGCAAGTGTGACAGAAGGACGCGCTGCGCGGCCGTGCTGCGGGCGGCGGCGTTTTTTCAGTCAGAGGGGCCGGATGCTGTTTTCATGCGGCTGCAGGGCGAGATGCTTGCGGGGCATACCGTGGTGGCATGGGTTCTGAGGCGACAAATGTCAGGTGTGGACGTATTGAAAAAAAAGGGCGGCCTGCAGGCCGCCCTTCATGGTCCGGTTACAATGCCGCTTTGGCGGCTGCAATGGCAGCTTCGTAGTCGGGTTCCGAAGTGACTTCAGGCACTATCTGCTGATAGGTGATGACGCCATCGCGGTTGACGACGAAAACTGCTCTTGCCAGCAGGCGCAGTTCTTTTATGACCACGCCGTATGCATTACCGAAAGCAAGATCTTTGTGGTCGGAAAGCGTTTCCACGGCATCAATGCCGGCGGCGCCGCACCAGCGGGCCTGCGCAAAGGGCAGGTCGGCGCTCACCGTCAGCACCTTCACGTCATCGCCGAGGTTGGCTGCCTCCTGATTGAACCTGCGGGTTTCCACATCGCATACGGGGGTGTCGAGCGAAGGCACCGAACTGAGGATAAGTACCTTTCCTTTATAGTATGCCAGTGTGCGGGGCGAAAGATCATTGGCAAGCACTGTAAAGTCGGGGGCTTTGCCGCCTTTTTCCACAGGGGTTCCCTGCAGGGTGAGGCCGTTGCCTTTAAACGTGATGATTCCGGTACGTTCGTTCATAGTGGATCTCCTTTGGAGAGAGGTCTTGAATTATTAGGAACTACTCTCATAACACACGAGTGCTGCTATGGGAATGGGCGCAGACAAAAAACTTACCTCGGTAAGTATCTTTTGTTGTTTTAACAAAATTGTGTTTATTGATTTGTAAAAAATAACAAATATGTATAAAATATGTGCTTTTGCCATGCCGCGCGGATGAGCTGGCTTTCGTAACCTGCAATGATTGCGAAAAAAACTTCTTCTGGCCTGCTGCTTGCTTTCTTCCGGCTAACGGCAGGGGATTGCAATTTTTTGTTTTTACTTCAGGAGGAGTCTATGAACGCGGCAGATACCGCTTTCATTCTTGTCTGTTCGGCTCTGGTGATGTTTATGACACCGGGGCTGGCGTTGTTTTACGGGGGGCTTGTCAGATCGCGCAATGTGCTCAGCACCACCATGCACAGCGTGGCGTTGCTCGGCATTGCCTCGCTTGTCTGGTGGGCAGTGGGGTATTCTCTGGCGTTCGGCAGTGACCACGGGGGCATTATCGGCGGGCTGGAGTATCTTTTTCTGCATAACGTAGGCACGGAACCGGGTCCTGTCGATAATCTGCCGCATCTGCTGTTCATGGTTTTTCAGTGCATGTTTGCCGTTATCACACCGGCGCTGATTTCGGGTGCCTATGCCGAGCGTATCCGTTTCGGGGCGATGGTGCTGTTTTCTGTTTTATGGCTTGTGCTGGTGTATGCGCCCATGGCGCACTGGGTTTGGGGCGGCGGATGGATGGCCCGGCTGGGTGCGCTTGATTTTGCCGGGGGGGCCGTGGTGCATATGAGCTCTGCCGCTGCTGCGCTGGCGGCTGCCAATGTGCTGGGACTGCGCCGCGGATATGGGCGCGAGGCATTTATTCCGCACAATCTGCCCATGACAGTACTGGGAGCAGGTATTCTGTGGTTCGGCTGGTTCGGTTTTAACGCCGGAAGCGCGCTGGCGGCCAACGGCGCGGCAGCCAATGCATTTGTAACCACACATCTTGCCGCGGCTGCGGCTCTGGTGGGCTGGCTTGCCGTGGAAAAACTGCATGGCGGCAGAGCAACCACTCTTGGTGCGGCTTCGGGAGCCGTGGCGGGACTGGTTGCCATTACTCCCGCGGCAGGGTTTGTCACACCGGCTTCAGCGGTGTTCATCGGGCTGGCCGGCGGAGTGCTGTGCTACGGCGGTGTGTTTCTCAAGCACAAGCTGCGTTATGATGACGCTCTTGATGTGGTGGGGATTCATGGTATTGGGGGCACGTGGGGCGCGCTGGCAACCGGAATTTTTGCCGATGCCGCCGTGGGCGGGGCAGACGGTCTGCTGCACGGCAACGCATATCAGCTCTGGGTGCAGTTTGTCTCGGTTGTGGCTACATGGCTGTTTTGCTATGTTGCCAGCTGGTTGCTTTTCAAGGCTGTCGATGCGGTCATGGGACTCAGGGTCTCCGGTGAAGCCGAGCTTGCCGGTCTTGATGTGAGTGAACACAACGAAACCGCCTACCAGATGTAAAGGCAGGGACTCAGTATGAAAAAAGTTGAAATCATCATCAGGCCCTTCAAGCTGGATGAGGTGAAAGAAAGTCTTACCGAGCTTGATATCAAAGGCATGACCGTTTCCGAGGTCAAAGGCTTCGGCAGGCAGCGCGGCCACAAGGAAGTTTACCGCGGTGCGGAGTATCAGGTTGATTTCATGCCCAAGGCCAAGATTGAGGTCGTGGTGGAAGACGATCAGGTGCAGAGTGTGGTGGAAACAGTAATGAAAGCCGCACGGACGGGGAAAGTCGGCGACGGCAAGATATTCATCATTCCCGTGGATGACGTGGTGCGCATCCGGACGGGAGAGACCGGAACCGGCGCTGTCTGATCTGTCTGCATCCTGAAAAGCAACCTGTGGAGAGTTGATGTCTGTGGAAAAACTGACGCCGTCCGGCCATGACGCATATGAAGCCGCTGATTCCTGTGCCGTGCTCATGGCCGGACGTGCGGTCTTTGACTCGCAGCTCGGGGGACCGCCCGACGGAAGGCTGCCCCGCTACGAGCGCGAACTGAGCGCCCTGCTGGACAGGTATTTTGTCTCGCGCCTTTCTTCAACGGGAGCCGCCGGCGGCAAAGTGGCTTTGGTGGCCACAGGCGGGTACGGGCGGGGCGAACTGTGCCCCGGCTCAGATATTGATATTCTTATTCTCTGTCGCCGCTCCATACCGCCGCAGGCCATCGACCTTGCGCAGCCGCTGTTTCTGCCTTTGTGGGATGCAGGGTATGCACTCGGCCACGGGTTCCGCACTGTGGGAGATTGCCTGAAACTGGCAGCAAAGGACCATAAGGTACTGGCCTCTTTGCTTGATGCGCGCTTTGTTACCGGCAGCAAGGCTGTATTTGCTGAAATGATGGAGCGTCTGGAGGAAAAGGTGCTCCCGCGGCGCGGTAAAGCTTTTGCGGACTGGCTGGACACGGAGCATGAACGCCGGCTGGCATCGCATGGCGACGGAGCACTGCTGCTGGAGCCCAACCTGAAGGAGGGGCTTGGCGGACTGCGGGATTATCACCTGATCCGCTGGATGCTCATGTGCCGGTTTGGCATCGGCTGCGGGCTGCACGCGGCGCTGCGGCGTGTGGGTTTTTCTGCAGAAGATGAAGCACTGCTGCGTACCAACGTGGACTTTTTGCACGATGTGCGGTGCAGGCTGCACGCCCTGACCGGCAGGCGCAGCGATCTGCTGCCGCTTGACCTGCAGCCGGATGTGGCACGCCGGATGGGGTATGCCGACGGTGGCGGGCTTTTGGCAGTGGAGCATTTTCTGGGCGAACTGCACCGCTGTATGGGGTCTGTCAAGGCGCTGGCGCTGGCCTGCCGCGAAGCTTTGGCCATGAACACGTCCGCCGGGTTGTCGGCGGAGCAGGTAATGCAGGAAGCCACACCGCGTACGGTGCTCAGCCTTATGAAGCAGAGCGCGGCGCAGCCGGAAAAAGCGCTGGCAGGGTGGCGCATGCGCCGTTCTCTTGTCCGGCTGGCTACGGAGCGGGCTGCTGAACTGGCGGCACTGCCCGATCTGGGGCCTGCGTTTGCCGACCTGCTCAGCGGGGGCAATGCCTGGGATGTTTTCGGACGTCTGGACGACACCGGCCTGTTGAGTGCTCTGGTGCCGGAGTACGGGGTGGTGCGCGACCGTGTGCAGTTTGACGGGTTTCATACCTATCCGGTAGGGCTGCACACGCTTGTTACTCTGCGCCATCTGGAAGATTCCGCTTCTGCCGGCAGCGTGGCGGCAGAGCTCTGGAACTCGCTTGATACGTCGGGCAGGGTTTCGGTGATGTTCGGGGCGCTGCTGCACGATCTTGGCAAAACCGGCTCTGCCGATCATTCGGTAACGGGTGCCGCAGTGGCGGACAACCTGCTGCGCCGGTGGGAACTGGGCGATGCGCAGCGCGAGGAAATAGTGTTTCTGGTGCGTAATCACCTGCTGCTTTCCCGTACAGCGTTGCGCCGTGATCTTGCTGACGAATCGGTGGTGGCCCGCTGTGCAGGCACGGCGGGAAGCATGCGGCGCCTTGATCTGCTCTTTCTGCTTGCCTGTGCCGATGCGCGGGCCACCGGCCCGCGTGCGTGGAACAGCTGGATAAGCGGCCTGCTTGAAGAACTGTACCGTAAAGTGCGCAATATGCTTAGTGACAGCGAACTGGGAACGCCGCAGGCTGTTTCTGATATGCTGAGTCATTACGATATGGTGCGCGAGCTTGTGGGCAGAAACGGACGCAGGCTGCCCTATACGCCGGAACAGGCGGAAAGCTGGCTGGAAAGAGTGCCTTCGCGGTACATGCTGTCTACCGAGCCTGAGGACGTACTGCGCCATATCGCACTTATGCTGCGGCTGGAAAGAGACATTGAGGACGCCCGCAGGCGTCTGGGCGAAAAGCGGGGTGCCAACGGGGTTGTTCTGCTGGAGGCGCGGGACGCCGGTGACGTGTGGGAGCTGGTTTTTGCCGCCAAGGACCAGCCGGGACTTTTTTCGGTGCTGACCGGCGTACTGGCCCTGCACGGGCTGGATGTGTTTTCCGCCGATGCTTTTGTCTGGGGGGGCGGCGTGGTGCTGGATGTCTTCCGGGTATCGCCTCCTCCTGACCCGCTGTATGCCAGAGATTTCTGGGCAAAGGTCAGAGGTTCTGTCCATTTTGCCCTTACGGGCAAGCTGTCGCTTGATTTCCGGTTGGAAGAAATGCGCAGCAGGTCGCTGAGCCCTGTGCAGAAGGCAGGAGGCGGGCGCACGGAAGTAACCATCGACAACGCCATTTCCGATTTTTATTCTGTCATAGATATCACTGCACCAGACAGGCCCGTGCTGCTGTACGACATTGCCCGCACCATGCAGGCCATGCGGCTTGATATCCAGTTTGCCCGCATAACCACCCACGGAATGCAGACGTCTGATTCTTTTTCGGTGCGCGATGTCTTTGGCAACAAGCTGCTTGAAGAACAGCAGTGCGAGGAGGTACGGCAGGCCCTGCTGCATGCCGTGGCCTGATTTTGACCGGATGCTTCTGTTGCCTGCGCGGTGTGGCGTTGCGCCCCGCGGCAGTTTACGGACCTGTGCATACAGTAACCTGTGCATACAGTAAAACGGGGAGCCCCTGATGGAGCTCCCCGTTGTTGTCAGTACCGTGCCGCCTGTTCTGGTGCAGTACAATCAGAGAATCTGTTTGAGAAACTTCTGCAGACGGGGATGTTCCGGCGAATCAAACAGCCTGTCCGGTGTGCCTTCTTCCAGAATCTGGCCGTGATCCATAAAGACCACGCGGTCCGCAACTTCCCGGGCGAAGCCCATTTCATGCGTAACCACCACCATGGTCATACCCTCTTTGGCAAGGGCCACCATGACGTCCAGCACTTCTCCGATCATTTCGGGGTCAAGTGCCGATGTGGGCTCGTCAAACAGCATGATTTTGGGGTTCATGGCCAGAGCGCGCGCTATGGCAACGCGCTGCTGCTGTCCGCCCGACAGGTTGGAAGGGAAGACATTGGCTTTGTCGCTGATGCCTACTTTTTTCAGCAGCATGAGAGCACGGGCTTCCGCTTCTTCCAGAGGTACCTTTTTCAGCCGCACAGGAGCCATGGTCAGGTTGCCCATGACCGTCTTGTGCGGAAAAAGGTTGAAACTCTGGAAGACCATTCCCAGTTCCTGCCGGATGGCGTTTATGTCGTTCTCCGGCGAATTTATGTCCATGCCGTCCACACGAATGCTGCCCTTGTCGATGGTTTCCAGCTTGTTGATGGAACGCAGCATGGTTGATTTTCCCGAACCGGAAGGGCCGATGACCACAACCTTTTCTCCCGGCTGCACGTCCAGCGATACATCATTGAGGGCCGTCAGTTCACCGAAGAATTTGTAGATGTTTTTAATGCTGATGATTGGCTCAGTCGCGGTCATAATAATTCAGCCTCGCTTCCATGATGCTGACGGCTTTGGAAAGCAGCAGGGTTATTACAAGATAGATAAGGGCCACCATGGTGTAGGTTTCAAAGTACAGAAAGGACTCCGCTGCAAACTCGCGTCCACGCCGCAGCACGTCGGCCACGGCCAGAATGGAGACGAGCGAGGTGTCCTTGAGCATGGCAATGAATTCGTTACCCACAGGAGGCAGAATGGTGCGCCATGCCTGCGGCAGAATGACAAGAAACATGGTCTGCACGTTGTTGAATCCCAGAGAACGCGATGCCTCGGTCTGGCCTTTGTCTATGGAATCAATGCCCGCGCGGAAAACCTCGCCCATGTATGCGCCGTAGCATACACTCATGGCAATGACGGCGGCAACCATGCTGGGTACCTGCAGAAAGCGTCCGAGTGCATAATATATGTAGAAAAGCTGGACAAGCAGGGGAATGCCGCGGACAACTTCGACATATGTGGATGCTATGGTGTTGATGAGTTTGTTGCGTGACAGGCGGCCCAGTCCGGTAAGCAGCCCCAGAGGTATGGAGCAGAGAATGGACAGAATGGTGACTTTGAACGTGACTGCGATGCCGTCGGGCAGATACTGCAGCAGCCGCCAGTAAACATCGGGACGGCTGGCGCACAGGTATATGATGATGCCGATGGCGCCGATGAAGCTGATGGACCACGCATTGAAAAAATTGCGGTCTTTCGGGTCGGGAATCAGCATGCCGTCCGTTACTTCAATGCGGACTTTTTTATCAGCCATGATAGTGTATCCGTGTGCTTGCAAAATGAAAGGACCGGTGCAGGATGCACCAGTCCCGTTGATTCGACTTCCGTACGGCTATTGACCTATCCACTTTTTGCGCAGCTGCTCTTCTATGCCTTTTTCCTTCACGGCTTTTATGCCCTTGTTGATGAGGGCCAGCACTTCGGAGTTTCCTTTGTTTACAGCCACGCCGTAGTATTCTTTTTCTTCGGCTTCAACGATGAAGGCGATTTTCAGGCGCTTGGCGTATTCTTCCTGCTGCAGGGCGTAGTTGGCGGCCACAGGGTCATCGCAGACCACACCGTCTATGTTGCCGTTGTACAGCGCTTCCATGGCAAGGCCGATTTCGTCAAAAGAGCGGGGGGTGACGCCTTCTGCTTTTTTGATGGCAAAGTAGCCGGTGGTGCCAATCTGCGCGCCGAGGGTTTTGCCCTTGAGGTCGGCAAACGATTTGGCTTCGACAGACTTGTTCAGTACCACTGCCTGTTTGACTTCAAAGTAGGGGATGCTGAAGTCCATGGCGCGTTTGCGCTGTTCGGTGATTGAAACGGAAGAGGCGATGGCATCATATTCGCCGTTGGCAAGACCGGCAAAAATGCCGTCCCACGCCACATTGCGGTGCTCGGCCGTAAAGCCGGCTTCCTTGGCTACCGCGTCCATGTAGTCAACGGCATAGCCCACAACCTTTTTGTCGGCGCTCATGTATTCCATGGGCGGCCAGGTGGCGTCATGGGCAAAAACAATGGTCCGTTCCGCAAGTGCCACGTTGGCTGTCATCATGACGGCGAGCATGGCCAGACAAATTTTTTTCAGCATCCTCATTCTCCTTTTGTGTGTTCTGCCGGAGTAGACAAAAATGTATAATGGCTCATTTTGCAGCCGGTTGTCAATGTGCACGGGCAGGAGTATGGCTGCAATCATGCCGGAAAACACCACGGGACATACGCTGCGGTTACCAGCTCATTATGGCGGATACCATAAATGGCACTGCAACGGTAAGAAACATGCCGCTGAATACTGCAATGATGCCGTATCGTTCGCCGGAGAAGCGGGTGATTATCGGCAGGGTGGTGTCCATGGCTGTGGCTCCGCCGCTGGCAAGCGGGCCTAATTTGCCGAAATACCTTACAAGAAGCGGCGCGGCAAGCAGTGTTATCAGTTCTCTGATGATATTTGAAAGCAGTGCGATGGACCCGAGAACTGTGTCACCCATTTGTGAAATCATGATGCTGGACAGGCTGTAATAGCCGAACCCCGCCCCCACAGCCAGCACATCGCGGATGCTGTGGCCGGGAATGAAAGGGGCCGTGGCCAGCGCTCCGGCAAATGTGCCGAGCATGATGAACACGGGTACCAGAAGTACCTTTATGTGCATCTCGCGCAGTATGCGCCAGCAGCGGGTGTCGAACCCTATGCCCACCCCCACGATGAAAAGCAGAAAGTACAGCGCGTACGCGGAAACGGTATCGCTGGAGAGAACTTCCGGTGTGATACCGGAATATCCCAGCAGAGCACCGGCTATAAAAAAAGCCAGAATAATCAGGCTACCTTTCATCAAAGCCTCCGCGCAGGATGAACCTGCCCAGAAACCACGCGGCCGCGGCACTGCCTGCAACGCAACCGGTGCTTATCAGCAGGGCTTTGGCACCGATTCCCGCCGCCTGCGAGACTATGTTCTGGTCGGTGCCCAGCGATACTCCCAGCAGAAACAGCAGGGTGTAGATGGCCCACATTGTCAGTTTGTCCACGGCCTTTACCACGGCTTCGCGCTTGCGCAGCACAAGCCCCAGCGGAATGCCAAGGGCGATGAAGCCTACTTCTGTTAGCATGTCTTGTCCGTAGGTTAAAGGTGATAAAAACAAAGCGGTATCTGGGCGGACATGAATTGTCAATTCTGTAATAACAGGATGTTCCGGTGTTTCACGGTGTTTTTTTGCGGTTGCCGCATAAAGCAGACTCTTTTTTGACGTGGGTCACGCCGGTCTTCAGCGGCAGGGACTATTGTTCAGGTACAGACAGATGCCGGTCTGCTGCAGCAGGACATTCCGCCAGCTGCCGGAGCCGGCAGAGCCATGGAGGCACATATGAAGAGTCACAATCTGCTTGAAGCTGTCCGCTTTGACGATCAGCGGTTTGTCATGGAACTGGTCCACGAGTCGGAAAATTTCAAGATAGTCAGCTTTACGTTCAAGGCCGGACAGGAACTGCCCGTGCACAGCCATAATATCGAGGGCGAACTGAATATCGTGGTCCTCGAAGGTGAAGGCGAGTTTGTGGGCGACGGTGATGCAGTGATTCCCGCACCACGCGGAGCGGTGCTGGTGGCACCTATAAGTACTCCGCACGGCGTGCGCGCTGTCACGGACATGAAGGTGCTTGTAACTATTGCCCCGCCCATCTAGCGGGAAAGGGCAACCGGAATAGCGGGGGGGACCGGTGATGCAGGTGTCTTATGACGGGGCAGCCGTTTGGTGCGTTGTTCATTCCGCCTGCAGACAGGTGCGCGGCCGCCTGCATCAGATAATGGATGGCCCTAGACGCGTATTGGCGGGCTGACTGCGGTCAGCCCGCATTGTTATGTCTTTGATCTGCCGGTCTGTTTTTTGCGCAATTCCGGCACAGGCGGTGTTCTGTGCCAGGCAGGGCTGGGTGTGCTTTTCATGGCGTTATGGCTCGGACCGCATGGCTTTTTGCCGCAACACGCCGCAGCACCGGACATCGGGCGAGAAGAAAACACCACAGCAGGAAGTACGTTTGCGGTAGTGTCCGGACCGGTAATCCCTGTGTGCCCGTGCGCTGTGGACCGGCTGCGGAAACGAAATATTTGTGATGTTCCGGCAGCAGCGGGTGCGCGTGGGGTGCGGTGCGGGGCAGCTTGCTGGCAGGGCCTGACAGATGTGAGCCGAGTTCTCTCTGTTTGCGGGACAATACGGGACCGGAAGTGTGCAGGAAAATTTTACATTGAGGCCGTGTGTACCGGCGGGGAAGAGAAAAGCGCAGGGCAGGGTCGCAGGGGCAGTGCCCCTGCGATTTTTTGTATTGCCCCGCAGCCGGTTGTCCGGCTGCGGGGCGTTTTTTCAGGTACGGGTACGGTAGGGACAGCAGGGCAGACAGGTTTACGGCGCATGCGGACAAGCCCGCGTTGCGCGGCCGGAAAAAAACAGGTCATGAAAAAGGGGCGCCTGAGCGCCCCTGTGATGCTGTTTTTTACCGCGCAATGCGGCTTCGCCGCGTCTGGATATATGCATCGCGTATGGCGGTGTAGGGGGCCAGCGCAGGTGCCTTGATGGCCATGTAGTTGTCATATACGCCGCCGAACTTGTTCAGCTGATCGTACCCTGCCAGAGCAAATCCGTGCCACATGGGCGTAACATAGTACAGCGGGTGAGTGACGGCATCGGCCACCAGACCGCCACTGTCTCGCAGCGTCGATGGTCCCAGAAATGGCCATACGATGTAGAAACCTTCACCGACTCCCCAATATCCCAAGGTTTGCCCGAAGTCTTCTCTGTCGGGTTCTACAAGGGGCTTCTTGGCGCGTGAGGGCTGCATGAGACCGCCCACGCCGATGGTGCTGTCGACAATGAACCGCGATGTTTCCACTCCGGCAGCCACAAATTTGCCCTGCAGAATGCAGTTGATGAACCGGACAGGGTAGGCGAGGTTGCGGAAAAAGTTGTCGGCACCGGTTCTCAGTTCGCTGGGGGTGACATAAGCGTACCCGCGCCAGACCGGATCGGCGAGATTATTATAGAACCAGTCATTGAAGCCGAACCAGAAACGGTTCCAGCCTTCAATGGGGTCGGCCACATGAACAGAAGATGTCTCTGTTCCGTAGTCTTCGAACTCAGGGTCGATATTGTCTCTGTTGAGAACAAGCAGAAATTCTTCTTCTTGCTGTGCAAGAGCCGCATCCCGGGCATCGGGAGCCATCTGCGCTTTTTCAAGGCGCTCAGGCGTCACCAGTTCCCCCTGTGATACCGGTGCCGCCTGTGCCGTGCAGACCGCGGCAAGCAGCATTATTGCTGCAAGACCGGTAAAAACTCCCCTTTTCATATATGCCTCTTTGCTCGTTTCTGGTGACGCAGTATCAGTTGCCGTTTGCCCTGCCGACTTCTTCGGCCTTGGCAATGATACGCGTTATAAGTTCGTCAGGAGATTCCTTGCGCAGCAGTTCCTGAAACTGTGTCCGGTAGTTTTTTACCAGACTGATGCCTTCCACAAGAACATCGTATACTACCCAGCGGTCTTTATGCAACATGCGGTATGCCACGGGAATTTTTTTATCGGGCTGTACAATGAATGTCTGCACCTCTACGCGGCTTCCGTCAGAAGAAGCCCTTTCGTCCGCATATTCCACCTTCTCGCCGTTGTAGCTTTCCAGCTGATCCATGTATGACGACCGGAGCAGTGCGGCGAAGGCTTCTGCAAAGCGGTGACGCTGGTCGTCATTGAAAGACCGCCAGCGCGGTCCGACGGTCCGCATGGCGAATTCTTCATAATCAAAGCTCTGGCGGATAAGCGCCTCAATTTCGCCGCGAACTTGAGGTCTGGTCTGCGGGTCTTTGAACTCCGCCGAGGACAGCAACGTTATGATACCGTCAACGTTGTGTCTGAGAGCTTCCCGCGCTTCTTCGCCGGGGTCTGCCGCCTGCGCCTGCGGGGCGGTGCAAAGCAGCCCGGTACAGAAAACAAACGCCAGAAGGCTTCTGGTGAAAACGGAACGCATTGCAAGCATGTTACACCTTTCCGAACACGTATTTGCTGATTAATTCTTCAATATCCAGAGCCGATTCGGTTTCCAGTATCTCGTCACCCTCTTTCAGCAGGTCCATGGCACCGCCGGGTGACAGCTTTACATACTTGTCGCCGATAAGTCCGCTGGTCTTGACGGATGCGATGGTGTCTTCCGATAACTCAACATCGGGGCGCAGCCTCAGACTGACCACCGCCACGTTGTCCATCTGGTCAAGATTGATGCCGCTGACCTTGCCGACAGGCACGCCGGAAATTTCAACGTCGGCTCCTACCCGCAGACCGGTCACGGACGTGAAGCGGGCCTGAACGGTATATCCTTCACTGGAAAATACTTCCATTTTTCCCAGCTTGACGGTGACGTACCCGAGGCACAGAAGGCCGATGAGCACAAAAATGCCGACGGAGGTTTCTTTTGTGTACTTGTTCATACTTTTCCCGTGCGCTTCACAAAAGGTTGCGGTTAGCTGTCCAGCCAGTCGGCCAGCGCTTTACGTACTGTTTCGCCCAGAGGAGCGTCAACGCTTTGCGGCGCTCCGGCCTTCCGGTCAAGAAACTGCCGGAGAAAAGGGTCTTCGCTCTGGCGTAATGTCTGCAGGTCGCCTTCGTACACAGCGTGTTTTTCGTTGAGTACAAGCACATAGTCGGCAATGGAGTCGAGACTTTGCAGATCATGGCTTACCACGACAATTGTCATGTCGGGAAAGCGTTTTTTCATTTCCAGCAACAGGGCGTCCATCTGCGCGGCATTGATCGGGTCCAGCCCCGAAGTGGGCTCGTCGCACAGCAATATGGGCGGATCCATTACTATGGCCCGCGCCAGACCTGCACGTTTGCGCATGCCGCCTGAAAGCTGGCTGGGGTAATAATGGGCAAAGTCAGCCAGCCCGACCAGTGAAAGTTTGTGCCGGACAATGGTGTTTATGGTGTCCTTGTCCAGCGCTGTGTGCTCTGCAAGCGGCAGCGCCACATTGTCGCCCAGAGTCAGTGACCCCAGCAGGGCACCGTCCTGAAAAAGCACGCCCATGCGTCTGCGCAGTCTGCGGAACTCTTTGCCGCTCAGGCTGAACAGGTCTTTGCCGCCCAGCAGCACATTGCCTTTCTTGGGTTTGTTCAGGCCCAGAATGTGTCGCAGCAATGTCGATTTGCCGCAGCCGGACCCCCCCAGTATGACGGAGATCTTTCCGGCTGGCAGGGTGGCGTTCAGCTTGTCGAGCACCACGGAGTCCCCGTAGCCCAGCGTCAGGTCGTGCAGACCGATGTCCCATCTCTGTGTCTGTTTCATGGTATGCATATCCTACAGCAGGAATGAGGTCAGGACATAGTCTGAAACCAGAACGAGCACACAGGACATCACCACGGCCGATGTGGTGGAGTTGCTGACGCCCTCCGGCCCCATGCCGTCTTTACGCATATGCGTGAAATAGCCCTGATAACAGCTTATAATGGACACTATCACCGCGAAAACCATGGTTTTTAAAAAGCCGCCGCTCACATCTGACCAGCCCACACTGCTGTCTATGCGGTAAAAGTAGACACCGGAGTTGATGCCCAGCAGCACAACGCCGGTCAGATATCCGCCTATGATGCCTATGGTGTTGAACAGCGCCGTAAGCATGGGAAACACGATGAGTGAGGCGAGAAGCCGCGGAGTGACAAGGTATCCCATGGGCGGGACGTCCATGACCTCCAGCGCATCTATCTGGTCGGATATGCGCATGACGCCGATTTCGGCCGCCATGGCAGAACCTGCGCGACCTGTGACCATGATTGCCGTAAGCACCGGCCCCAGTTCACGGATGAGCGTAAGCGCCACAGCCGCCCCCAGCAAGCCTTCAGAGCCGAATTTGACCAGAGTGTAGTAGCCCTGCAGCCCCAGAACCATGCCGGTGAAAATGCCGATAAGGGCAATGACAAACAGCGACTTGGAGCCGATGAAATACACCTGCTGGACAACCTTGCGGAACAGGCGGGAAGCTATGAATATATGACGGACTGCATCAAGAAAAAAAAGCAGCACCGCGCCAAGCTCTCCGATAAACCGGAGAGTATTGCGCCCGAGCTGTTGTAAGGGGGCGGTCAGTCCTGATGCAGAAGTGCCTGTTTGCATATGTCTCTCGCTCACTGAAAGATGGAGTTGATAGAACTACATGTAAGTGCGCTCTTACGTCAACCTGATAACGGGTTCAGATTGCTTGTTAATCAGAAATGGTTTCCTGTTCTTTCAAAAGAGGTTGCCTGATACCCAGAGTGGCCAGTCTGCGTCTGAGTGCCTGAGCTTCTTCAGTGGTGCCGCTCAGTGTCACATTAATTCTGTGCCAGACCCCTTTGCTGGTGTTTACGCGCTCCACACCGGCGCTGATGCCCGACTCCTGCAGATGTTCGGCAAAACGGTGCGCCGCCGCAGCGTCCTGCAGCGATGCCACCTGATACAGATACCGGTAGCGGATGCTGTCCGGCGGTACGCTGCGTACGGCGGTAGCCGGTACCTTCCGGGGTGCCGCAGGCGCAGCGGAAGCCTGTTCCGGCGCCGCAGGACGCGGAGGCGTCCGCCGCTGCGCCGGCTGGTGCTCGTCTCTGCTGCGTAACGAGCGCAGAAGGTTCAGCTCTTCTGTTTTTATAATGCCGTTGTCCGCCGCATCCTTATCTGCATCATCTTCGTTATCCAGTGTGGCGGGCAATACATCGGCCGTATCCGGCGAAGGCATGACACGCGCCAGCGCGGGCACGGATTCTTCGGGGTTGAACCCGCGCCCGAGCATGACGCCGAAAGTGAACATCCAGCTGAAGCCGAACAGCAGCAGAAAACAGACAAGCGCAAATTTGCCTGCGGTCATTTCTATAATGAACCGGCGTGCGCCGGCGGACCCTTTTTCACTGCGGATGCTGAAGCTCATGCGGATGCCTGAAGGTTACGGATAATGCCGGTAGCGGCTACATTGCCTCGGGCGCGCTGACACCAAGCAGGTCCAGCCCGTTGCGCAGAACCTGTGCCACAGCACGCAGCAGAGCAAGCCGTGCTTTGAGAATCTGTTCATCCGGAGCGTTGAGCACCGGATGGTTGGCGTAAAAGCGGTGCAGCGCGCTTGCAAGCTCCTGCAGATAGTAGCTGATATGGTGCACGCTCAGACTGGTTGCGGCAGCCTCCACCGTATCTTCGAACCGGTCGACCAGACGCAGCATGTCGATTTCGTCGGCATGCACGAGGGGCTTCAGCAGTTCTTCGTCCGAATGCGTCTCAGGCGTGGTGCCCCTTTCTGCGGCTTTGCGCAGCACGGAACATATGCGGGCGTGCGCATACTGGACGTAGTACACGGGGTTGTCCATGGAGCGCTGCTTGACCAGTTCAAGGTCAAAGTCCAGCGAGCTGTCGCTTTTGCGCGACAGAAACATGAAGCGCGCGGCATCGGCGCCTACTTCCTTGACCACATCGGCAAGGGTTTCGAATTCACCGGCGCGGGTGGACATGGCCACCTGTTCACCGTTGCGCAGCAGGTTGACAAGCTGCACCAGAATGACATCGAAGCTGTCTGCCGGTTTGCCCAGCGCCTGTACGGCGGCGCGCATGCGCGGAACATAGCCGTGGTGGTCGGCGCCCCATATGTCGACGCACAGGTCGAACCCGCGGTCATATTTGTTGTCGTGGTAGGCGATGTCGGACGCAAAGTATGTCAGATAGCCGTTGGATTTCTTCAGGACTCGGTTTTTGTCATCGCCGAAATCAGTGGTCCGGAACCACAGGGCTCCGTCTTCTTCATAGGCAAGACCGGACCGGCGCAGCCTGTCGAATGTCTTGTCCACGGCACCTGTTTCCACCAGCGATTTTTCGGAAAACCAGACATCGTGGCTGACGGAGAAGTCGGCAAGATCCTGCCGGATACCGGCCATTATGGTGTCGACGGCGTATTTCTGGCAGACGGCAAGCGCTTCTTCTTCGGGTTTTTCCAGCAGGTCGGGAGTAAAGCCGAGCACTTCCGACGCAATGTCGCGTATGTAGTCACCGCGGTAATATTCTTCCGGTTCCGCCACATCCAGACCTTTGATCTGCTTTGCCCGGTAGTAGACAGAGGCCCCCAGTAGCAGCATCTGGCGTCCTGCATCGTTGATGTAGTATTCGGTGCTGGTTTCAAAACCGGCAAAGCGCATCATGCGCGCCAGACTGTCGCCTATGGCGGCTCCGCGGCCGTGGCCGATGTGCAGAGGACCTGTGGGGTTTGCGGAAACATATTCGATCTGCACTTTGCGCCCGTTGCCCACGTTCACACTGCCGAAACGTCCGCCTGCCTGTTCCACCATGTGCACTGTCCTGTGCCAGAAGTCAGGCGCATAGGTCACGTTGATGAACCCCGGACCTGCTATCTCCACTCCCGATATTTCGGGATATTTCTGTTGCAGGCGTTCCGTGATGCGTGCTGCAAGCTCGCGGGGGGGCATCGCCGCCGGCTTGGCCAGCACCAGTGCGATATTGGCGGCAAGATCGCCGAATTTTTTGTCCTTGGGCGGCTCGATGGAAACTTTATCGGGCCACGGGAGTTCCAGATCGGCCACGACGGCTTTCAGTGCCGTCTGCAGATGGTTTTTTGCGCGCATTGTACCACCGTTGTTGTTAAGTATGATGTGCCTGCAAGAGGCGGATTCCGTCGGTTGTCTGGACGTGGAAAGGCGACCGCACTGGGTCGCCTCCGTCTTCCTTTCTCAGTTGCTATACCTTTTTTCGGCACAGCTGAAAAGGGGCCGCTGTTTTACAGGGTGCCGGTTTCTTCCCGGGTCGAAGCCGTGCTGGTTGACCACTCGCCGTCGGCGGCGCCGCACTGCGTCAGAATGGGCTGCAGCATTTTGCCCAGTATGTTTTTGGGGCCCAGTTCCACCCAGCGGCGTACGCCGTCGTTCCACTGGTTGCCGATGGTTTCTATCCAGCGCACGCTGCCGGCCATCTGGCCTTTCATCACCGACCGCAGGCTGTCGCCGTTTTGCACGGGCAGTCCGGTGGCGTTGCAGTATACGGGAAACTTCATGTTGTTCCAGTGGCGTTTGTCCATGACACGGGCCAGCTCGTCCGCGGCTTGCTGCATCATGGGGCTGTGAAAGGCGCCGCTGACAGCCAGCGGCATGGCCCGGCCGCGTCGTTCCTTCACCCGCGCGGCAGCGTCGGCTATGGCGGCAGCGGTGCCGCTCAGCACAAACTGGGCAGGGGTGTTGTAGTTGGCAATCAGAATCATTTCGCCTGTGGCTTCGGCTGTTTCGCGCACCACGCTTTCCACGTCGGTCAGCGGCAGTTTGAGCACGGCCGCCATGGTGCCCCGGCCTTCGGGGTCCGCTTCGGCCATCAGGCGCCCCCGCAGGGAAACCAGTTCTATGGTGTCCGCGGCGGAAAGAGCGCCGGAGGCCGCAACAGCCGCGTATTCGCCCAGGCTGTGTCCTGCCGCGGCGGCAGGCTGCATGCGCCCCGCCACCTGCATCCACAGGGAAATGTTGACCACCGTCAGGGCGGGCTGCAGATTGCGGGTGTCGGCCATTGCCTGTGCGTCGCCGTCCCAGTATATTTCACGCAGGGGCAGCCCGCTGATGGATTCGGCTTTTTTCCAGAGATCCATCACGTCTTTGTCGGCCTCGGCCACATCGCGGCCCATGCCGGTCTGCTGGGCGCCCTGTCCGGGAAACAGTATCGCTGTTTTCGCTGTTGTCATATCGCTTCACTCCTCGGTTTCCGTACCCGCCGCCGTATGCGGTTCCTCTGCCGCATGTCTGATGCAGACAGGGCAGCGGGGTGGAACAGTATGTGGTACGCTGCATAGTGCAAGACGGCGGCGCTGGCAAGTGCGGGGTTGATTGCCGGCCCGTGCTGGGGTAGGTGTGCGCACGGTTTTATGCCGCTATTCAATGAGAACATGAGGATTGTGCTATATGGCCAGACCCGCAAAACCCGCTGAAGAACCTCAGGTGGAAGCCCTGTGTTGCGAACTGGGCTTCCGGTTGCCGCCCGCCGCCGTTACCGGACTGACAGTTTATCTTAACATGCTGCAGAAATGGAGCGCGGTGATGAATCTGGTGGGGCCGCGCACATGGCAGCCCATGGTGCGGACTCTGATAGTGGACAGTCTGCATCTTGACAGATTTCTGCGCGATGCAGTGCCCCAGTGCGGCCCGCAGATATGGGATTTCGGGGCGGGGGCCGGTCTGCCGGGCATTCCGCTGCGCATGGTCTGGCAGCACGGGGAGTACCATATGGTGGACGTGCGCGAAAAACGCACCATGTTCATGCAGATGGTACTGGCCAGACACCCGTTGTCAGGAACCTTTGTGCACCGCGCCCGCGTGGAGGATTTCATGGCGGACAGGGCACCGGCTGACATGCTGGTCAGCAGGGCGTTCATGCCGTGGCCGGAGCTGCTTTCACTGCTTGAGGGCCGGATCCGTCAGGGCGGGTATGTCATTGTGCTTGCCAACGAGCCTGCACCGGACCATGACCGCCCCGATGCCGCACACGGCAGGCCCCTGCCGTCCGGCTGGGACCTGACCGCGCAGTATGTCTACGAAGTGGAAGGCTCTGCCCGTTATTTCTGGGCGTTATCTTCAAAAAAAGCGCCCAGCTGAGAATTTTTGAAGATCAGCTTGGTGGCGGTTTTGTCGGCAAGTTCCGCCACATCCATGAAACGCTCCAGAAATTCGAGGATTTCATACCGGCGTTCTTCGGGGGAGTATTCGAAGTCTTCGGCCATTCTGCCGGACTTCATGTATTCTTCCAGTTTTTCCAGATAGCTGAATTCAAGCATGGTTGATCCTTTGCGGTTGCGGTTGGCCGGTGCGGCGGCGCCGCCCTGCGCAGCTAGTGATGGTAGGGAGTGCCCCGCAGTATGGCGTCTGCCCTGTACAGCTGTTCGTACAGCACCACGCGCGCCATCTCGTGCGGAAAGGTCATGGCGGAAAGGGCCATGGTGTGCCGCGCTTTGCCGCGTACTTCATCCGAAAGGCCGTAGGCTCCTCCGATGATAAAGCACGGGCGCAGGTTGGCGTTTTCCCACATGGGAGTCAGAAAGGCCGAAAACTGCTGCGAAGTGAACTGCCTGCCGGTTTCATCCATGCAGACAGCCAGATCGGCGGGCGTCAGCGCCGCAACAATGCGTGCGCCTTCCTGCGCGTTACGCTCCAGCGGCGGCAGGGCGGCGTTTCCGTCCTTGATAATAGTTTCTTCAACCTTGAATGCTCTGGTAAGACGGGTAAGATAGTGTTCCGCAGCCGTCTTCCAGTGTGCTGTTTTCAACCTGCCCACGGCTATGATGCGTATGCTTCTCATATGCCGCTCCGGCAGAAATATGATGCTGTGTTGTTAATGCGCATGGGCGCTTTGTATACTGCAAGACCGAAAGCCTCAAGCCGTTCACCGGTGGCGGGCATAACTGGTTGCAGGTGATTGAATTAACGGAGGTTGCATGATGACGCAACAGACCATCCCCGTGACGGACGTGAACGAGGCGGCAGTTCTGCTGCAGGAAGGTAAAGTGGTGGTGTACCCCACCGAGACGTTTTTTGCCGTGGGGTGTCTGGCCACAGACGTGCGCGCCGTGGATGCGGTGTACCGCATCAAGCGCCGTCCTTCGGGCATGCCTTTGCCGGTGATCATCGGCAGTGCCGGTCAGCTGGGGCTGGTTACCGCCGTGTCTTCGCCGCTTGTTACACGTCTGGCAGAACTTTTCTGGCCGGGTCCGCTTTCGGTGCTGGTAACCGCGTCAGACAGAATACCTGCCATTCTGACCGGTGAAACCGGCAGGGTAGCGGTGCGGGTTACTCCCCATCCTGCGGCTGCCGCTCTGTGCACCGCATGCGGAGGCGCGCTGGTTTCAACCAGTGCCAACATCAGCGGCAGGCAGGCAGTGACCGCTGCGTCCGGTCTTGACCCTGAACTGGTCGGACAGGTGGCGGCCGTGGTTGATATGCCGCCGGCTCCCGCAGGGGGCAAACCTTCCACTCTTGTGGAAGTTGCCGGCCCCGCTCATGTGCGGATAGTGCGCCCCGGGGTTGTGACGGAAGATGCTCTGCAGGCAGCGGGTATCAGCGTTGTGGTCTGACGGCGTTCAACAACTTTTACCGGTCGTGGCATACGGGCGTGCGGGTTAAAATCTTTGTACACTCTGCGTGGTTTTTTGGGGGGCTTTCATGCGTCATATCCATGGTTTCAGAGTGTTACGTAAATGGCACGCTTGATGCTATGTGGAGTGTACCTTCCTTGTTTTGCGAATAGCGGTCTGTCGAATCGGTCGGCAGACCGTTTTTCATTGGGGCCTGCCGTCTGTGTTTTTTTCTGCTTCAGTCGCGCGCAGGGTGGCGTTGCCCGCGTTTTCGATGTACTGCGAAAGGAACCTCTGCGATACGGTATTGATAGTATCGCCGTGCCGCATGAGGTCGTTGAACGGAACCTGTGGAGGACAGCAGCATGACCCGTACCATCCCCTGCCCCGCATGCGGAGCGCCTGTTACCGTATACAGAAATCCGGTGCCCACGGTGGATGTGGTGGTGTACGAACCGGAACGGGGCATTGTGCTTGTGCGGCGGACTAATCCTCCGCTTGGCTGGGCGCTGCCCGGCGGTTTTGTGGACTACGGTGAAACAGTGGAACACGCTGCCGTGCGGGAAATGAAGGAAGAAACAGGGCTGGACGTGGAGCTGACAGGTTTGCTCGGGGTATATTCCGCACCTGACCGTGACCCGAGACAGCACACCATGAGTGTGGTATTCTGCGGTGCTGCATTGGATGCGGATGCTCTGGCCGCGGGTGATGATGCCGCCGAGGCCGTTTTTTTTCCTCTGGACGCACTGCCCCGGAATATTGCTTTTGACCATGCCGTAATAATTGCTGATTTTTCCGCAAGGTATGCACAGCCTGCGGACAGAAAGTGCGGATAATATCCGAAGGAGGGATGCGGCGGATGCAACCGTTGGTCCTTTTTGCCACTTCCGAGATGTACCCTTTTTCTAAAAGCGGCGGACTGGGCGATGTTCTGGGTGCCCTGCCGCTGACCCTGCACCGCATGGGGGTGCGCACCGCCGTGGTCACGCCCTTTTACGGGCGTCTGAAGACTGCGGAATACGGCATTCACCTGACCATGAGCGATATTCCTGTCGGGTACCCATGGGGCCCCATTACCGCAGACGTGTACGAAGCCGACTTTCACGGCATGCCCGTCTATTTCATAAGCCGCGGCGAATATTTTGACAGGCGTTTTTATTACAACGACTACAAGGGCGACTATTTTGACAACTGCGAGCGGTTTGTTTTTTTCTGCCGCGCCGCGGCGTCCATGTGCCGTCGTCTCGGCGAAGCTCCGGCCGTGGTGCATGCCCATGACTGGCAGACGGCGCTGCTTCCTGCCTTATTGTATCACTGGCGCCGGTATGATTCCTTCTGGGAAGACACGCGCACTGTCATGACCATTCACAATCTGGCCTTTCAGGGGCGCTTTTCTTCGCGCCTGTTCGAAAACTGCGGGCTGCCGCCGCAGGCATGGTCCATGGACGGTGTGGAATTTTACGGCGATTTCAACCTGCTCAAGGGCGGCATTGCCTATGCCGACAAAGTGACCACTGTCAGTCCCAGCTATGCGCGGGAGATTACCACACCGGAATTCGGGTGCGGTCTGGAAGGAATTCTGCGCAGGCGTACGCATGCCCTGCACGGAATTCTGAATGGGGCAGACTACGACATCTGGAAGCCGGAGGACGACCGTTTTTTGCCCTGTACCTATAGCCCGGACAGACTTGCGGGCAAACAGCGCTGCAAACGCGCCCTGCTGGATGAACTGGGGCTGGACAGTTCCCTGATGGAACGTCCGGTACTGGGTTTCATCGGGCGCCTGAGGGACCAGAAAGGCATTGACCTGCTGATAGACAATATTGCGCAGTTGATGGAGCGGCAGGTGGGCGTTGTTATTCTGGGTGAGGGCAGTCTGGAATATGAAGCGCAGGTGCTGCACCTGATGGAAGAATACAAAGGCAGGCTGTGTGCGCGCGTTGAATACACAGAAGACCTGGCCCACCGCATACAGGCCGGAGCGGATATCTTTCTGATGCCATCGCGCTACGAGCCGTGCGGCCTGACACAGATATACGCATTGCGTTTCGGCACGCCGCCGGTGGCGTCTTCGCTGGGGGGGCTGCGTGATACCATCACGCCCTGGCCTGCTCCCGATGCCACCGGATTCACTTTCGATGATGTCAGCCCGGCGGGTTTTCTGAATGCCATCATGCAGGCAGTCAACCTGTGGGAGAATGATCACACAGCATGGGCGGGTATGGTCAGAAGAGCCATGGAAGTTTCATTCACATGGGAAAAAGCCGCAGTGCAGTATCTGGACATTTATCAGCAGCTGGGGTTTGTCCCCGCGGGAGAATGACGTGGCAACACCTGTCGAGTCCGGAACCGTGCCGTGCAGTCTGGAACCGTTTGACGTGTATCTATTCGGTCGCGGAGAGCATTGGGATATATACAGAGTGCTGGGCGCGCATGCCCATGCTCAGGACGGTGAAACCGGATACCGGTTTGCGGTATGGGCGCCCAATGCGCATGCGGTAAGTCTGGTTGGGCCGTTCAATGACTGGCGTTCCGGCGATTTTCCTTTGTTTCCTGTCGGAACATCCGGCATCTGGGCCGGATTTGTCGCCGGCATGGAACACGGGCGGCTGTACAAGTTTGCCGTGCAGGGTGCCGACGGCACTGTGCGTTTGAAAACAGACCCCTATGCCTTGTATTGCGAAATGCGGCCCGGCACGGCGTCATTTACTTGGTCGCTTGACAGCTATGCGTGGAACGACGCTGCATGGATGCAGCGTAGACGTGAAGCCGGTCCGCCTTTGCAGCAGCCGGTCAGCATATATGAACTCCATGCCGGTTCGTGGATGCGCCGCCATGGTGAAGGGCATCCTTTTGTAAACTGGGATGAACTGGCCGGTACACTGATACCCTATGTCCGCGACGCAGGTTTTACACATATCGAGCTTATGCCCGTGGCTGAGCATCCGCTGGACCAGTCGTGGGGATACCAGACCGGCGCCTACTATGCGCCCACTTCGCGCTTTGGAACGCCCGATGATTTGAGACGGTTTGTAGACCTTTGCCACCAGCAGGGCATAGGGGTGATTCTGGACTGGGTGCCCGCGCATTTTCCCAAGGATGACTGGAGTCTGGGGCGATTTGACGGCACAGCCCTGTACGAGCATCTGGACCCGCGTCTCGGCGAGCATCCGGACTGGGGTACCTATGTGTTCAATTATGGACGGCATGAGGTGCGCAACTTTCTGTTTGCCAACGCGCTCTACTGGTTCAAGGAATTTCATGTGGACGGTTTGCGCATAGATGCAGTGGCATCCATGCTGTATCTTGACTATTCCCGCAAGGAAGGAGAGTGGCTGCCCAATGTGCACGGAGGCAATGAAAATCTGGAAGCCATTGATTTTCTGCGCGAACTGAACAGAGTGGTGCACGAGCAGTACCCCGGTGTGATGATGATAGCGGAAGAATCCACCTCATGGCCGGGGGTGTCGCGGCCGTTGTACACGGGGGGGCTGGGGTTCACGTTTAAATGGAACATGGGCTGGATGCACGATACGCTGAATTATATGCGGCAGGACCCTGTGTTCAGGGCATACCAGCACAGCAGCCTGACATTTTCCATGCTGTATGCTTTTTCCGAAAACTTTGTCCTGCCGCTTTCGCATGATGAAGTTGTACACGGCAAAGGGGCGCTGCTTTCTAAAATGCCCGGCGACATGTGGCAGCAGCAGGCCAATTTGCGGTTGATGTACGCATACATGTGGGCGCATCCGGGTAAAAAACTGCTGTTTATGGGCGGTGAGATAGGTCAGTGGAACGAGTGGAGCGAAAGCCGTGAACCGGACTGGTGCCTGCGTGAATTTCCTGCCCACGAAGGCATACGCAATCTGGTGCGCGACCTTAACGGCATATATGCACAGGAACCGGCCATGCACCGCCACGACCACGACTGGTCGGGGTTCCGCTGGCTCGATTTCAGTGATTACGGATGTTCCGTCATCAGTTTTGCCCGTTTTGCGGAAGATAGTCCGCCTGTGATGTGGGTGTTCAATTTTACGCCGGTAGTCCGTCGCTGGTACCGTGTTCCATGCCCCAGAGCCGGAGAATGGCAGGAAGTGCTGAATACGGACAGCGGTTACTACGGCGGCAGCAACGTGGGCAACGGGGGCGGTGCGGTAGCCTGCACCGACAACTGGCACGGCGGGCATTTTATGGAGCTGACTCTGCCTCCGCTGGCGGCCGTGGCGTTAAAACCTGTGTGATTCTGCCGGTAAAGGAATGCAGTCAGGGCATGGCCGGATACGACCGGCGCAGGGGCTTTCGGTTGTCAGTGCCGGAGCCTCGGCTCTGCAGTCACGCAGAGGGTATTTATGTGTGTGTTTTGTCCGCCGGCAGGGCAGACCTGCCGCAACCGAGACCGCGGCATCGGGCACGGCTGCATTTTTGCGGCGCGTGCCGTTTTTTATGTTGCGGCGTTCCCGTACCAGAGTGTACGGCTGCCTGAAAACGGCTGTACTGTATGCCGTGAACTGCACAACATTTCGTACCGATACAGGGGATGTCAGGATGAGACCCAGAATAATAGTGCACGGCGGGGCATGGACCATACCCGCGGAGCGGCGGCAGGAACATCTGGACGGTGTGCGCGCTGCGGTGGAGGCCGCTTGGCCGTTGCTGGAGCAGGGAGCTGATGCGCTTGACGCCGTTCAGGCGGCCGTCAACGTGATGGAAGCTGACCCTACGTTTGATGCCGGCCGGGGAGCGGTGCTCAATGCAGACGGCCAGATAGAGCTGGATGCGGCCATAATGGACGGTCGTACTTTGAATTATGGCGGAGTAGCCGGAGTGCGGCGTTTTATGACACCGGTCGACATTGCGCGCAAGGTGCTCGAAACGGAATTCTGCCTGCTGATTGCCGACGGTGCGGAGCGTTTCGCCCGCGAATGCGGGCTGCCGGAGGTTGATCCCCGCGAGCTGCTGACCGACAGGGAGCTGGAGCTGTACCAGAAGCTGTGCAGCCGAGAAGGATACTGCACGCATGACGCCTTCAAGCCTGTACCGCAGGGTACCGTGGGCGCTGTGGCCATGGATGTGCGGGGCAATATTGCCGCTGCCACGTCCACGGGGGGGACTCCGTGTAAAAAACCGGGAAGGGTGGGTGATTCTCCGCTGTGCGGAGCAGGCACCTATGCCGACAACGAAACCGGAGGAGCCTCCGCCACCGGATTCGGTGAAGGAATCATCCGTACGCTGATGACCCGCAGCGCCTGCGACTGTCTGCGCGGGCATGACGCCATGCAGGCGGCCCGCATGGGCATAGAACTGCTGCACAGGCGTGTGCAGGGCCATGCCGGTCTGATCATGCTGGATAACCGCGGAGAATATGGTTTTTATCACAACACGGATCATATGGCATTTGCCTATGCCCGCCACGACGGCAGCGTACATGCTTCGGTGCATATGGCGGAATGATTTGCGGCATGCTCCGTTTTATGCGGGCGGGTGTGCTACCGCACTATCCGGTCGTGCAGGTGCAGTGTGGACAGCAGCGGCGAAAGGGAATAGTTTTACCGGATGCTTGGAATAAGAAAACAGGATCCTCTGAAGGATGTTGCGGCCGCCCGCTGCCCTTTGCTGGTGACCATGGGCGACGTCAACGGGCTGGGGCCGGAGCTGGCCTGCCGGGTGCTGGGCGCTGACGGCGGCAGAGGCGCGCTCCGTTACGGAGTCGCGTCTCCGGTGGTGCTTCTGGGCAGCGGAAAAGCTTTGGATACGTTTATGACGCTGTGCGGCATAAACGGCCGGTTCTGGACTGCGGCCGCTGACAGGCAGCAGCTGGCCGCGCTGCTGGAAAAGGCCCGGCCGGGGCAGGTACTGCTGTACGAACCCCCGGGGATGGAGACTGTGACTGTGACCCCCGGCAAAGCCACAGCCGACGGCGGGCGCGCTGCCGGACTGGCTCTGCAGGAGGCTTGCAGCATGCTTAATGACGGAGCTGCCACGGGTGTTGTCACACTGCCGCTTCACAAAGCCATGCTGCAGCAGGCCGGTTTTGATTTTCCGGGCCATACCGAGTTTCTGGCGCGGCACGCAGGGCTGCGTGATGAAGATGTCTGCATGCACCTGTGCGGTGACGTGCTGCGGGTCAGCCTTGTGACCACGCACCCCGCGCTGTGTGATGTTCCCCGCCTTGTGACCCGCCAGCGCGTGGCCCGCTGCATCGCGCTTACTGTGGAGTTTGTCCGGGCGCTGGGAGCCGGCCACAAACCCGTGGCCGTATGTGGCCTCAACCCGCACGCCGGTGAATCGGGTAAAATAGGTGCCGAAGACGAAAGCATCATCGCGCCGGCCGTGCGCGAGGCAAAGCGTATGGGCCTGAATGCCGAAGGTCCGTATCCCGCCGATACGGTCTTTTACAGGGCCGCGCAGGGCGAATTTGCCGCGGTGCTGGCCATGTACCACGATCAGGGGCTGGCCCCTCTCAAACTGCTGCATTTTTCCGATGCCGTAAATGTGACGCTGGGTCTTCCTTTTGTCCGTACGTCCGTCGATCATGGAACAGGCTTTGACATAGCAGGCAGAAATACGGCGGACACCGGCAGTTTTGAAAGCGCACTGCGTCTTGCGGCGGATATGTGTGCACGGAGGTGCGTCAATGTATCTGGGAATTGATGTGGGCGGAACCCATACCGATGCTGTGGTGCTGGATGCACAGAAGCGGATTCAGGCATGGGCCAAGGTGCCCACACTGCACCACGACCTGCTGTCTTCCGTCACACAGGCGCTTGACAGTGTTCTGCAGTCAGTTGCGGCGCAGGATATAGTACGGCTGAATCTGAGCACCACACTGTCTACCAATGCCATTGTGGAAAGCAAGACCGAGGATGTCGGAGTGCTTGTTTCGTCCGGTCCGGGCATTGATCCTGAAAATTTCCGGCAGGGCGGATTCTTTTTTCCTCTTTCCGGTTCCATCGACCACCGCGGTAAAGTAATAGCCGCCATGGAGCAGGACGAACTGGCCGCTGCGGTGCGCCGGTGCTGCGATTCAGGCATACGTGTCTATGCGGCGGTGGGTAAATTTTCCACGCGTAACCCCGATCATGAAGAAACCATGGCGCATGAAGCCATGCAGTGCGGCGACTTTGTATCCATGGGACACCGGCTTTCAGGTCAGCTCAGTTTTCCGCGCAGGGTGGCAACTGCGTATTACAATTCAGCTGTGTGGCGGCTTTACAACAGCTTTGCCGATGCCGTGGAGTCTTCTGCCCGTGCCAAGGGCGTAACCGCGCCTGTGCATATTCTCAAAGCCGACGGCGGCACCATGCCGCTGGCTGTTTCACGGCGTATGCCCGTCGAGTCCATTCTTTCAGGCCCTGCGGCCAGCGTTATGGGCATTGTGGCTCTTTACGATATCAGAGAAGACGCTGTGATTCTGGATATCGGCGGGACAACGACAGATATTGCGCTTTTTGCCTCCGGTTCTCCGGTTATCGAAAATGACGGTATCTCTGTCGGCAGTTATCCTACACTGGTCAGGGCGCTGCGTACGCTTTCCATAGGCGTGGGCGGTGATTCTCGCCTGCGCATTGCCGCGGGTGCTGTGCGGGTGGGGCCGGACAGGTCCGGACCCTGTGTTGCCAACGGCGGAACACATGTGGCGCTGATGGATGCCATGAATTATCTGGAAGTGGCTGCCGTGGGCGACGTGGAAGCCTCGCGCGAGGCTGTGCGGCAGCTGGCCTCTCTGTGGGACATGTATCCGGAAAAACTGGCCCGCGAAGCGCTGGACACAGCGGTAAACACCATCTGCGCCGCCGTGGACAGGTTGCTTGACGAAGTCAATGCGCAGCCTGTGTATACCATCATCGAACTGCTTGACGGTGTGAAGCTGAATCCCGGCAGGGTGTTTGTGATGGGAGGTCCCGCCGCCGCGTTTGCCCCGCTTTTGCGTAATGTCATGAACAGGCGCATAGATGTACCCCGTGACCATGCGGTGGCCAACGCCGTGGGGGCTGCGCTCACACGCACCACGGCTGAGCTGGAGCTTTTTGCCGATACTGAAAAGGGCCTTGTTTTTGTGCCCACGCTCGGGCTGCGCCGCGAGGCACCGCTGGGATACAATCTGGATGACGCTGTGGCCGATGCCGGCAGGTACCTGACGGAATCACTGGCCGGCATGGGAATACATATCCGTCCGGAAGATGTGGATGTCCTTGAGGCCGGTTCTTTCAACATGGTGGATATGTACGGCGGCAAGGGCCGTAATATCCGTGTGAAGTGTCAGGTACGGCCCGGCATTTCGCTTTGATGCACCGCGGGTCTCATATGGCCTTTGTATTCACGGGGCGCGTTCCGGCAACGGGGCGCGCCTTTTGCGTGTAAAAGCGACCGCCGCAGTGTTTCAATATGGCACACGGGCCTCCGGGGGGTGACTCCGGCAGCGCGGCGGGGTAAAGATATATCCCTCAGTCACAAGGTGTGCTGTTCTGGTGCACCAGCTTTATTATTCGTGCTACCTGTCTTTGCTTTTTTGCTTGCCACCGGCGCGGGAGTGTGCACCAGTCATTGCTTCTGCTCCGGGTTGTCGTTTGGGCTGGCAGCAAAAAATGAGTATGGACGGGATGTTCTTCAAGTGATTCTCCATTTCAGGTGTTGCGGCGGATATCATAGATGTGGTAGCCATATCCGCAGAATAGCACTGAAGCAGTGCAAGTATTACTAATGTTAATTTAGTAACACTTTTTCCATTGCTCTTGTCTATAAGAGCAGGCAACACTGAAGCAAGGAGAAGGTTATGGCTGGATGCAAAGCACAGCACCCGCCCGCAGCCTATCTGGCAGGGTTGGAAGTACCTGCCGCAGGCTCCGAGGTAACCATGGAAGGTGTTCGTTATAAAATGAACGCCCCCAAGGATGTAGACCCCGCAACCATCCGGTTTGTGGAGGTCGACCACGACAAGTGCATGGCGTGCGGCGAGTGTGAGTATCATTGTCCCACAGGCGTCATGCAGGAAGTGACCGAAGACGGCTATCGCGGTGTCGTGGACCCCGTGGCGTGCGTCAACTGCGGGCAGTGTCTTGCAAACTGTCCCTTCGGCGCCATCCATGAAGAGGTGTCGTTTGTAGGCGAATTATACGAAAAACTCAAGGATCCTGACACGGTTGTCGTATCCATGCCTGCTCCCGCCGTGCGCTATGCGCTGGGTGAATGCTTCGGGCTGCCTACGGGTACGTATGTGGGCGGGCAGATGCATGCCGCCCTGCGCCGTCTGGGCTTTAATCTGGTGTGGGATACGGAATGGACGGCTGACGTGACCATCATGGAAGAGGGCACCGAACTGCTGGAACGCGTGAAGCACGGCAATATGCCGCTGCCGCAGTTCACTTCCTGCTGCCCCGGGTGGATCAAGTTTGCCGAAACGTTCTACCCCGATCTGGAAAAGCACCTTTCCACCTGTAAATCCCCCATTGCCATGATCGGCCCGCTTGCCAAAACGTATGGCGCGCAGGAGGCCGGGGTACCCGCCAAAAAAATGTACACCGTGTCCATCATGCCCTGCATAGCCAAAAAGTTTGAAGGTATGCGGCCTGAAATGAATGCCAGCGGGTACAGAGACATCGACGCCACCATCACCACGCGTGAGCTGGCATGGATGATTAAAAAAGCGGGCATCGACTTCACTTCGCTGCCTTCCGAAGAACCGGATCCCGCGCTGGGCATGTCCACTGGTGCTGCCACCATTTTCTGCACCAGCGGCGGTGTAATGGAAGCTGCCCTGCGTCTGGCGTATGAAGCGCTGTCCGGCGGCACCCTTGCCGACCCCGACATCAAGGTGGTGCGCACGCATGAGGGTATAAATACGGCAGAAGTGCCCGTACCCAACTTCGGCACCGTGAAAGTGGCCGTGGCAAGCGGTCTGGACAATGCCGCCAAGCTGTGCGAGGAAGTGCGCGCAGGCAAATCGCCTTACCACTTCATCGAGGTGATGACGTGTCCCGGCGGCTGCGTAAACGGCGGCGGGCAACCGCTTGAACCGGGCATGCTGCAGTCTTCCCTTTTCAAGAGCACTATCACCAAGATCAACCGTCGGTTTACCAGACGGTCTGTGGCATAGGAGGATGGCATGAGCAGATTAGGTACGGTATCCCGTCGCGGATTTATCAAGCTCGCCGGCTTTGCGGCCGGTTATGCCGTTTTCGGCTTTAATATGGCACGGCAGGCATGCGCCGCCACGCTGGAATTCATCGGAATCCGGCAGAAATCCGTCTATGCGACGGACCGCAATGTCTACGCCATCCGTAAATCGCAGGACAACCCCATGGTGCAGAAACTGTATGCCAAAGACGGTTTTTTGCATGATGGCCCCTGCGGTCATAAATCGCACGAACTGCTGCATACCCACTATGTGGACAGAAGTGCAGCTCTTGAGGCTCTGCGCGCCAAAGGCGTGAAGCTGAGCCTGTAAAAGCATCAACGGGCAGTCTGCGGGAAGGTATTACACTGACCCAGAGGCCTGCCCTCTACTGTGTCCGGTGCGCAGGTAGCACCGGATCGGGGTATACATCCATGAACAACGCTACGACCCGCAAAAGAATGGGGGTTGTCAGCATTATCATCAGCGACAGAAAGCGCGATGCCACTGCTGTAAATGAGATACTAACAACCCACGGAGAGCTGATTCTGGCCCGCATGGGGTTGCCGTGTCCCGAGCGGGGGCTTGCCGTCATTGCCCTGATCGTCGAAGCCTCCACGGACGAGATAGGTTCGTTGACGGGCAGGCTGGGACGGCTGGAAAGTGTAACGGTGAAAGCGTCTCTAGTCTGATGCCGGAGTACGTATGTCTTTTGATTCCCGTTCCCTGCCAGGCTTCATAGACGAAGAAAAAATCGAATCTGTGATTGCCGCAACGGCCAAACCTGACGCTGTGCGTGTGCGCGAAATTCTCGCCAAGGCACGTGAAGCAAAGGGCCTTGATGCCGAAGAGACCGCAACCCTGCTGCAACTCGATAACGAAGAACTGGATGCGGAGCTGTTTGCCACAGCCAAAAAGGTTAAACAGACCATCTACGGTAACCGGCTTGTTCTTTTTGCTCCTCTTTATATTACCAACGAATGCTATAACCGGTGTGCCTATTGCGGATTTAACGCCACAAACAGCGATCTGAAGCGCCGGACTCTCTCGGAAGATGAAATCCGGGCCGAAGTGGAAGTGCTGGAACGTCTGGGGCATAAGCGCCTGCTGCTTGTGTACGGAGAGCACCCGCGCCTTGATGCTGACTGGATGGCACGCACCATTCAGGTGGTGTATGATACTGTTTCTGAAAAAAGCGGTGAAATCCGCCGTGTGAACATCAACTGTGCCCCGCAGACCGTGGACGGCTTCAGAAAGCTGCACGATGTGGGCATAGGTACCTACCAGTGCTTTCAGGAAACCTACCACAAGGCGACGTATGACAAGGCGCATCTGGGCGGTCCCAAAAAGGATTACCTGTGGCGGTTGTATGCCATGCACCGCGCCATGGAGGCCGGCATCGACGACGTGGGCATGGGCCCCCTGCTCGGTCTGTACGACTACCGGTTTGAGATTCTTGCACTGATGCAGCATGCCGCCGATCTGGAAAAACATTTCGGCGTAGGCCCGCATACCATCTCTTTCCCCAGGCTGGAACCGGCCCTCAATGCCGATATGGCATTCAATCCGCCGCACCCGCTCACCGATTCCCAGTTTAAACGAATGGTTGCCGTGCTCCGGCTGGCAGTGCCGTATACAGGGCTTATTCTCAGCACGCGTGAAAATGCAGCCATGCGGCGTGAACTGCTTGAGCTGGGCGTTTCGCAGATCAGTGCGGGTTCGCGCACCTATCCGGGGGCCTACAGCGACCCGAGCTACGACCGGCCCGATGTGCAGCAGTTCTGCGTAGGCGACAGCCGCAGTCTGGACGAGGTCATAGCGGAGCTTGTCTCTTTGGGATACCTGCCCTCGTGGTGCACGGCCTGTTACCGTCTGGGCCGTACCGGCGAACACTTTATGGAGCTGGCAAAAAAAGGCTTCATTCAGGAATTCTGCCATCCCAACGCGCTGCTTACTTTCAATGAATATCTGCATGACTACGCTTCTGAATCGACACGCGAAGCGGGCAGAAAGCTTATTGAAAAAGAGGCGGCAGGCTGTCCGGAAAACAGGCGCGAGCTTGTTGCTTCGCGTCTGCAGCGCATAGACGGCGGCGAGCGCGATTTGTACATCTGATCCGTTCTTTCAGGCATATAAAGCGGCCGGAAGCTCCGGCTTCCGGCCGCTTTACCATTACGTGCTCTATAGCTGAAATTTCTCTTTTCCCGGGCGGGTTATGACATCCAGAGATATTTTGGAAATGCTGGCTGCCACCGGCGGCGGCCCCGTGTACGCAGAGGCGCGCACCGTTGCTGACAGGTTTTTCGGGCGCGGCGTATATGTCCGCGGTGTTGTCGAGTTTTCAAACCATTGCAGAAAAAACTGCCATTACTGCGGACTGCGCGTTGCCAACACAGGGCTTGAACGTTTCCGGCTGGAGCCGGAAGGCATTCTGGCGGCAGCGGCATTGGCGCGCGAGCTGGGGGCGGGTACCGTGGTGCTCCAGTCGGGCGAAGACCTGCGCTACGACAGGCGGGTTATCGGCGATCTTGTCCGGCGCATCAGGGATACGCTGGATGTGGCGGTGACTCTTTCGCTGGGGGATTTTGACCGGGACACATATGCCTACTGGCGTGACTGCGGTGCGGACAGGTATCTTCTCAAAATGGAAACTTTTGATGAAGCTCTGCATGCGCGTCTGCGCCCCGGCTGTACGGTTGCTGACCGGCTTGCCCGCGTGGAGATGCTGCAGTCCTTGGGGTATGAAACGGGATCGGGCATCATCGTAGGTCTGCCGGGTATGACCGACGCCATACTGGCGGAGGATATACACAGACTTTCACAGCTCGGCCTTGAAATGATTGCCGCCGGTCCGTTCATTCCTCACCCGAGCACCCCTCTGGCTGCCCCTGTGGATCATGCCATTGAAAAAAGCCTGCTGGTGACAGCAGTTCTGCGGCTTTTGAATCCCGGGGCCAATATTCCCGCCACAAGTGCTCTGGATGCACTGGCAGCCGATGGACGCACCCGCGGGCTGGATGCCGGGGCCAACGTTGTCATGCCTTCGGTCACTCCCGACGCGGTGCGCGGCGGCTACTCCATATATCCGGGAAAAAACGCTGCAGGGCGCGATGTGCGCGATGCCGTGCACGGTCTTTTTGAACGTCTGAGAAATGCCGGGTACACCCCTGTTGCTGACAAAGGCTTCAGCCGGATTGCCGGGGCATGCGGAGGAAATGCTGATGTCTGATAAAGCGCCACGCGGCGAACGGCTGGTGATTACTCTTGTGGGACGGCGTAATGCCGGTAAGTCTTCGCTTATCAACGCCCTTGCCGGTCAGCAGATAGCCATAGTTTCCGATGTTCCCGGCACAACGACGGATCCGGTGGCAAAGCCCTATGAGCTGCTGCCGCTGGGACCGGTTACTTTTTATGACACGGCCGGGCTGGACGATTCCGGTGAGCTGGGCGAAATGCGGGTCCGTTCGGCCAGAAAGGTGCTGGCCCGTACGGATGTCGCGCTGCTGGTTGTCAGTGAAGCCGGTATGGAAGAGGCGGAAAAGCGGATGCTGGCCGATCTGCAGGCAATGGAAATTTCCGCGCTGGTTGTTTTTAACAAACAGGATATAGCAGATGTGCGGCCCGAAGATGCTCGTTTTTGCCACGAGGCAGGAGTCCGCCATGTGCAGGTTTCTTCCGTGGCGCAAAAGGGTATCAGCGAGCTGAAGTCGGCCATTGTCGAAATGGTGCCCGAAGAGCTGAAAGCGGATCCTGTGCTTGTTTCCGATCTTATTTCCGAAGGTGATACAGTTCTTTGTGTAGTCCCCATTGATCTGGCTGCCCCGAAGGGGCGTCTGATCCTGCCGCAGGTGCAGGTGCTGCGCGATGTTCTGGACGCGGACGCCATGGGGATGGTGGTGAAGGAGCGCGAACTGGAAGCTGCTCTGGACAAGCTTGTATCGCCGCCGGCGCTGGTGATCACTGATTCGCAGGTGGTGCTCAAAGTGGCCGGTGACGTTGACGATGACATTCCCATGACCACTTTTTCCACATTGTTTGCCCGCTATAAGGGTGACCTTGAGCTGCTTGTCCGAGGTGCCCGCGCCATCGACTCCCTGCGCGACGGCGACACAGTGCTGATGTGCGAAGCCTGTTCGCACCATGCCGTTGCCGATGATATCGGCAGGGTGAAGATACCCCGCTGGATCACACAGTACACCGGCAGAGAGCTTTCATTCGAAATGTATGCGGGGCATGATTTCCCCGAAGATCTTGAAAGATACGCACTGGCTGTGCACTGCGGCGGCTGCATGACCAACCGCGCCGAAATGATGCGGCGCATACGCGAATGTACACGCAGAGGGGTGCCCGTCACAAATTACGGCGTGGCCATTTCAAAGGTGCAGGGCGTTCTGGAGCGGGTCATCGCTCCTTTCGGGTTGTAACGGGGCTGTTTCGGCTTTTCCGGCGGAGCCTGTCCGTAATGCCGTTGCAGGGCTGATTTGTGTTGCCGCCGGTGCAGCGGTGTGCCGTCAGCATCCGGCCTGTATGCTGTTTCTCGGTTTTTTCTTCTGATGCTGCCGGTGCCGGTTGCCGTACATGGATTATCTTCCGGCAACGCAGCAATGCGCATGCTTATATCCGCTGCGGCAAGGCAGCCGGCTCCGTAACTTACATACTTGCATTGCGGGCTCATCTGCTTTGTGCGGTGTTCCGAACAGCCTGCAGTCACGTTGACCCGAGATACCGGCCATATCACGCCGGTCTTTGTTCTCTTCCGGCAAGACGGGAATAAAAAGAAAAGAGCCTGCCCGAAAACGGGCAGGCTCTTGTATTATCTGTCGGGACAGAACGCGGCTACAGTGTGCCCCGTTCCTCCTTCACGCCCAGCGCAACTTTCCACAGGATGGATACCACCAGAGCTCCCACAGAGAAGATGCCCAGCGAAATGAGCAGCTCGGGAACTGTCGGTGCGTATACTGTCACCTTGTCAAAGACGTTGGGGGTAAAACCGGCGATGATCAGGCCGAGCCCCTTGTCAATCCAGCTTGCGGCAACCAGCAGAGCCAGCGCAAAAGGCAGCACGCGGGTATTGTCGCGGATGTGCGGCGGAATGAGCAGCACAAGAGACAGGATAGCCATGATGGCGCCTGCCCACATCCACGGGGTGATCCAGTCCACATGGCCGTTGTGACCGGCAAACATGTAGGCGATGGGATGTGCGTGACCGGGAATGCCGCTGTAGAACGCGGTGAAGACTTCCAGCAGGAAGAAGAACACGTTGATGCACATGGCGTACGTGATGATCTTCGTCAGGGTCTGCACGGCTTCCGTCTCCAGAGTCAGTCTGGTGAACTTGCGCAGTGTGAACAGCAGAAGCAGCAGTATTGCCGGACCGGAGCAGAACGCCGAAGCCAGGAAGCGGGCCCCCATGATGGCGGTAAGCCAGTAATGGCGGCCGGGGATACCGGCGTACAGGAAAGCCGTAACGGTGTGAATGCTGAAAGCCCAGACAATGGACAGGTAAATCAGCGGTTTCACCCACGAAGGCGGTTCCACGTCGTGACGTTCGGCTTCCAGAGTCACCCAGCCAATGACGGCATTGAGGATGAGGTAGCCCACAAGAACCATCATGTCATAGAACATGACGGAGTTAGGCGTGGGGTGCAGCATCACGTTGAGAGCACGCTGCGGCTGGCCGAGGTCGGCCATGATGAACAGCATGCACATCAGCACCGCGCCGATGGCCATGAATTCACCGAAGATGATTATCTTCTTGAATTTTTTGTAGTGGTGGAAGTACGCAGGCAGCACCAGCATAACAGCGGATGCGGCCACCCCGACCAGATACGTGAACTGGGCAATGTAAAATCCCCAGGAAACGTCACGGCTCATACCGGTAATGGCAAGCCCGTGCTTCATCTGGAAGGTGTACGTAAACAAGCCGAGGCCGATAAGTGAACCGAGGAAGGCCAGCCAGATGTAATAACCCGGAGAGCCTTTGAGCGCTTTTTCGATCATGGCATCTCCCCTTAGATGATGTAGTATACACCGGGCTGCGTGCCCAGAGATGGTTTACGGCGGATGGTGAAGTTTTCGGCCAGAACCTGACGCACTTCGGAATCCGGATCGTTCAGATCGCCAAAGACAATGGCACCTTCAGACGCTTCAACGCAGGAGGGCATCAGCCCCTGAGCCAGACGTTCGACGCAGAAGTTGCATTTTTCAACAACGCCGCGCATACGTGTGGGGAATGCGGGGTTGGTGATATCCTTCAGGTATTCTCTGGGGTTGCCGTAGTTGAAGCTACGCGCGCCGTAGGGGCAGCCTGCCATGCAGAACCGGCAGCCGATGCAGCGGTGGTAGTCCATGGCAACAATGCCGTCGGGGCGTTTGTAAGTGGCCTTTGTGGGGCACACACGGACGCACGGCGGGTTTTCGCAGTGGTTGCACAGCAGCAGAAAGTCCCGCTCCTTCACTTCATCGGACAGATGGTTGTTGGCCTGTTCGGGGAAGGTGTGCTCGTACTTGTCCGTCCACAGCCACATAATGTGCTGATCATTGGGAATGTCGGGCACATTGTGCTGCTTGTGGCAGGCCGTGATGAGCTTCTGGAAGTCTTCGGGAGTCTCGAACTTGCGGGTATCGATAACCATGGCCCAGCGACCGGCATGCAGCGCATGGGCATTGGCGCTGTAAGGATCCTTTTTAGGCGCAGCCAGCGCTTCTGCCACTCCAATCGCGGAACCAGCGCCAAGACCGAGGGCCGACAGACCAGCAATCTTGAGGAATCTTCTTCTGTCGAACATTACTGGTTCCCCCTGGGGGCTACGTGGCAATCCCAGCAGTAGGGATCGACACTGTTGGTTTCGTGACACTTATCGCAGAATTCGGCCTTGTTGGTGTGGCACTGCATGCAGGTATTCTGCAGGCTTGTTTCCCACACTTTGCCGTTGGATGCGGTGTAAGTGCGTTTGCCTTCGCGCAGCGCTTCGTCGCGCCATGTATCAAGCAGGTTCATGTGCTCGGTGCGCATGTATTCCACAGGCTCGATGCATTCTTTCTGGTCTGCGGGCAGAGCCAGTTCAGGACGCTTGTATTCGGCGGAAACCAGATTCACCCAGAAGGGGAAGGTCACCAGACCCACGAAGATGAGCAGTCCGGGGATGATGTATTTGCTGTTATACATGGTTATTCATCCTCCATGCCCGGCAGATCTTCCTGCCTCAGGTCAACGGTACGCTTCTGTTCGCCCTTCATGACCAGTGCGTTGGCCACCAGTTCGTGCGTGCCGTATATGGAAACGCCCGGAGCCCAGTAGTCGGCCAGGGGAATCAGGGTGGCACGGTCGATGGCGCAGATGCAGGCCATGGCGTTTACGTCATGCTTCTGCTGCACATACCGCAGGGCATTGCCGCGGGGCAGTGCGCCGCGCATGCGCAGTTCCATTATTTCATCCGTATTCAGACCGGAGCCGGCACCGCAGCAGAAGGTCTGCTCGCGGGTGGTTCCTTCGGGCATTTCAAAGTAGTTGTTGCACACCGCTTTGATGACTTCGCGCGGTTCTTCAAAAAGACCCATGGCACGTGCAGGGTTGCACGAGTCGTGGAACGTGACGCGCAGGTGGTCGTTACGGCTGGGGTCAAGACGCAGCTTGTTGTGCTTTATCAGGTCTGCAGTAAACTCGGTGATGTGCACCATCTTTGTATCGGCTGCGTTATGGAACACGGTGCCGGTGATGGGGTTGACGGGAGTTTCCATGCAGGAGGGCGTGGAACCGTTCATGGTGCCCATGTACTGGTTGATCACGCGCCACATGTGACCGCATTCGCCGCCCAGAATCCATTTGGAACCCAGACGCTCGGCTTCGGCGTACATTTTGGCGTTCAGCTTTTTCATCATGTCAGCTGACGTGAACAGACCGAAGTTGCCGCCTTCTGATGCGTAGGTGGACAGGGTATAGTCCAGCCCTATCTCGTGGAAGAGCATCAGATATCCCATGAAGGTGTAAATACCCGGATCGGCGAAAACGTCGCCGGAGGGGGTGATGAACAGCACTTCGTGGCCCGGTTCGTTGAACGGGGGATTGATGCGGATGCCTGTGATGTCTTCGATGTCGTCACACAGGAATTCCACGATTTCCTTGAAGGCATGCGGCTGGATGCCGAGGTGGTTGCCTGTGCGGTTACAGTTGGACACCGGCTCCATGATCCAGTTGATGCCGAGGCCGAGTTCATGCAGCAGCTCACGCGCCATCATGGTTATTTCGGCGGTGTCGATGCCGTAGGGGCAGTATACCGAGCAACGGCGGCATTCAGTGCACTGATAGAAGTAGTAGAACCACTCCTTGATCACGTCTTTATCAAGCTTTCTGGCACCTGCCAGCTTGCCCAGAATTTTACCGGCGGTGGTGAAATCGCGGCGGTAGACCGAGCGCAGCAGTTCGGCGCGCAGCACGGGCATGTTTTTGGGGTCGCCGGTGCCGATGAAAAAGTGACACTTGTCGGCGCATGCGCCGCAGCGCACGCAGATATCCATGAAGACCTTGAAGGAACGGTATTTTTCCAGCCGCTCCTGCATGGCGTTATAGATAATCTCTTCCCAGTTTTCGGGCAGGCCCCAGTCTTCTTCGGCGGGGTTCCACGTGTGCGGGTTGGGCATGCCCAGCCCTTCCATGATTTCAGCTTTGGCAGGGTAGCAGAAGCTGCCGTCGACGAACTCCGGTTTGGTGTCCATCCAAGAGCCTGCAGGCATGCTGTAATCTACTTTGACCAGTTCTTCAGGGGTTGGCACCTTAGGCATGGCTACTCCTTACTCCTTGGAAGCTTCGTCAGGTTTCTTCATGAGAGGGAGGCCCGCTTCAAACATGGGTTCCCTGAAATCGTCCTCGTACTCTTCGTAAGTGCGGTACTTCTTGGGCGGGTTCCAGGGGTTCACGTGGCGCACGGCGCGGCTGTTGTTGGGCAGGTTCCTGGTAGGACTCAGGAAAACGCCGCCCATGTGCATCAGCTTGCTGAAAGGGAAGTACATAAGCAGTACGCTCAGCAGGAACAGGTGCACATAGAACATTGCGCCGATGCCTTCGGGGACAACGGGGTTCAACGTCACAAGACCCATGGTAAGAACCTTTACCGAGGCAATGTCGACCTTGGTGAAGTACCGCATGCAGATACCGCTGCCCACCAGACCGAGAATAAGGAACAGGGGGAAGTAGTCGTTGGGAAGCGAAATGTAGCGGATTTTGTCATTGAACAGCCGGCGGCCGATAAGGTAGAGCACCGCAGCCATAATGATGACATCGGTCATGAACAGGCGCGGAACGCCAACCTGCATCATTCCGTCCAGCAGTTCCAGTCCGCCCACGGCAAAGGGCACAGGTTCCATGAAGAACCGGAAGTGGCGGATGAAAATGGTCAGAAAACAGTAGTGGAAAAGAAGGGCAAAAAGCCACAGCCACTTGGAGGAGTAATAGACCACACGCGGGCCTTTCTCCAGAGACACTTCGGTGTTGCGGAACAGAGATCTGAACGTCAACACCTCAAGGATCATGCGGCCCCACACTCCGGCGTTGGAGGAAGGGTTGTCCAGAGGACTGGGCTTGATCCAGGGCAAAGATTTCTGCTGTCCACTCGTTGTCGGGATGCGGAAAGGAACGGGCGATTTTGCCCAATCCATGATTCTGTACACGAATCCCGCCAGGAACACGAGCACTGCGGCTAATGGTATAATCACCCCGAATAATTGCTGAAAGCCAGATGCGGCTCCCAGCCAGGCGATACACCCGAGCGCAATGACCGCCAAGAGTGAAATAATCATTCCGTTACCTCGCTGCTAGGCTATCGGTTGTTATATGTCCGGTTCCCCTGCCGGCGTATCCAATATACGTTCAGCTCTGCGTATGAGCTGTGCGTAGCGACGCTTGTACTCTTCGGCACGCATTATGTGCAGTTTTTCACGGCACTTGGCGTATATGCCAAAGGAAATGAGCACCATGGTGTCTATCTGGCTTTCCAGTGCGAGCAGCTGCGGATAAAGCCGGTGTTCCGCAATCTGTGCACCAAGCGCATTGCGCACGATGGTTTTTAAAAAGTAAATGACGGCGACGGCCTGTTCGGGAGTAAAGCTCTGGATGGCGCGTATGCGGATGATATCATCCAGAGGTTGTGCCGCTTTTTCCGGATCTATGCCGTCTTCTGCCAGCATATCGAAAAGGGCGGCGACTGCTTTTTCGGTCTTGTCACCTACGGGGTTGTGAAACTGGTCTTTACGGCTGCGCAAAAAGCCAACAGTATCTATGGGATACGTTTCCTGTATCTGCGCAATCCATTGGCCGACCAGTGTTTCTCTGTTCGCTTTCAGCAAATCGTAGATAGTCATTTGCCCTTACCTGATGATGGTTGCAGGTTTGTGCCCGGCTGGAACAGCGCAACCCCTATAAAGGGTTTTGCCGCGCTTGTCCAAGTAATTTCAACGGACTGAGAGCGCCGCTTCTGTCCTTTCCGACCTGCAATCCGGTACGTAAAGATAATTATTTTTTTCACATAGTAGGATTCGCATGAAAGGTCAATGAAACAGCACGTTTTTGAGCGGCTAATCAGTTTGAAACATCTTCAGGAACATTGTCGAACAGTTCATCAAGCTGACTGTCGCTGGGAGACGGACTGCGCAGCAAAGGGGCGGGCTGCCTGCCGGTGTCGTCGCAGTCCTGATCTGTCTGTTCGCTGCAGCCTGCAAAACCGCCCGCAGGATCAGGAATAAAGGACATGCCTTGTTCAGCACCGCCCAGCCGGGCGGGTTTGCCGGCTGTAACAATGGCCGGAATCGTGGTTATGCCCATCCGCGCAAGGCGGGCTTTGTTTTGCAGAGTGCGCCACTGCAGCATTGCCACTTCGGCCGGGGGAACGCCGTTCTGCAGCGGTACAGCGGCGGTTATGCTGGTGCGGAATGCGGCGTATACACTTCGCCCCGCCTTCAGCTCCTCCTGCATTTTTTTTATGCGCAGCAGGTCTGATGTTGATTCTGCAACGGGAAAGTACGCCACCTGCTGCGGGTTATTCTGGCTGATGGCCAGCACGGCCTCTTTGCAGGCGGGGCAGCTCGGGGAAAAATATATCTGCAGGGCAGCCTGTTCCGGTCCGTGAATTATCCAGCCGCCGGTCATTTCTCCTGCCGTCGCGAAAATGTTGGGCGTAAAGAGCGAGAGCCATATGAGAGCCAGTGCCGTACGTATCCGTTGCGGCCGCTTGCTGTCTGCAGTCAGCGTCCAGTACAGCCAGATGATTATCAGTGCCGCACACAGGCAGGGTATGCAGGGGGCGGTGAATATCATTATAAATAAGAACAACAGGTCGCCCAGCAGCATGAGCATGGCAACGCCGCGTGCCATCCGCGTACGGCCGATCATACACAGCAGGGCAGTGATGCCGAAGGCGCCCGCCCCTGCCCACCATGGGGAGATGCCGGCGATGGTGATATCACGGAACAGGGCGCAGCCGCTGGTGAAGCACAGGGCTTCGGCCTGAAAAATGCCGCCGTAAAGACAGAGGGCAAGGCCGGCAAGCGCTATGAGTGTTCCGCTCAGATGGGCTTTTCTACGGGTCTCGAACATGTATCCTCCGGTTGGCAACGGACTGGGTGCAGGCACTGTACTTCGCGTTTGAGCAAGGGTAAAGACCCGTCATGAGTCAGCATACGGAAAATTTGATAGCGCATGTGCTTGCGCATTATACAGTCAGGCACAGCAGCAGGGCCAGACGTATGTCTCTGCGCCTGATATCTTCAGGTCTTGAGGTTGTACTTCCGGCAGGAGCAGATCCTGCCCTGGCTTCTGTGTTCGTCCGTGAACACCACGACTGGATAGCGGAGGCCGTGAAGCGCAACCGCGCACGTCTGGAGCCGGTTCTGTGTCGCCCCTTGTTTCCCGAAGAACTGCAGCTGCGCGCAACGGGTGAGACATTCCGGCTGCGCGTGACCGCTGCAACGGGAAAATCCAGCCTGTCCGTGAACCGCAGTGAGCTGTGCGTGGCGGTTGCCGGCACTGGCTCGGATGCGGCTGTGACGATGCTGCTCGGCTGGCTGAAGCGAAAGGGGCATGCTTTTCTTGTTCCGCGGTGTCGAGAGCTGGCTGAACGTCACGGTCTGGAACCGGCTGCAGTGCGCATAGCCGTACCGGGCAGGCGCTGGGGCAGCTGCTCGGCGCGGGGAACCGTCATGCTGAACGCCAGACTGCTTTTTCTGCCGCCGGCGCTGTGCGATGCGGTGATTTATCATGAACTGGCGCACCTTGTCTTTCTGGATCATTCCCAAAAATTCTGGCGATATCTTGTGCAACTTCAGCCCGATGCTGTCACTCATGACACCGCTTTGAAGGAAGCCGGACGCTATCTGCCCGGCTGGGCTGCCATGCGTTGAGACTCTGTGTTCTTGATCTGGTCTGCAGCCTGTTGGCGCGGTGGCTGTCCGACGGGGGAGTCCGGCTGCGTTCTTCCGCCTGTTTGCAGGTGCCCGCGTCTGCGTGCGGTTTGCGTGAAGTTAGCGGCGGTTTTCGGCGGTTTGCGGGCCGACGGCAGGCCGATTGCAGGGAATTATATGTCCGCGATCAGGGTGTTGCCTGTCGGCAATGCCTTCCGTTGCTTCCGGCACCGGTGGCAGTGCCGTACCATACCTGAGGTTACGCAGTGCTTCGGGCCTCAGGTGCGGATACGTTCCGAGCCGGACGTGGTCAGCAGGCAGACGCCCGTAGGGGCGGGACAACGGGACTTTAAACCGGCAGGCCGGTGACCGCCTGTGCATATAAAAAAGGGGGAGACATATGTCTCCCCCTCTGTACTTGCAAAGCGGATGCAGCCGGAGGCTACATCTGGGAACCGGAAGCAGCGCGCTGCATTTTCACTTCAACCTTTTCGGTCAGGCCGCCGTAGTACTCGCGCAGAATGTCGAGTACTTCTTCGCGACCGAAGTGATCCGGAACATCGGAGCCTTCGGACAGGGCTTTACGCAGCTTGGTGCCGGACAGCAGGACGCGGTCTTCCTTGCTGTGGGGGCAGGTGCGCAGAGAAGCCATGCCGTCGCACTTGAAGCAGTAGAAGGTCCAGTCAATCTTCAGGGGTTCGCAAAGCAGAGCCTTGCCGGGTTCGGGGCAGGCTTCCTTGGCGTAAGGAATCTTGTCGAAGATGGTCTGGGCTTCGAACATACCGTAGAAGTCACCCACACCGGCGTGGTCACGACCGATGATCATGCGGCTTACGCCGTAGTTCTGGCGGAAGGTTGCGTGCAGCAGGCCTTCGCGGGGACCGGCGTAACGCATGTCGAGGGGGTAACCGGCCTGAATGACGTTTTCCTTCACGAAGTACTTTTCAACCAGCGTGTCGATGCACTTCACGCGGACTTCGGCAGGAATGTCGCCGGGCTTCAGGGAGCCCACGAGGGAGTGGATAACCACGCCGTCACACACTTCAACAGCGATTTTGGCAAGGTATTCGTGCGAACGGTGCATGGGGTTACGCAGCTGCAGAGCGGCAACGTTGGACCAGCCGCGTTCTTCGAGTTCTGCACGCAGTTCTGCGGGGCGCTTGTACACACCGGCAAACTTGGTGGGGAAGTCGCCTTCGGAAAGAACCTTGACGGGACCGGCCACGTTGAACTCTTTCTGAGCCATGACCATCTTCACGCCGGGGTGGTCTTCTTCAGCGATGTCCCAGAACTTTTCAGAGTCGGGGCCTTCACCCTTGAACACAAGCTCGCATTCCCACTTTTTGTCGGCATCGGTCATTTCGTAGAGTTCTTCCACCTTCATGGTGGCGAACACTTCACCGCCGCGAACGAGGGCGATTTCGTCGCCTTCCTTCATGGAAGCTGCTTCTTCCTTGGAAACGTCCAGAGTCACAGGCACAGGCCAGAAGGTGCCGTCAGCCAGAGTCATCTTTTCGCAGACGCTCTTCCAGTCAGCCTTTTTCATGAAGCCGCTCAGCGGGGAGAAACCGCCGGTGCCCATCATGATCAGGTCGCCCTTGGCGCGGGAGCTGATCTCGATCTGCTTGAGGCCGGCGGCCTTCTTCAGTTCAGCTTCCTTTTCAGCACCTTCGAGCAGGCAGCAGACAAGACCTTTACCGCCATGAGGGGGGACCAAATTGGACATAGCTTCCATCCTCCGAAAATTATAGTTTTTGCAATGTAGGACGCATCCGGCGGATGCGAGCCAAAAAATTCCATGCATTAAAGATCGTGCCGATGCAATGAAGCAACGATCGTGAGCACGTGACAACGTCTTGTGAAATTTTTAGCAAAATGTCAAGCGGCAAAATAAGAATAAAAAAAAGACATAAACATGGGGTGATAGCGTAAGCACATGAAGGGCTGCACGGTTGGGTTTTGCCGGCTTTTTAGCAGCACGTGGCCGCACCGGTGGCTACCGGCTGGCGGAAAAGCGACTTTTTGTTGTCGGTGTAGATGTGATAATTGTAACAAGGTGTACAGGGAATGATTTTTTTGCAGGGCAGACAGAGAAACTGCTTGTCTCCTGCGGCTAATTGGCGTATCGGGTCATGTTCAAGTTTGCTTGCAGGGTGAGAATACGATTGAAAGCAAGGCTGCTGGGCTTTTCAGTCGAAGTCCCCAAGCGAAGCGTACAGGTGATTTTAAGGATGGCTTCATAGGTGATCGGAGTTCTCCTCGGACCGCCGTTGTTGACAGTGTGTCGGCAATGGCGTATTGCCTTGCGTCTTTAGCGAATGACATCGATCCATTTCCACGGAGGAAACTGATGCCCACTATCAACCAGCTCATCAGAAAAGAGCGTAAAAAGGTTGCTAAGCGGAAGAAGACTCCCGCGCTTCAGGCTTGCCCGCAGCGCCGTGGGGTTTGCACCCGCGTGTATACCACAACGCCTAAGAAGCCGAACTCGGCTTTGCGTAAAGTCGCCCGTGTGCGCCTGACCAATGCTATTGAAGTGACCGCCTACATTCCCGGTGAAGGTCACAACCTGCAGGAGCACTCTGTTGTTATGATCCGCGGCGGTCGTGTAAAAGACTTGCCCGGTGTACGTTACCATATTGTTCGTGGTACTCTGGATACTGCCGGCGTGCAGGATCGCCGCCAGGGACGTTCCAAGTACGGCGCCAAGCGTCCGAAGTAGCGAAGGGAGTTTTTCATGCCTCGTAAAGGACCTATCCCCAGACGTGAAGTTCTGCCCGATCCGGTGTATAACAGCCGGCTCGCTGCCCGCTTCGTCAACCGCATGATGGTTGACGGCAAAAAGGGCGCTGCAGAAAAGATTTTTTATAAATCTCTTGAAGTGCTGCAGGAAAAGACCGGCGAAGATGCAATCAAGGCCTTTGAAAAGGCTGTTGATAACGTAAAGCCCTTCGTCGAAGTCAAATCCCGCCGCGTCGGCGGTGCCACCTATCAGGTGCCCGTCGAAGTGCGTTCCGACCGTCAGGTGTCTCTGGCTATCCGCTGGCTCATCACCTACGCACGCGCACGTGGAGAAAAAGGCATGGTAGGACGCCTGTCCGGCGAACTGCTTGATGCTTTCAACAACCGCGGCGGTGCCGTGAAGAAGAAGGACGACACCCATCGTATGGCTGAAGCCAACAAGGCTTTCGCTCATTTCCGTTGGTAACGTCCGAGGATTAGTCACGTGTCCAGAAAAGTAGCCATACCCCAGCAGCGCAATATCGGTATCATGGCCCACATTGATGCGGGAAAAACCACGACTACCGAGCGCATCCTTTTCTACACCGGTGTGTCTCACAAAATAGGTGAAACGCACGAAGGTCAGGCAACCATGGACTGGATGGAGCAGGAGCAGGAGCGTGGTATCACCATCACCTCCGCAGCTACCACCTGCTTCTGGAAGGATTGTCGAATCAACATCATCGACACCCCCGGTCACGTGGACTTCACCATTGAAGTCGAGCGCGCGCTGCGCGTTCTGGACGGCGCTGTAGCCGTGTTCGACGCCGTTGCCGGTGTCGAGCCTCAGTCTGAAACCGTTTGGCGTCAGGCTGACCGCTACAAGGTTCCGCGCATCTGCTTCGTCAACAAGATGGACCGCATGGGTGCCAACTTCTTCCGTTGCGTGGATATGATCCGCGACCGGCTGAAGGCAAAGCCCCTTGCGCTTCAGGTTCCCATCGGCAGTGAAGACGAATTCCAGGGCATCGTCGATCTCGTCACCGGAAAGGCTGTTGTTTTCGACAAAGCCTCCAAGGGTGCCGAGTTCGCCGTGACCGGCGTTCCTGCCGAGCTTCAGGACCAGTTCGACGTTATGCGTCTTGAACTGATCGAGGCAGTGGCTGAAGAAGATGACGCGCTGATGGAAAAATACCTCGGCGGCGAAGAGCTGACCGAAGAAGAAATCCACAGCGCCATCCGCAGGGCCACCATCGCCAGAACCGCAGTGCCGGTTCTGTGCGGCTCCGCTTTCCGCAACATGGGCGTTCAGCCCCTGCTTGATGCGGTGGTGGAGTACCTGCCTTCGCCTGTTGACATCGAACAGATGGTCGGTGCCAACCCTGACAACGAAGAGGAAAAGATCGTCTGCCCCTGCAAAGACGAAGAGCCGCTTGCCGCCCTGGTGTTCAAGCTGGCATCTGACCCCTACATCGGTCACCTTTCCTTTATCCGCATCTACTCCGGTTTCATTGAAGCCGGTATGACCGTGTATAATGCCAACACCGGCAAGAAAGAACGCATCGGCCGCCTGCTGAAGATGCACGCCAACAAGCGTGAAGAAATCAAGTGGGCCGGCGCCGGCGATATCGTTGCCGCTGTGGGTCTCAAGCAGGTTTCCACCGGTGACACCATCTGCGAGATAAACCGTCCGGTCGTTCTTGAGTCTCTTGACATCCCCGAGCCTGTTATCGAGGTTGCCATCGAGCCCAAGACCAAAGCTGACCGCGATGCGCTTTCCGCAGCTCTGGCCAAGCTGGCAAAGGAAGACCCGTCCTTCCGCGTGAAGGGCGATGATGAAACCAACCAGACCCTGATCGCCGGTATGGGCGAACTGCACCTCGACATCATCGTTGACCGTCTCACCCGTGAGTTCAGCGTCAACGCCAACGTCGGCAAGCCGCAGGTTGCCTACCGCGAAACCATCAGCAAGGAAACCAAGGTCGACCACAAGTACGCCAAGCAGTCCGGCGGACGTGGACAGTACGGCCATGTCGTGATCGAGGTCGAACCCAACCCTGAAAAGGGCTACCTGTTCGAGAACAAGATCACCGGCGGTGTTATTCCCAAGGAATACATCCCTGCTGTTGACAAGGGTATTCAGGATGCGCTGAAAAGCGGCGTTCTGGCCGGCTACCCCATGGTGGACGTCAAGGTTGCTCTGGTGTTCGGCTCGTACCACGAAGTCGACTCGTCGGAACAGGCCTTCTACGTTGCCGGTTCCATGGCAGTGAAAGAAGCTGCACGCAAGGCTTCGCCCGTGCTGCTCGAGCCTGTCATGGACGTTGAAGTTGTGACTCCCGAAGAATACCTCGGCGACGTCATGGGCGACCTGAACGGCCGCCGCGGCAAGATCCAGAGCATGGATTCCCGCGCTGGTGCACAGGTTATCCGCTGTCACGTGCCGCTGAGCGAAATGTTCGGTTATGCTACCGACCTGCGTTCGCGCACTCAGGGGCGTGCCAACTTCACCATGCAGTTCGACCATTATGAGCGCGTTCCCGCCAACCTTGCCGAAGAACTTACCAAGAGTAAGTCCGGCGAATAAGCTGGCTGAATATGCTTATCCGGCGCCCCGCTTTTGCGGGGCGCTTTTTTTTGCAGAAAATAAAAAAAGAAGGTTGACGGGAAGGGCACACCTCTATATAAGAACACCTCGCTTGATGTGGTTGTTTTCACCGCACAGGCAGTAGACTTCCCCGCAAGGGGTTTAAAGGGCGGATTGAGTCCGTCCTGCTGCTCATTCAGTCTGCGGACTGAAGCTTGACATTTGCAGGCGTTACTGAATGCCTAATTAAATGTCTTGCCGTTCCAGCCGATGCGGTATTCGGCTGTAAGGTACTGTACATAAAATTTTTCCGGAGCCTTATGGTTCCTGTTTAGTAACCCTGCGGACCACCTGTCCGTCTGCGCAAGCAGATGGAAAACAGGCTGGCGACAACGTGGGCGATCTTCGCGCGAAAGCGGCGGAGCAGAGCAACAGAGGTGCCAGTCTGGCCCACCGTTTTATCTCTCTCCCCCATTTATACTGTTCCGCGAAGAAAGTTCACGACTCCGTTCTCTGCGTAAAGAGAGCGTTGTCGACCTACGTGTTTGTCCTGTGTTTACAGCGCATGCTTTTTCCCCGCTGCATGTCTTGTAAATCCGGACAAAGCGCCACCGTAAGTGAGGAACTCTGTCGCCGCACCGCGCTCGCCGCGGTATGAGGCACCGGATGGTCCCGGGCTCCTCAGAGGCAAGGGTGTCGATTCCCAGATCATGGAGTAGTTAACAATGACGACAGTTAGCAGTGATCGTATCAGGATTAAGCTTAAAGCTTACGATTACCGCATCCTGGATAAGGCTGTGGCTGAAATCGTAGATACGGCGCGCAACACGGGCGCTGGTGTGGCCGGACCGATTCCGCTGCCCACCAACATCCACAAGTTTACGGTAAACCGAAGCGTCCATGTGGACAAAAAGTCCCGCGAACAGTTTGAAATGCGCATCCACAAGCGGCTCATGGATATCCTCGAGCCTACTCAGCAGACCGTGGACGCTTTGGGGAAACTGAGTCTCCCCGCAGGCGTGGACGTGGAAATCAAACTCTAGCGAGAGGTAGTCATGGCTGAGAAGATGGGAATCCTGGGTCGCAAGATCGGCATGACCCGCATTTTCGCCAATGATGGCAGTGCGGTGGCTGTGACCGTGATTCAAGCTGGTCCCTGTCCTGTAATTCAGGTCAAGGATGCGGCCAAGGATGGATATAACGCCGTTCAGATCGGTTTTGAAGAGGCCAAAGAAAAGCACGTAAACAAGCCCGCCCGTGGTCACATGGACAAGGCTGGTCGCGGTTTGTTCCGCGTGCTGCGCGAGATTCGTCTCGAAGCTCCTGCTGAGCAAAAAGTCGGCGACGACTTGACCGTGGGTCTTTTTACCCCCGGCGAATTTGTGAAGGTGACCGGCACCAGCATTGGTAAAGGTTTCGCCGGCGTGATGAAGCGCTGGAACTTCGGCGGCATGCCTGCAAGCCACGGTCACGAGGCTGTGCACCGCTCGCCCGGTTCCATCGGTCACGCCACCTTCCCCGGCAAGGTTTGGAAGAACAAGAAGATGGCCGGCCATATGGGTGCCCGTCAGGTTACTGTAAAGAGCCTGCAGATCATCGAAGTCCGCGCGGAAGACAACCTGATCCTGGTCAAAGGCCCCGTGCCCGGTCCCAAGAACGGCCTGGTCATGGTCCGCAAGCAGTAAAAAAGAGGATAATCACATGGCTGTGGTTAAAGTATACGATCAGGACAAGAAGGAGACGGGTGAACTCACTCTGGCTCCCGAGGTGTTCGAGGTCGAGGTCCGGCCGGAGATCCTGAACCTTGTTGTACGCGCACAGCGCGCGGCAAAGCGCGCCGGAACTCATTCGGTGAAGACGCGTTCGACCATTTCCGGCGGCGGTGCCAAGCCCTGGCGTCAGAAAGGTACCGGTCGCGCCCGTTCGGGCAGCAACCGTTCTCCGGTCTGGCGTGGTGGTGCGGTTGTCTTCGGTCCCCAGCCCCGCGACTATTCCTTCAAGGTTAACAAGAAGGTTCGCAAGCTGGCTCTGAAGATGGCTCTGAGCTCCCGTCTGGCTGAAGAAAACCTGATGGTTGTCAAGGGCATTGAGCTTCCTGAAGTGAAGACCAAGCACATGGTGAAGGTTGCCGGCGCACTGGGCCTGGGTAAGGCTCTCGTCGTCACCCCCGAAATGGATGACAAGCTGGTGCTCAGCGCCCGCAACATCCCCGGGATCACCCTGATGACCCCCGAGCAGCTCAGCGTTTTCGAAATTCTGAAGCACGCCCAGCTGGTTCTTCTTGAAGGGGCTGTTGAGCCTGTTCAGGAACGACTGAAGTAAGAGGAAGGGTGTCATGGATTATACGCAGATTCTTATTAAGCCTCTGGTTTCCGAAAAGGCCACCTTTGTGAAGGAATCTTCCGAACAGGTTGTCTTCTTTGTGAATCCCCGGGCCAACAAGATAGAGATCAAAAAAGCCGTCGAGTCGGTTTTCAACGTCAAAGTGGCGGGTGTCAATGTTGTTACCCGCAAGCCGCAGGCCCGCACCAAACACGGACGTGTGACGGGGCAGACTGCCGGTTACAAGAAGGCGTATGTTACCCTCGCACCCGGCGAAAAGATCGATTTCTTCGAGGGAGTGTAAACAATGGCTGTTCGCAAGCTTAAACCTACTTCTCCTGGGCGCCGCTTTCAGACCGTTTCCTCTTTCGAGGAGATTACCCGTAGCACGCCCGAGCGCAGCCTTACTGAAGGCCTGACCAAAAAGAGCGGTAGAAACTGCTACGGCCGCGTGACTTCTCGTCGTCGCGGTGGCGGGCACAAGCGTCTTTACCGTATCATCGACTTCCGTCGCGACAAGGTCGGCGTGCCGGCTAAAGTGGCTCATGTCGAATACGATCCCAACCGTTCCGCACGTATTGCACTGCTGCACTACTCGGATGGTGAAAAGCGCTACATTCTGGCTCCTCTCGGTGTGAAGCAGGGTGACGTGGTTGTGGCCGGCGATTCCGTGGATATCAAGCCCGGTAACGCAATGGCTCTGTCCCGTGTTCCTGTGGGTACCATCGTGCACAACATCGAACTGTACCCCGGCAAGGGCGGACAGTTCTGCCGTGCCGCCGGAACCTATGCCCAGCTGGTCGCCAAGGAAGGCAACTACGCACTGCTGCGTATGCCCTCCGGCGAAGTGCGCAAGGTGCTGGTCACCTGCTGCGCCACCATCGGCCAGGTTGGCAATCTTGATCACGAGAAGATCTCGTACGGTAAGGCAGGTCGCAGCCGCTGGCTGGGTCGCCGTCCCAAGGTTCGCGGTGTTGCCATGAACCCGATCGATCACCCGCTTGGCGGTGGTGAGGGCAGAAGCTCCGGCGGACGTCATCCTGTGACTCCGTGGGGTATTCCCACCAAGGGCTTCAAGACCCGCGACAAGAAGAAGGCCTCTTCCAAGCTTATCATCAAGCGTCGTGGCCAGAAGTAGGAGTAGAGAATGCCTAGATCTCTGAAAAAAGGTCCGTTTATTGACGACCACGTGATGAAGAAAGTGGAGAAGGCGCAGGAATCCGGTGACCGTCGTGTTATCAAAACCTGGTCCCGCCGTTCCACGATCTCTCCCGAAATGGTTGGTCTGACCTTTGCGGTGCATAACGGGCGTAAGTTCATTCCCGTGTTTGTTACCGAAAACATGGTCGGCCATAAGCTTGGCGAGTTTTCGCCCACCCGTACCTACTACGGCCATGCTGCCGACAAGAAGAGCAAGGCCAAGCGCTAGGTAGGTGAATAGATATGCAAGCTAAAGCAACTGCTAAATTCGTTCGCGTGTCTCCGCGCAAAGCGCGCCTGGTTGCCCAGAACGTGAAGGGCAAACCTGTAGAAGACGCTATGAACATCCTGCGTTTCACCCCTCAGAAGGCCGGTGGCCTTATTTTCAAGGTGATGCATTCCGCTCTTGCCAACGCCGAGCAGCTGCCCGGCATCGATGTTGACGCAATGGTGGTAAAGCAGGTGATCATCAACGAAGGCCCTACCTGGAAGCGCTTCCTGCCCCGTTCTATGGGCCGGGCTAACCGCATTTTGAAGCGTACCAGCCACATCACGGTCATTCTTGAGGAAAGTTAGGATACGTTATGGGACAGAAAGTACATCCCTTCGGTTTCCGGCTGGGGTACAACAAGAACTGGCAGTCCCGCTGGTTCAGCAAGAAGGAATACGCTTCCTTCGTGTTTGAGGATCATAACATCCGCAAGTATGTTAAGAAGACCCTGTACCACGCCGGCCTGTCCAAAATTGAAATTGAACGCGCCGGTGGCAAGGTTCGCCTTATCCTCAGCACGGCCCGCCCCGGTATCGTTATCGGCCGCAAGGGCGTTGAGATTGAGAAACTTCGCGCAGATCTTCGTCGTAAGTTCAGCCGCGAATTCTCCATCGAGGTAAACGAAATCCGTCGCCCCGAAACTGACGCACAGCTTGTGGCAGAAAACATCGCCATGCAGCTCGAACGTCGCGTTGCTTTCCGTCGCGCCATGAAGCGCACGGTGAGCATGTCTCGCAAGTTTGGTGCCGAAGGCATCAAGGTTGCCTGTGCCGGTCGTCTGGCCGGGGCTGAAATTGCCCGTTCGGAATGGTACCGCGATGGCCGTGTGCCTTTGCAGACCCTCCGTGCCGACATTGACTACGGTTATGCCGAAGCGCATACGACCTACGGCATTATCGGCGTCAAGGTATGGATCTTCAAGGGTGAAATCCTGGACAACGAGGTAGAACAGTAATGTTGACTCCTAAAAAGGTTAAATTCCGTAAGCGTCAGAAAGGACGGCTTAAGGGTGACGCCCTCAAGGGTAACAATGTTGCTTTCGGAGAAATCGGCCTTAAGGTTCTGGAGCACGGCAAGCTGACCAGCCAGCAGATTGAAGCTGCTCGTGTGGCTGCCATGCGTCACATCAAGCGTGGCGGAAAGATGTGGATTCGCATCTTCCCCGACCAGCCTTACACCGCCAAGCCTCTTGAAACCCGTCAGGGTAAAGGTAAAGGCGCTCCGGTGGGTTGGTACGCTCCTGTGAAGCCCGGCCGTGTACTTTACGAAATCAAAGGGGTAAACCTTGAGCTGGCTCGCGAGGCTCTGACCCGCGCCGCTCATAAGCTCCCCGTGAAGACCACGATCGTAGTTAGGGAGGGCCTCTAGAATGAAGGCCGCTGAACTGAGAAAGCTGAGCATTGACGAGCTGAAGGACAAGCTTGCCGAAACCAGAAAGGAACTGTTCGATCTGCGTTTCAAGCATGCAACGGCGCAGCTGGAAAAGACTGCCGAAATCCCTGCGGCAAAGCACAACGTTGCTCGCATCCTCACGATTCTGAAGGAAAAGGGAGCATAACATGTCCGAAGCTATTGAAAACAGAAACGGCAGAGCTCTCGTCGGTGTGGTTGTAAGCGACAAGAACGATAAGACCATTGTTGTTCGCGTCGAAACCTTGGTGAAGCATCCCCTGCTGAAGAAGTACATTCGTCGCAGGAAGAAATTCACCGCTCACGATCCCAACAATGAATGCAAAGTTGGCGACAAGGTGAAGATCATCGAGTTTCGTCCGGTTAGCCGGAACAAACGGTGGCATCTGGTCTCCATCCTTGAAAAGGCGGTTTAGGGGTAAGCCATGATCCAGGTAGAATCTGCTCTGCAAGTGGCGGATAACTCCGGTGCCAAAAAAGTTGCCTGCATCAAGGTGCTGGGCGGCTCTAAGCGCCGTTACGCTTCCGTCGGCGACGTCATCGTCGTATCCGTGAAGGAGGCCCTGCCTCACTCCAAGGTGAAAAAGGGCGATGTCATGAAGGCGGTTGTCGTTCGTACTGCCAAGGAAATCCGTCGTAACGACGGCTCCTACATCAAGTTCGATACCAACGCTGCCGTACTGCTGAACAAGCAGGGCGAGCCCGTCGGCACCCGTATCTTCGGTCCCGTTGCACGTGAACTGCGCGCACGGAACTACATGAAGATTGTGTCTCTGGCCCCTGAAGTTCTGTAGGAGATACCAATGAAACAGTTTCGTATTCGTAAAGACGATAAAGTGATGGTCATCTCCGGCAAGGATAAGGGCAAGATCGGCAAGGTCTTGAAAGTTCTTCGCAAGAAGGACCGCGTCCTGGTCGAGAAGGTGAACGTTGCCAAAAGGCACATGCGGGCTAATCCTTACCTGCAGCAGCCCGGTGGCATCGTCGACAAGGAGATGCCCATCCACATCTCCAATGTAAAGGTGATGTGCGACGCGTGCGCCAAGGCCACAACGGTCGGCTATCGGTACACCGAAGACGGTAAAAAAGTTCGCTTTTGTAAAAAGTGCAACGAAATCATCGATTAAGGTGGATAACGATGACGCGTCTCCAAAATATATATCGTGAACAAGTGGCGCCGGTGCTGCAGAAAGAGTTCAACTACAAGAGCTCTATGCAGTTGCCGAAACTGGAGAAGATCTCCCTTAACATCGGCCTTGGCGAAGCCAGCCAGAACCAGAAGCTTCTGGAAGAGGCCGTGAAAGAACTGACCGCAATCGCTGGGCAGAAGGCCGTGATCACTCGCGCCAAAAAGTCCATCGCTTCGTTCAAGCTGCGTGAAGGCATGCCCATCGGCTGCCGCGTGACTCTTCGCGGTGATTCCATGTGGGACTTCCTTGACAAGCTCATGAACTTCGCGCTTCCGCGCGTGCGTGACTTCCGGGGGATTGCTGACCGTGGCTTCGACGGCCGTGGTAACTTCACCCTTGGAATTAAGGAACACACCATCTTCCCCGAGCTGGAAGTTGACCGTGTTGACAACCCCAAGGGCATGAACATCACCATCGTGACCAGTGCCAAGACTGACAAAGAAGGCAAGTTCCTGCTTGATAAGCTGGGCATGCCCTTCAAGAAGTAAGGAGTTACGGCAGTGTCTCGTACTAGTCTGGAAGTAAAGGCTAAGCGCAAGCCCAAATTCAGCGCTCGTGCTTACAACCGTTGTCCCATCTGCGGCCGTCCGCGCGGCTACATGCGTAAGTTCGGCATTTGCCGTATCTGCTTCCGCAATATGTCGCTGCGCGGCGAACTGCCCGGTGTCCGTAAATCGAGCTGGTAAGTCGCCAAGGAGTTAATAATGCTGACTGATCCTATTGCAGATATGCTTACGCGTATCCGCAACGCACACTTGGCCCTGCATAAGGAAGTGAGTGTGCCGCGCTCGAAGATGAAGGAGGCTCTTGCAGCCATCCTCAAAGAAGAAGGTTACATCACCGACTTCAAGATGGAAGAATCCTCCATCGTTATTGAACTGAAATACTTCAAGGGCAAGCCGGTTATCTCCGGCCTGAAGCGTATCAGCAAGTCCGGCCGCCGCGTTTATGTCGGTTCCACCGACATTCCCCGCGTGCAGAATGGTCTTGGCATATGCATTCTCTCCACTTCCAGTGGAGTCCTTGAAGGCACCAACGCTCGCAGCAAGAATGTGGGCGGCGAACTTTTGTGTGAAATCTGGTAGCAGGTGCAGTCATGTCTCGAATCGGAAAACAGCCTATCCCCGTTCCTTCCGGCGTGGAAGTGAAGCTGGGAGCAGACGTTGTAGAGGTTAAGGGCCCCAAAGGCAGCCTGACCACGCCGGTTTCGCCCCTGCTCAAATATGAGATTCAGGACGGCTCTGTGGTTATCACCAGAGTCGAAGAAACCAAAAAGGCATCCGCCCAGCACGGCCTTCGCCGTACCCTTCTTGCAAACTGCATCGAAGGTGTCTCCAAGGGATTCAGCAAAGTCCTTGAAGTCAACGGTGTCGGTTACAAGGTCGCCGTTAAAGGCAACAACATCGAGCTTGCTCTCGGTTTCTCCCACCCGGTGGTCATTGAACTGCCCAAGGGTATCGAAGCCGCAGCCGCAGGAAACAAGCTGACCATCAGCGGTTTCGACAAGCAGCTCGTTGGTGAAGTTGCTGCCAACATTCGCCGTGTACGTCCGCCCGAACCCTACAAGGGCAAGGGTGTTAAATATGAACACGAGCAGATTCGCCGTAAGGCCGGCAAGTCCGGCGGCAAAAAGTAGTAGGCAGGTAAGACCATGAAGTTGACCAAGAATGAATCCAGAATGCGCCGTAAAATCCGCATCCGCAAAAAGGTTTCCGGTAACGGCGCTCGTCCCCGTCTGGTGGTTTACAGGTCCAACCTGCATATCTACGCCCAGCTGGTTGACGACCAGACCGGAACCACCCTTGCCGCCACTTCTACCCTGGCTCTTGGCAAGCAGAACGGCAACGCCTTGCGCCTGACCGTCGATAACGCTTCGCTGGTCGGTAAGGAAATTGCCAAGCTGGCCAAGGAGAAGAACATCGAGCGCGTCGTATTTGACCGCAACGGCTACATCTATCACGGCCGCATCAAGGCTGTCGCCGACGGCGCCCGTGAAGCTGGCCTGGAATTCTAACAGGTAGTAGGAACTGGCATGGAACAGAACGAATTCGGCTTGATTGAGAAGATCGTCGATCTCAACCGAGTTGCCAAGGTTGTGAAGGGCGGCCGTCGTTTCAGCTTCAGCGCCCTGGTAGTCGTTGGTGACGGCAACGGGTCCGTAGGCTTCGGCATGGGTAAAGCCCAGGAAGTGCCCGAGGCTCTGCGCAAGGCGACCGAACGCGCTAAAAAAGGTATGGTGCAGGTTCCCCTGGTGGACGGCACCCTGCCGTATGAAGTGCTTGGTGCCTTCGGCGCCGGACGGGTGCTTCTGAAGCCCGCTTCCAAGGGTACCGGTATCATCGCCGGTGGCGCAGTGCGCGCCATCATGGAAGCTGTCGGCATTCACGACGTGCTTGCCAAGGCCATCGGCACCAACAACCCGCACAATGTGCTCCGCGCTACCATGGCAGGTCTGACCTCGCTGCGCAGTGCGGAATATGTGAGCCAGCTGCGCGGAAAGAAACTGGAAGCGCCCAGAAAGTAAGGAATCGGCTCATGATCAAGGTAAAACTCGTCCGCAGCCGGATCGGCTGCAACCCCAACCAGCGTCGTACCCTCGACGCTCTGGGGCTGCGCAAGATCCGTCAGGAAAAGACGTTTGAGGACAATGCCGTTGTACGCGGCATGATCGCCAAGGTTGTGCATCTCGTCGAGGTAACGGAATAATGAGACTCCACGAACTGTATCCGTTCGATGAAGAACGTAAACAGAGGAAACGCGTGGGCCGTGGCTCCGGTTCCGGCTGGGGATGTACCTCCGGCAAAGGTAACAAGGGCCAGAACGCTCGCTCTGGTGGTGGTGTCCGCCCCGGTTTCGAAGGCGGCCAGATGCCCCTGCAGCGCAGACTGCCCAAGCGCGGTTTCAAAAACTACCTTTTCAAGGCTCGTTACGAAGTGATCAATCTCGGTCAGCTCGTTGGCGCCTTTGAAGGCAAGACTGAAATCACCCTGGACGACATCTACGCACGCGGGCTTGCCCGTGCCGGCGCAGCTGTCAAGGTTCTGGGCAACGGCGAATGCAATGTCGCCGTAAAAGTGGAAGCGCACAAGTTCAGTGCTTCTGCTGTTGAAAAGATCCAAAAAGCCGGTGGCGAAGCCAAGGCACTGGAAGGTTAGCCGTGGCTTTGAGTGGTGTAGAAAATCTGGCGCGTCTGCCTGAGCTTAAGAAAAAGCTTTTGTGGACCTTCTTGTTGCTGGCCGCATACCGCATCGGAATTCACGTTCCTGTGCCCGGGGTGGACTCTGCAGCTTTGGCAGACTTCTTTGCCAGTGTTCAGAACACCCTTTTCGGCCTCTTTGACATGTTCTCCGGGGGCGGACTTCGCAATCTGTCGATTTTCGCCCTCGGCATCATGCCCTACATCTCCGCCTCCATCATCATCCAGCTTCTGCAGGTCGTAAGCCCTGAGCTGAAGCGGATGGCCAAGGAGGAGGGCGCTGCGGGACGCAAGAAAATCACGCAGTACACCCGTTACGGTACCGTACTGATCGCCGTGATTCAGGGCTTCGGCATTGCCATGAGCCTTGAGAGCATGCAGAGCCCGACAGGGGCGTCTCTGGTACTGGCGCCCGGCTGGGGTTTCCGACTCACCACCATTCTAACTCTCACCACAGGCACTGTGCTTATCATGTGGCTGGGTGAGCAAATAACCGAAAAGGGACTTGGCAACGGTATATCGCTGGTCATCTTTTCGGGCATCGTCGCCGGACTGCCCGGCGGCCTGATGAAGACCATCCGCCTGATCGGCACGGGTGATCTGAGCATTTTCATGGTGCTCATACTGCTTGTGTTCATGGCGGCTGTTCTTGCTTTCATCGTGTTTATGGAGCGTGGCCAGCGCAGGATTCCCATCCATTACGCCAAGCGCCAGATGGGCCGTAAGATGTATGGCGGCCAGACTTCGCATCTTCCTTTGCGGGTCAATACCGCCGGTGTCATTCCGCCCATTTTCGCATCCAGTCTTCTGCTTTTTCCCGCCACCGTGGCCAGTTTTTCCTCGGTTGAGTGGCTGCAGACGGCTGCTGCGTATTTTGCTCCTCACACGTTGCTGTACAATGTAGTCTTTGTGGCTCTGATTATTTTCTTTGCGTTTTTCTATACTGCGATCATTTTTGATCCCAAAGATATCGCGGAAAACCTGAAAAATCAGGGCGGCTTTGTTCCCGGGATACGTCCCGGCGTAAAGACCAGAGAATACATTGACAAAGTGCTTACCCGCATCACGGTGTGGGGTGCACTGTATATTGCCGCAATATGTGTTCTGCCCATGGTTCTTATCGCCAATATGAACGTTCCGTTCTATTTTGGCGGAACCGGGCTGCTGATTGTCGTCGGGGTTGCCATGGACTTCATGTCCCAGGTGGAATCCCATCTGATCTCCCGACAGTACGAAGGCCTCATGAACAAGGCCCGTATCAAGGGAAGGCGCTGACGGTGAAAAAGTATCGCGGTATCTTTCTCAAAAACGAGAAAGAGATAGGCTTCATGCGTGAAGCCAACCGGATTGTGGCTACAATTCTTGATGTCCTGGGCGAGAATGTTCGCCCAGGCGTCAAGACTTTGTACTTTGAAGAGCTTGCTCAGGACCTGTGCCGTAAGCACAATGTCCGTCCTGCATTTCAGGGGTACGGGGGCTTTCCCTTTGCTCTTTGCTGCTCGGTCAACGAAGAGGTCGTTCACGGCTTTCCTTCCGAGCGGGTATTGAAAGAAGGCGATATTGTCAGCTTTGACATGGGTGTCATTTACGAAGGCTTCTACGGAGATTCGGCCAGAACGTATGCCGTAGGCGAGGTTCCGGACGAAACGGCCCGTCTTCTCAAGGTGACTCAGGAGTCGCTGATGAAAGGCATTGAAAAGGCCTTGTCGGGTAACAACCTGTACGACATTTCCGCCGCTGTTCAGCAGCATGTGGAAAATGCCGGTTTTCAGGTGGTCCGGCGCTTTGTAGGGCACGGAATTGGACGCAAGCTGCATGAAAAGCCCGAAATTCCGAACTTTGTACCGTTCGGCCTTCCCGGCGTACCTTTGCGCCCCGGCATGGTGCTTGCTATCGAGCCCATGGTGACGGCGGGAACGTATGAAGTGGAGGTGTTGTCCGACAACTGGACAGCGGTGACAAAGGACAGGAAGCTTTCGGCGCATTTCGAGCATAGCGTTGCCATTACCTCCGACGGCCCGGTAATCCTGAGTCAGGCGTAACCGGATACGTTTGTAAGTATAAGGGTTGACTCAGACAGGACGCAGTGATACTTAACCGCGTTCTGGGTCTGTTTTTACCCAGGCACGTTGTTGCACTAAAGGTCCAAATACGGAGACTAAAATGAAAGTCAGGCCTTCTGTGAAGAAAGTATGCCCCAAATGCAAGGTCATCCGACGCAAGGGCGTTTTGAGAGTGATCTGCGAAAACCCCAGGCACAAGCAGCGCCAGGGATAATCGAACAGGAGTTCGACTGTGGCCAGAATTGCTGGAGTTGATCTGCCCCGTGGCAAGAGGGTTGATATCGCGCTGACCTACATCTATGGCGTCGGTCGCGCTACTGCCCTGGAGATTCTTGATACCACCGGTGTTGACTGGACTCGTAACATTGACGACCTGTCTGCCGACGAAGTGAACGAAATCCGTAAGGAAATCGAACAGAATCACAAGGTTGAAGGCGATCTCCGCCGTGAAATATCTAGCAACATCAAGCGTCTGATGGACATCGGCTGCCACCGCGGCCTGCGTCATCGTCGCGGGTTGCCTGCTAGAGGTCAGCGTACCAAGACCAACGCACGTACCCGTAAGGGACCGCGTCGCGGTGTGGCTGGTAAGCGCAAATAGTCAGCTTTTAGGCATCAATATCGGCGTGGAACTTCACCTGGCTGCAGTAAACTCTGTCGTCAGCGTGCACGGCTCTTTTCATAACTGAGCTCGTTAGAGGTTCCCCCAGCCTAATCAGAAAACCATCACAGAGAGTGAAGTTATGGCAAGACCTAAGCGCGTGGGCAAGAAGAAAGAGAAAAAGTCCATCCCCGTCGGGGTTGCCCATATTCAGGCGACGTTCAATAACACCATCATTACCTTCACTGATACCAGGGGTAACACGGTGAGTTGGGCCAGTGCAGGACAGAGCGGCTTCAAGGGATCGCGTAAGAGCACTCCCTTTGCCGCACAGATAGCTGCCGATCAGGCAGCCCGTCGTGCACAGGAAAACGGAATGCGCACAGTGGGTATCTTTGTTAAGGGCCCCGGTTCCGGACGTGAGTCCGCTATGCGCGCTATCAATGCCGCCGGTTTCAAGGTGGCATTCATCCGTGATATCACCCCCATTCCCCACAACGGCTGCCGTCCTCCCAAACGGCGCCGCGTTTAGTTGAGGAGGAATCAGTCTTGGCTAAATATAATGATTCCAAGTGCCGCATATGCCGGCGTGAAGGTGGCAAGCTTTTTTTGAAAGGTGATCGCTGCTACACTGACAAGTGCGCATTCGATCGCAGACCTTACGCTCCCGGCCAGCATGGCCGCGCCCGCAAGAAGAACAGCGACTACGCCGTGCAGCTGCGTGAAAAGCAGAAAGTGCGTCGTATGTACGGGCTGCTGGAAAAGCAGTTCCACAGCTACTTCGTGAAAGCGGACATGTCCAAGGGCGTTACCGGTAGCAACCTGCTCTCCATTCTGGAGCGCCGGTTGGACAACGTGATTTACCGTCTGGGCCTTGCCAACTCCCGTAGTCAGGCCCGCCAGATGGTTCGTCACGGCATCTTCACCGTCAATGGCCGCAAGGCTACCATTCCTTCCATTCAGGTTAAGGTTGGTGACGTGATTGAAGTGCGTGAAAAGAATCGCAAAATGCCGGTTATCGCTGAGGCTCAGGAAGTAATCGCACGTCGCGGTTGCCCGTCCTGGCTCGAAGCTGACGGCCCCAACTTCCGTGGTGTAGTCAAGGCCCTGCCGCAGCGCGAGGACATCCAGTTCCCGATGAGCGAACAGCTTATCGTCGAACTTTACTCCAAATAAGCAGGTTCGAGCATGCTCATCAAACAAGGCGACAGGCTTATCAACACGCGTAACTGGTCCGAGCTGGTCAAGCCCGATCAAATCTCCCGGGCTAGTGAATCCGCCGACACCATGTACGGCAAGTTCGTCTGCGAACCTCTGGAGCGCGGCTACGGAACGACCATCGGCAATGCCATGCGTCGCGTCCTGCTGGCGTCCCTGCAGGGCGCCGCGTTTGTGGCCGTAAAGATCTCTGGAGTTCAGCACGAGTTCACCACCATTCCCGGTGTGCTTGAAGACGTTACCGATATCGTACTCAACCTTAAACAGGTCCGTCTTGCCATGGATACCGAGGAGCCTCAGCACCTTGCGCTCCATGTCAACAAGAGCGGCGAAGTTAAGGCCGGCGACATCAAGTGCAATCAGCACGTGATGGTTCTGAATGCAGATCAGCATCTTATGACGCTGACTGAGGACGTTGAGCTGACCTTCGAACTCGAAGTTCGTATGGGTAAGGGCTATGTTCCTGCCGATATGCACGAAGGGCTGAGCGACGAGATCGGCCTTATTGCCCTTGATGCCAGCTTTTCGCCGGTACGCAAGGTCGCCTACACGGTGGAGCAGGCTCGCGTTGGCCAGATGACCAACTACGACAAGCTCATCCTTGAAGTGTGGACCGACGGCTCCATATCCCCCGAGGATGCGATTGCGTACAGTGCCAAGATCATCAAGGATCAGATTTCGGTCTTCATCAACTTTGACGAGCGTATTTCCGAACAGGAAAACGAAGGCAGAAGCTCTGCTTCTGACGTCAATGAAAACCTGTTCAAGGGCATTGACGAGCTCGAACTTTCTGTTCGCGCCACCAACTGCCTGAAGTCGGCCAACATTTCGCTGGTCGGCGAGCTGGTGCAGAAGTCCGAAGGTGAAATGCTGAAAACCAAGAACTTTGGCCGTAAGTCGCTTGACGAAATCCGTCGGGTACTGGGCGAAATGTCTCTCGATTTCGGCATGAAGGTCGATGGCTTCGAGAAGAAATATCAGGAATGGTTGAAGAGGAAGCAGCAAAATGAGGCATAGAAAATCCGGCAGAAAGCTGAACAGGAGTTCCTCGCATCGGTCTGCTCTGTTCCGCAACATGGCCAAATCTCTTTTGACGTACGGTAAAATCCGCACGACCGAAGCTAAGGCCAAGGAATTGCGCGGAGTTGTCGAGCCGCTGATTACCCTCGCACTGCGTAACGACCTGCACGCCCGTCGTCAGGCTTACAAGGTTCTGGGTAGCCACCAGCTGGTTAAGCGGCTTTTCGACGAGATCGGTCCCAAGTTTGTTGGTGTTCCCGGTGGTTACACCCGCGTATTGAAGCTTGGTGCTCCCCGTCCCGGCGACAATGCTCCTATGGCTGTTATCGAGCTGACCCGTCTGGGTGACGCTGAGGCTGCCGCAAAGGAAGCTCCCGCCAGGGAAGTTGCTGAAGAGAAGGCTGCAAAGCCTGCTAAGAAGGCAGCTCCCAAGAAAGCAGAAAAAGAGGAAGCTGAAGACGCTGCTGAAGCGTAGTCACTTGCTTTTGTATAGCTTATTCAGGGCGAACCGTAAGGTTCGCCCTTTTTGTATGCAGACTCCGACAAGGTTGGCTGTTTAACGTTTTAGAAAATCAGTAACAGATGATGTTTTGTTCATTGTTTTAAAGAGGCTGCAACTGCAGGCGATAGAGCATAGGACTGATGATTGGAGTAGCCTCCGGTTTTATCGGACGCGCCGGTCCCTTTAGTAGGTGGTGCCGGAGGCATGTCCAGACTTGGTGCTAAGGAAAGTTATAAGGTCAAGAGCGTAAACTTGGTCCGGCGCCTTCGGTGGACCATTGCCGGGAAGCTAAGCGCGGGGCTGACAGATAATGGACCTGCAAGTAGGCTGTGGTGGTAGTGCCGGAGTGCCCCTTACGCCTTTGCAGCGGGAAAAGGCGTGCACTGGAAAGTTTGTTGCGTAAATTCTGTGAATGAAAAGAGGGCAGGTGTTTAAAGTCGTTTGCTCCCCGGGCCTGTTCAGATGTTCTTTGAAATTTCATAATAGATGAATTTTCGAGTGTTACAGACTGTCCGAAGAGCTCGTGCAGTTTGGGCTCTGCAACCAGCCGGCGATCTGAAGTGTACATCTTGCAATCATAGTCCGGTACCGAGTTTCTTATGTGGATACCGCAGGGGGGAGCAGCCAGCGGGACATGAGCCTCGCAGGCCTCGTTTTTCCGTGATAAGCCGAGCGATAAACTGTCGTTGCGGATTCCGGAAACCTGTTCACCGCTGCAAGCGCAGAGGCGCTTAAACGGGTGCTGATTGCTCTGCTATGGCGCTGTTGGCACCAGAGTCTTGTAAGTGTCCAGAAAGCCGCTGCCATGTCCGGCTTCAAGGCGGACAACTCGATTGGCCTTGTCAGTGCCTCGTCTTGTATGAACTGTGCTTTTCTTCAGTCCTTTTTGTCCCATGGACTCTGCTTAATCTGCAGTCCGTTGCAGTTGTGGCACGTTTCTGCAGTGCGGTTGCGCTTCATTGCTTTGTCGTAACCTCTCGGGCCTTCGGCAAACTTTGCTGTTTTGCACTACATACGCTTAATAGGTTGTTCCTGTGGTTCCGGATTTTTTTTGCAAAAGATGTTCGCCCGCAGATGATGGCTGAAGGCCAGCCCCTCACTCGGCGTTACGGATTGCGCTTTTTCGTAATAGCCAGCCCGCTTTTTCATCTTGTATTTACCGTACTGTCGTTCGCAGCAAACAGAACTTTTTGGAGTGGCGCAGACGCATATGCCGTGCGGAATATTTGTCCGCGGGGAGATAGCCTGCTTCTGCTCTCGCATATCCGGCTTGCAGGTGTGCGCGCGGCCGGTACTTTTTTTGTGCGCCAGTAATGTGTGTAAAGCCCAATTGGCCCAATGCTCTTGCGTTATCCGTCTTGCCGATGTACTGCATAGACATGATTGATTTCAGAAGGCTAGAAGCATTTTGCAAGGTGTATGAGTTGCGCAGCTTTTCACGAGCCGGCGATGAGCTTTTTTTGTCTCAGCCCACCATCAGCGCACATGTTTCTGCGCTGGAAAAGGAACTGGATGTCAGGCTGCTGGACAGAATGGGCCGCGGTGTTTTGCCCACGCCTGCCGGAGAAATCCTGTACCGGCATGCCATGACCGCGTTTGCCAGCCTTGAAACTGCTCATCTGGAGATAAGCCAGTTGCAGGATATCATTACCGGTGAAGTTCCGGTCGGTGCCAGCACCATTCCAGCCCAGTACCTGTTGCCACCGGTTATGGCCGCTTATATGCGTTCGTTTCCTGAGGTTCAGTTACAACTGCGTACAGGAGATACCGGCGAGATAATCCGTAAAGTCGGGGCAGGTGAGCTTACGCTCGGTGTGGTAGGTGCTCATGACCAGCAGCCGGATATCGTGTTCACTCCCATTATCGATGATGAGCTTATCATTATCGGCGCACCGGATTTTGCTCCCCGCAGCGGTAGTGTTTCTTGCGAATCGCTGGCGGATATGCCCTGGGTCGTGCGCGAAGCAGGTTCCGGAACATGGAAGATTTTTTCCGCAGCGTTGGGAACGCATGGCATCGATTGCCGGAGTTTTCGTCCAGTGGCCTGTGTTGACAGCTCGCAGTCTGTCATTCAATGTGTCCGCGCCGGACTGGGGGTTAGTGTCACCTCCCGCATCGCTGTTGCGGAATTTCTTTCACGCGGCGAACTGGTTGAAATTACAGTGGACGGACTGGATGTCCGCCGCGAGTTTTTCTGTATTTATCACTCACGGCGGCAGCTGTTTCCGGCGGCACGCCATTTTATCGAGTTTTTGACAAAAAAATGCCGTTGAACACGACAGGCTGAAGGAAGCTTCAATGTCCCGCATCACGCTGGTTGATAAAGTAAAAGCTGCAGGCTGAGCAGCAAAGATAGCTCCGGGGGACCTGGAGCAGATTCTTGCTTCTCTGCCCGGACGCGCCCAGCATGACGACCGGCTGATTGTTGGCAGAGAACATAATGAGGACGCGGCGATTCTGCATTTTCCTGCGGGAAAAGCACTTGTGCAGACAGTGGATTTTTTCACTCCCATTGTGAATGATCCCTACAAATTCGGCAGGATAGCAGCTGCCAATGCGCTTTCAGACGTCTACGCCATGGGTGGAGAGCCGTGGTGTGCCATGAACATTGTTTGTTTCCCCATCAAGGATTTGCCGCGGGATATTCTGCAGGCCATTATCCATGGGGGATACGACACATTGTGTGATGCCCGGGCTTCACTTGCCGGCGGCCACAGTGTTGAAGACGATGAGATCAAGTTCGGCCTTTCCGTAACCGGTGTGGTAGACCCCGACGGCTTTACTTCCAATGCCGCACTGCAGACCGGTGACCAGCTGTTGCTTACAAAGCCTTTGGGCACCGGCGTGCTTGCCACTGCACTGAAGGCACGCTGGGACGGTGCGGACGAGATTGAGGAACTGGTTTTCAGGTGGGCAGGGCACCTTAATGCCGCTGCCGGTTCGGTACTGCGCGCCATGCGGCTGAAAGCGGCTACGGACGTGACCGGTTTCGGGCTCGGAGGACACCTGCTGGAAATGGCTCTGGCATCTTCACGCACAGTGCGGTTGTGGGCGCAGCGGGTTCCTGTCATCGAACGTGCCGCGGAGCTGGCCTCTATGGGGCTTGTTCCGGCGGGCAGCTACGCCAATAAGCATTACTGTGAATCCAAAGTCACCATTGATGCCGGTGTGCCTACAATAACGGCTGATCTGGTTTTTGATGCCCAGACTTCCGGCGGACTGGTGCTTGCCGTGCCGGGCAGTCGTCTGGATGAGGCTGTTTCCAGACTGCATGATGCAGGCGAGTTTGTTGCCCACATTGGTGAAGTGACTGACCGGCAGTCCGCTTCCCTGCATCTGGCCGCTGTATAGGGGCAGCTGTATACGCAACACTTGCCAACCGGCTGCTGCGGTGGTATAGGTGCGCGCCTTCGATACGTGAGTGCTCATCTCACATTTCTTTTTTTGTGCGAGAGTGGCGGAATTGGTAGACGCACTGGACTTAGGATCCAGCGCCTTTGTGCGTAGGAGTTCGAGTCTCCTCTCTCGCACCACAAGCACTTCTTCAGAGGTACTGGAAAGTCCGCAAAAGCTACGGCTGGCGCGGGCTTTCTTGGTTTTGTCGTCCGGTTGTGTCCGGTGCAGGCACTGTGCGACCGGAGATCGGTGCATAGGTGGCCGTAGTCCGTGTCGGCTGCGGTCGGGTGTTGCAGTGCAGCAGGTACGGGCTGTCGTGTGCTTTGTCGTACGGTGCCGGGCTGGCTTCGCCGAGAGAGTGGGGCAGTTCCACCCCCGCCGTCGCAGGCGCGGGAACGGGGGTGGGCTTCATTGTGCCGGCTGCAGATGACTGTTTGCCGGATGACTGTTAGTCGGATGACTGGCTACACGGCTTCACATTCGCACAGGTCGCGGGCTATAATCCGCCGTGCAAGCGGCGATTCCATCTGAACAACCTTGTACTCGGGGCGCCTGCATTCACCGTGGCCGTATACATAGTCGGCTGATTCGAGTCTGCGGATGGCAGCCTCTGCCTCTTCCCGTGTGCCGGAAACGGGAGAGTTGTCCGAGTCACGGTAAAGCTGCCATCTCTGATCTGCATCCATGGTTCCGGTGAAAAAATGGCGCCTCACAATGACCGTGTACTTGTTCATGTCGTCCTCCTGTTTGGTCCGGTGCAAAAAGCCAGACAATGTGAATGATATATTCTTATAGGCATACCTGTCAGTAAAAGCAAGTTTTTGTAATTGTAGAAGTTTTTGAATGAGTTGCAGCGCGGTGCCGATGAGCTCATATGCTCCGGCACTGGTATGCCCCTGTTGATTTCTGCGCAGTGCCGGACCTCAGACCGTCGCGGCCGGGGCGTGCCCGCAGGGATTGACTCCGGCATAAATTACGCGTAGCAAAACCCGATTTGCATCCGTACATTTTTTGTATCGAAACGATGCCTTTACCAGCGAGTCTCTGCATGATGCCGCTGGTATGCCATCTGTATTGAAAGAAAGAGCGGTTGCCGCTTTTTCAGGTGAATATTCAAGCGGTATATCATGTCGTGTCCCTCAGCGGACCATGCCGTTAAAAATCCCGCCGGGCGTCCGCCGGAAAGCCGGAGACCCTGAGCCAGCACAGACGCCTCTGGCGTGTAAGGAGCGAACCCATGGAATATAATGTCGAAGACCTTTCGCCGGTTAAAAAGAAAATTACTATCACAGTGCCCGTTGAAGAAGTGAATGCCGCTCTGGCTGCCACCATCGCCGTGTACCAGACCAGTGTGAACCTTTCCGGTTTCCGCAAGGGTAAAGTGCCTGCCAGCATCATCGAAGGACGCTTCCGTAAGGAAGTATACAACGAAGCCACTCAGGATCTGGTGAACGTGCATATCAACGAAGTTGTGGGTTCGCTCGACACCCAGCCTGCTTCGCGCATCGACTTTGATGGCGGGCAGCTGGAACGTGACAAGGAATTTGTCTACACCATTTCTTTTGAAGTGATGCCCGTGTTTGAAATGCCTGATTATGACGGCATGGAAGTTGAGCAGGAAAAGCCCGAGGTTGACGAAAACGAAGTCAACGCCGTGCTGGAGCGCATTCGTACCAACCTTGCCGACGTGGTTACCGTGGCAGAACACCGTCCCGCCAAAGACGGCGAGATTGCCGTGCTGGATTTTGCCGCTTATGAAAACGGTGAGCCCATTGCCGGTGTGGCCGCAGATAATTTTGAACTGAATCTGGGCGGCAATCAGGCGCTGGTCGATTTTGAAGAGCTGGTGAAGCGCGCCGTGCCCGGCGAAGCAACCGAAGGCGATGTCACCTTCCCCGAAGATTTCATCAACCCCGAGTTTGCAGGCAAGACCGTCACCATGAAAGTGACCGTGCACGCCGTGAAAGAACGCAAGCTGCCCGAACTTGATGACGAACTGGCCAAAAAGGCCGGCGGCTTCGAGTCTTTTGATAAAATGCGTGAAACCGTGGAACAGTCCTATCTGGAAAGCCGCACTCAGCTGTGCAAGGCTCAGGCCCAGAAGACCATGGTGGACAGCCTGCTCAAGACGCTGGACTTCCCTGTACCTGAATCCATGCTGGAAATGTACATGGACAGCCTGCTTGCCGAAAAGAAAGACCGTCTTGAACGTCAGGGCAAAAGCCTTGAGTCTCTGGGCAAGTCTCCTGAAGAGCTGCGCGACGAAGTGCGCCCCGAGGCAGAGCACATTGCCCGTACCCAGATTTTTCTGGTAAAGGCAGCCCAGAAGGAAGGCGTAACTGTTTCCGAGCAGGAAGTGGATCGTCAGCTGCAGCAGATTGCCATGCGCAGCGGCCAGGATTTCCAGACCATGAAGGAACACTACACCCGTACCAACATGATTTTTAACCTGCGTGACCGCATGCTGGCTGACAAAGCCATGGAAGCCATCTACGAAAAAGCGGCCATCAAAGAAGTTCCCGCAAAGAAAGAAGCAGCCGAAGCCGCTGAATAGTTTCTGCTGTATCTGTTGTTGTTTTGCAGGGGAAGTGCACCGCACTTCCCCTGTTTTTGTCTAAAATGCGGCAGGCGCTATTGACTGCGGCCCGTCGCGTGATAACGATTGTCTTGAGCCGCCAGCACACTTGAGCAGTCGGCACGCTTTCTGCTACTATGCAGATGTGTCCGCCGCTGCAGAGTGAAGGTTGCAAAAAGCGCCATAATCCGCTTTTTTTACGCGGATGCACGGCGGCGTGTATGACCTGCCGTCTTTTTGACTTGAACATACATACAAATCCCGATGTCCCGCCGTTCGCTTACGGGCAACAGCCGCATCATCACCCAGGAGTTATCATATCATGCCCATCCCCATGGTTATTGAGTCGACGGGCCGTGCCGAACGGGCCTACGATATTTATTCCAGACTGCTGAAAGACCGTATCATTCTGCTGGGCACCCCCGTGGATGACAATGTTGCTTCACTTATCTGCGCCCAGCTGCTGTTTCTGGAATCGGAAAACCCTGAAAAGGAAATTTATCTGTACATCAATTCGCCCGGCGGAGTGGTGACAGCGGGGCTGGCCATATACGACACCATGCAGTACATTTCCGCGCCTGTGGCCACGTTGTGCATGGGGCAGGCCGCCAGCATGGGGGCTTTTCTGCTGGCCGCAGGTCAGCCCGGCATGCGGTTTGCGCTGCCCAACAGCCGCATCATGATTCATCAGCCCATGGGCGGTGCTCAGGGGCAGGCCACAGACATTGATATTCAGGCTCGGGAAATTCTGCGTCTGAAGGACAGACTGAACGAAATTCTGTCCCGTCACACGGGGCAGCCTCTTGAAAAAATTGTTGAGCATACCGATCGCGATTATTTCATGGGGCCTGAAAATGCAAAGAACTTCGGTATCATTGACCGTATTCTCACATCGCGCAAAGATGTGGAAAAAGACGGCAAATAACAGGAAGGGCTAATGGATAGAAAAAATGACGGGTCTGCACAGGAGCCCAGATGCTCGTTCTGCCAGAAAGGGCCGGACAGCGTAAAGCGCCTGATTTCAGGGCCTGATGTTTATATTTGCGATGCATGCGTAGAGCTGTGCAATGAGATCATTGCGCAGGAGCATGTGCAGGAATCAGTGGATGCGGGCAAGCTGCTCAGCCCTGCGGAAATCAAGGCCAGGCTGGATGAGTATGTCATAGGCCAGCATACGGCCAAGAAAATTCTGTCAGTTGCTGTGCACAACCACTACAAGCGCGTGTTTTTTGCAGAAACACTTTCTGATGAAGTGGAACTGGAAAAAAGCAACATCCTGCTTGTAGGGTCTTCGGGCAGCGGTAAAACCCTGCTGGCTAAAACTCTGGCCCGTGTGCTTAACGTGCCGTTTGCCATAGCCGACGCCACTACTCTGACAGAGGCCGGATACGTGGGCGAAGATGTTGAAAACATTCTGGTGCAGCTGCTGCAGAATGCCGATTATGACATCGAAGCCGCTTCCAAGGGTATCGTGTATATTGATGAAATCGACAAAATCTCCCGCAAGGGCGACGGTCCTTCCATCACCCGCGATGTTTCCGGCGAAGGCGTGCAGCAGGCGCTGCTTAAAATCATCGAAGGCACCGAAGCCAATATTCCGCCCAAGGGGGGGCGCAAGCATCCCCAGCAGGAATTCATCCGGCTTGATACGTCAAATATCCTGTTCATCATGGGCGGGGCATTTATCGGGCTGGACAAGATAATCGAGCAGCGGATGCATGGCGGTGCCATGGGCTTTGGCGTCAAGGTAGCCTCGAAAAAGGAGACCCCGCTTTCCGACCTGCTTGGCAACGTGCATCCCAACGATCTGGTCAAGTTCGGGCTTATTCCCGAATTCATCGGTCGTATTCCGGTCATTACGCATGTGAATGAACTTGCGGAAGATGACCTTGTGCGCATTCTGCAGGAGCCGAAAAATGCCCTGGTGCGCCAGTACCAGAAGTTGTTCGAGCTGGATCACGTGAAGCTGCGCTTTACCAGCAATGCACTGCGCGCGGTGGCCCGTCAGGCCATAGAACGCAAAACCGGCGCCCGCGGGCTGCGCAACGTGCTTGAGTCCGTCATGCTTGAAATTATGTTCAATCTGCCTTCCATGACCGGCGTTAAAGAGTGTGTCATCAACACCGCGGTGGTCGAAGAAGGCAAGGAGCCTATTTTCCTGTACCAGACGGAAGCCAAAACCGGAACCTGATGCCCGCCAGACGGGAATCATCGTTCCGACGGCTCCCGCCGGCCGGGTTCCCGAAAGGGAAACGCCTGCCGGAGAATTGACAATTCCGACAGGGGCGTTAGCTTTTGGTCTGACGTCCCTTTCTTTTTCAACGTGCCGGACGTTGACCTTCTTCAGGAGGAGTAAATGACAGATTTTGATGCAGAATTTTCCGCAGGAAACCCTGAGGGAATCCAGCTTCCGCTTATGTCTCTGCGAGAGGTGGTCATGTTTCCGCGCTCCATCGTTCCTCTTTTTGTGGGACGTGAAGCGTCTATCAAGGCCATCGACAGCGCCATAGAGCATTATGGCAAGACTATTTTTCTGGTGGCGCAGCGCGAGCCTGAACTGGAAAAGCCCGGTCCCGAGGATGTGTTTCCTGTGGGAACCGTCAGTAAGATTCTTCAGATTCTCCGCTTGCCCGACGGCACCATAAAGGTGCTTTTTGAAGGTCTGTACCGCGCCCGCTGGACAGGCGGCGAACTTTCTGTGGAATCTGGTGATTCCGCGTACCCTGTTGTTACGGTGGACCCGCTGGATGACGACGGCGATGCCGGTCCTGAAGCGGATGCTTTGGTGCGGGCCACACATGAGGCTCTGGAAGAATACAGCAAGACCAACAAAAAGCTTGCGCAGGAGGCTCTGGCAGCCATTCTGTCGCTGACATCGCCCGGCAAACTGGCAGATGCCGTCATGCCGCACCTTAAGGTGGAGTATCGTAAAAAGCAGGAAGTGCTGGAAAACACCGACCCCGCTAGCCGTCTGGAAGCCGTGTTTGAAATGTTGCAGGGCGAGATTGCCATATCGTCCATGGAAAAGCGCATCAAAAACCGTGTGAAAAATCAGATGGAGCGCAACCAGCGCGAGTACTACCTGAACGAACAGATAAAGGCCATTCACAAGGAAATGGGGCGCGAAGACGACCCGCAGGCCGAAGTGAACGACCTTGAAGAGCAGCTCAAAGCCAAGGATATGCCTGATGAGGCGCGTGAAAAAGCCTTGCGCGAACTTAAAAAGCTGCGCCAGATGCCGCCTTCTTCCGCAGAATACACCGTGGTGCGCAACTATGTGGACTGGATAATCGATCTTCCCTGGAATGCGCTGAAAGAAACGACCATCGACATAGAAGAAGCCCGCCGCACGCTGGATAATGACCATTACGGTCTGGAAAAGCCCAAAGAGCGTATTCTGGAATATCTGGCTGTGCAAAAGCTTGTGAAAAAGCTGAAAGGCCCTATTTTGTGTCTTGTCGGGCCTCCCGGCGTGGGCAAGACATCGCTTGCCCGTTCGGTGGCCACGGCCACAGGACGGGAGTTTGTGCGGCTTTCGCTGGGCGGCGTGCGTGACGAAGCCGAAATCAGAGGGCACCGCCGTACATATGTGGGGGCACTGCCCGGAAAGATTCTGCAGTCGCTCAAGCGGGTAAAGTTCAACAACCCGCTTTTCTGCCTTGACGAAATAGACAAGATGAGCACCGACTTCCGTGGTGATCCTTCTTCGGCTCTGCTGGAAGTGCTTGACCCCGAGCAGAACGGCACGTTCGGCGACCATTATCTTGATCTGGACTACGACCTTTCGCAGATCTTTTTTATAACCACGGCCAACAGCCTGCATTCCATTCCGCTGCCGCTGCAGGACCGCATGGAGATAATCCGGCTGCCCGGCTATCTGGAAACGGAAAAGCGCCGTATCGCACGCGATTTTCTGCTGCCCAAGCAGATAGAGCAGCACGGCCTGAAACCGGAAAATGTCCGGCTTTCAGACAATGCCCTGCTCGACATTATCCGTTCCTACACGCGTGAAGCAGGTGTACGTAACCTTGAGCGCGAAATCGCCACCATCTGCCGCAAGTCAGCCATGCAGCTTGTGGAAAAAGATGACATGGACCGAGCAGTGACTGTTTCCAGACAGAATCTGGGAACGTTTCTCGGGGTCAAAAAGTACCGGTACGGAGAAAAGGAAAACCAGCCGCAGGTAGGGGTTTCCACAGGGCTTGCATGGACGGAGCTTGGCGGAGAACTGCTGCTGGTGGAAACTGCCATCATGCCCGGAACAGGCAAGGTATCCATCACCGGAAAGCTGGGTGATGTGATGACGGAATCTGCCAAGGCGGCTCTTTCCTATGTGCGCTCGCGTTCCGACATGTTCGGTCTGCGTCCTGATTTTCATAAGGAAATAGACATTCATGTGCACGTTCCCGAGGGCGCCACGCCCAAGGACGGCCCTTCGGCGGGTATCACGCTTGCCACGTCGCTTGTATCTGCGCTGCTGGGCGTACCGGTAAGCGACGAACTGGCCATGACCGGTGAAATAACGCTGCGGGGCAGGGTGCTGCCCATCGGCGGACTGCGTGAAAAACTGCTGGCTGCGCACCGCGGGCACATTACAAAAGTGCTCATTCCCCGTGATAACGAAAAGGATCTGAAGGAAGTGCCTGATGAAATTCTGAAAGGTCTTACCGTGGTTCCTGTTGATCATGTGGATGATGTGCTGCCCCATGCACTGCTGGCGGAAGCCGATGCCATATTCAACGGTATGGAAGGCCATACCCCGCTTTCCTGTTCTTTGAGAAAAGGGGCGGAGGTTCCGGCTTCCACTCCGCAGTAGACGAAGGCTTTTGCGCACTGTATCAAACGCCCCGCTGAAAAGCGGGGCGTTTCTTTTATGACGTGCGTTGACTTTGCGTTACGAGAAGAGTAGTTACCGTAAAAAGTGACCATCGGTCACAAAGTAAACACTGGTCACAAGGGTGTGCCATGAGACGCAGACAGCAGGAAAAAACACAGCAGACCCAGACCGAGCTGCTGGACGCGGCGCAGCGTCTTTTTGAAGAAAAAGGTTTTTTTGCCACAACCATAGCAGAAATAACTGCCCGGGCAGGTTACGCCAAAGGAAGCTTTTACCGCCACTGGGCGGGTAAAGACGAACTGATCCTGCAGCTTATCGAGCAGAAGCTGGCTGCCTACAGGGCCCGCAGGGCGGAGCGCCTGCAAAGCGCGCGTTCGCTGGAAGAAGCACTGGATGCTGTCTGGGATTTTCTGGACAGCATAGTGGACGACCGCAACTGGTCGAGGGTTTTTCTGGAATTCACCATTCACGCTTCACGCGATGAACGGTTGAAGGCAGAGCTGGCTAAACGCATATACCGCCTTTCGGACGCCATGTTTGCCGATATTGTGGGCGGCTATGTGCCACAGGGGTATCCTGCGGAAAAAATGGGTGCTCTTAACACCGCGTTGTTTGAGGGATTTCTTATTCACAGCATTCTGGGCACAGGTACGCTGCAGACCCGTGATGTTCGTCTGGCGGCGCGGGCTCTGGCCCTGGCGCTTAAGGACGGTTCTGAACAGGAACCGGCAACCGCGACAGAAAGCAGTTCGGGAGGGTAGTGTGAAACGTCTGATGTTACTGGCCGTATGTGCGGTCTTGCTTGGAGTGTCCGGCTTTGCTTCTGTATGTCTGGGGCAGACGTACAGGCTGACATACAGCAGCTTTTTTCCGCCCTCGCATGTGCAGTCCGTACTGGCGGAAGAGTGGGCGCGGGAAGTTGAAAAAAGAACAGCAGGTGCTGTCGTCATTGATTTTTATCCTGCCGGAACCCTGACAGGGGCAAGGCAGGCCTACGACGGCGTGGTGCAGGGGATTTCTGACATCGGGCTCTCCGCGCTGGCGTATTCCAGAGGACGTTTTCCGCTTATGGAAGCCGTGGACCTGCCGCTGGGGTATACCAGCGGGGCGCAGGCCACACGGGTTGCAAACAGCGTGTACAGTCACTTTGTGCCGCGCGAACTGCAGGACGTGCATGTGCTGTATTTTCATGCCCATGGTCCCGGGCTGCTGCATACGCGGCAAAAGGCGGTGCGCTCGCTGGAAGATATGCAGGGCTTGAAGCTGCGTGCCACAGGAAATTCCGCCAGTGTGGTCAAAGCACTGGGCGGGACGCCCGTGGCCATGTCGATGCCTGAATCATATCAGTCCATCCAGCGCGGCGTGGTTGACGGCGGCATGTATCCTGCCGAAACAAACAAAGGCTGGAAAATGGCGGAAGTTGTTGATTACTGCACGGAGGCCGTGCCCGTGGCGTATACGACAACGTTTTTTGTGGTGATGAATAAAGACCGGTGGGAATCTCTGCCCGGCGAGGTGCAGGAGACCATCACCCGGATAAGCCGCGAGTGGGCACCGCGCCATGGTGCGGCGTGGGACGAGAGCGACGCAGAAGGCAGGGCGTTTTTTGCAGAGCAGGGCAACAGCTTCATCACGCTGGAAGAGGCCGAGATGGCACGCTGGAAGCAGGCTGTCGAGCCGGTGGTTCAGGAGTATGTGCGGCAGGCCGCAAAGCGTGGTGTGGATGCTGAGGGCGTGGTGGAGTTTATCCGCAATGAGCTTGCAAGCGGCCGTTGAAGCCGGTGTCTTGCTTGAACAGTGATTACAGGCACGGGATATCCCGTGCCTGTTTGTCCGTAAGAGGAAACAGAAGTGAAATGGCTTGATGGTATGCTGTCGGGGACAGAGAACCTGATGCGGGCGGGTGCAGGATGCTCCCTGTGCGGTATGGTGCTGGTTACTGCTGCGGATGTGGCAGGCAGGGCCTTTGCTTCGCCGCTTTTCGGTACAGAAGAGCTTGTGGCCTTTCTGGCGGCGCTGACGGCGGGCTTTTCACTGCCGTATGCGCACAGGATGCAAAGTCATATCGCGGTGGAGATTTTTATCAGACGGTACGGCCGGAAAGTGCGGCGGGTGATCAGGCTGCTGGTCGATGCAGTCTGTCTGGCGCTGTTCAGTGTTCTGGCATGGCGTCTTTTCGATTATGCCGTTTCCATGCGCCGTTCCGGCGTACTGTCCATGAATCTGGAACTGCCGGAATATCTGGTAGTCGCTCTGGTGGGGCTGGGCGTTGTTGTGTTCGCGCTGCATCTGGTGTGCGACGTGCTGCGGGCCGTACGGGGAGAAGCATGATGGATCCCACGATTGCGGGTATTTGCGGCATTGCTGCCATGATGGTGCTTTTCATGCTGCGCATGCCGGTGGCTTATGCCATGCTGCTGGTGGGGGTTGCCGGGTTCAGTATGCTTACCAGCGTCACCGGCGGGCTGAACATGCTGGGGCGGTCGGTATATTCCACGTTTGCCTCGCACGAGCTGAGCACCATCCCTTTGTTCATTCTCATGGGGCAGATTGCTTTCAACGCGGGTATAAGCCGGCGGCTTTATGACACCGCGTATTGTTTTTTGGGCCATGTGCGCGGCGGGCTGGCCATGGCCACGGTTTCCGCCTGTACGGCATTCGGCGCTGTCTGCGGATCCAGTCCGGCCACGGCGGCCACCATGGCCACAGTGGGCCTGCCCGAGATGAAGCGCTTCGGATATTCGGACGAACTGGCCGCTGGCGCCGTGGCTTCCGGCGGCGGGCTGGGCATGATCATGCCGCCCAGTGTTGTTCTGCTGGTTTACGGAGTGCTCACAGAGCAGTCCATAGGCGCTCTGTTCGTCGCCGGTATTCTGCCCGCCTTGCTGCTTACCTTGCTTTTTATCGCGGCGGTTGCGGTGCAGTGCCTGCTGTACCCGAAGCACGGACCGGCAGGCCGGCGTTCGTCATGGCGTTGCCGTCTGCGTTCACTTATGGGGCTGGTGGACACTCTGCTTGTTTTTGCGCTTGTCATCGGCGGCATGTTCTACGGCTGGTTCACCCCCACGGAGGCTGCTTCCATCGGCGTGCTCGGGGTGTTTGTGCTTGCCGTATCCAGAGGGCATCTGGGATGGCGGGGTTTTGTCAAAGCCGTGGATGAGACCCTGCGCACATCATGCATGGTCATGCTGCTGATAGCCGGTGCCACCGTGTTCGGCAAATTTCTTGCCGTGACCCGTATTCCTTTTGACATTGCCGGCTGGGTAGGTGGTTTTGATCTGCCGGCCTTTGCCGTTATGGGACTTGTGGTGGCCGTGTACTTTGTGGGCGGCTGCTTTATGGATTCACTGGCGCTGGTCATGCTGACCATACCGGTGTTCTATCCTCTGGTGCTCAATCTGGGGTACGACCCTGTCTGGTTCGGCATCATCATTGTGCTGGTAACTGAAATGGGGGTCATCACTCCGCCGGTGGGTATAAATGTCTATGTTGTGTACGGCATTGCCCAGCAGGTTGTTCCGGGCGGTATAGCTCTGGAGAGTGTGTTCAAGGGGGTTCTGCCTTTTCTTGTGGCGGTGATTGCGGGCATTGCCCTGCTGCTTTGCTTTCCGCAGATTGTCACCCTGTTGCCATCGCTGATGTATTGAGAACGGTACAGCAAAAACCGCCCCGTGGCATCACGGGGCGGTCTGTTTTTGTACGGCCGGTTGTCAGCGCAGCGAGGTGCCTACACTGGGTGAATATCCTGTGGCGCGGTACATGTGGCCCGAATCCAGCAGCGAACGTAGCTCCCGGGTGAGCGGCAGCGTGCCGCTGGCCATGGCCAGCACCTCGTTGCTGGGGGCATGCAGCAGTCGTATGTTGAACCGGACATGCTTCGGGGTGCGCGTGTAGGTTCCGCTCAGCATGAGGGTGGTGCGCAGGTTTTCGTTGGCAAGCAGCCGCTGTTTGCGGGTAAGCATTATTTCGCCTTTGCGCGGTGCAAACATCACGCCGCGGCTTTTGCGGATTTCCTGCACCTTGTAGCCGGCCTGAGCAAACCAGGCCGCCAGTTCTTCACTCATCTGGCGTGCCAGCGGGTTGGCTGCTTCAAAATCGTTTATATCCACAGGGGTGGTCACTATCAGTGAGTATCCTTTGACGGGGGTTTCAAACAGGCCCAGACGTTCGGCCAGCTGGCTGTCTATGCTGCGCGCCACGGCGTCAGCTGTCTGGGGCAGACTTTGGGCGGCTGCGGCAAGAGGAAGCAGCAGAGCCAGCATCAGCAGGCCGACGGCTATATGAAATGAATATGTTCTGACATGCATGTCCGTATCTCCCGCGCTGATTTCAGCGCATGCTGCGTACCATGCGGTCGGCTGCCTGCAGTTCATGCTGCAGGCGTTCACGCAGGTCTTCATTGCGGGCAAGAGAGAGTGCCACAAGGTACTGTTCCCGTGCCAGTTCGTAGCGCCCCTGTTCCATAAAAAGGCGCGCCTGCCGGTAGCTGCCCAGTGCCTGTGAATCATATTCCACCACCACCTGTGCGGGCGGAGGAGGGGGCGGGGCCTGTTCCGGCATGGTGGAGCACCCTGCCGTCAGCAGGACGGCACCCGTGCACAGGGCCATGATGATTGCGACTTTGCTGTTGCGCATGGCTGCTCCGTTAATGAATGTCGTCGCCAAGGTCGATACTTGTCAGATCAGTGGCGCGGGTCATTATTTCAAAATCCTGCATGCCGACATAGGTGGATTCCAGCTTTACATCCGTGGATGCCAGCATGCGTCTGGTGACACCGGTTACCGGAAACACCAGCTGTCCCGTGCGCAGCACAAGGCCGTCGGACGCTCTGATAAGCCGCGCGTTGACGAATACACTGTATCTGTCGCGGTAGTATGTGCCTGTCAGATAAATATTGGCGGCGGGAGAAGCCGCGATGACCTGATTGCCGCGCGAGAGAATGAATTCCCCTTCGGCTCGGCGTGTGGCTATGCCTTGCTGAAGCCGGTATTCCCGTACGGGAAAGCCCCGCTGGTTGAATTCGTAGAACAGCTGTTCGGCAATATATCTGCCAAAGGATGAGCTCTGCTCGAAATTGTCCTGATTGACAAAAGAAGCAGGCAGTGCGGCAACTCCTCTCAGCGCTTTTTCCGCCTTGCCTTCCAGCAGCTGATCCGCCAGTTCTCGTATTTTCAGTTTGAGCTCACGGGCGTCGTCGTATTCAGGCGAAGGCGGCTGCACGGCACGGTCTTCGGTGATGTGCACAAGACCGTTGTTGCCGTCGGACACCACAACTCCGCGGGGCAGCCCGTGCACGGTGCGCAGGGTGGTTCTGCCGCCCTGTACCAGCGTGTGGTCGCCCTGCGGATTCTGCACCCGCAACGCCGTGCCGGTATTAAAGCCTTCCATGCCGGTGCCGTGCTGCATGTCTTCGGCCAGCGCTGCGGGCGCTGTCGTCAGCACTCCCGCCATGGCGCATGCCAGCAGTGTATTTTTCAGGATTGACATCCATGTCCTCCGTATACTTCTGCCGCTTCCCTGCGGCGAATTAGTAGCATCCGATAAGCATATCGGCAGCTGGCGGTATTTCTTAAGTGCAGAGAGCATCCGGATATGCCGGTGCAGAAAATGCGGAGGTCATAAAGAAACAAAGGCCCGCGGGGGGCCTTTGTATGTCAGGAATGGTCAGTCTGTCTTTTGGAGCAGGCGGCGCACAGCCCGTCCAGCCGTATTTCGATGCGCTGCACGTCTACATTATGTTCTGCGGCTGTGCGCATGGCCCACTGTTCCAGCGGTGCGGGAGCAAGGCAATGCATTCTGCCGCACTTGCGGCAATAGAAGTGGCAGTGGGGCGTTATACCGTTTTCCGGTGTGCTGCAGTAGCGGAACGACCTGTCGGCGGCGCTTGTTTTGCTGATAACTCCCCGTGCCGCCAGCGTATCCAGCGTGCGGTACAGGGTAACTCTGTCCATGGTTCCTGCCGGCAGGGCTTCCAGCACCTCCTGCGCGCTTGCGGCATATCCCATGCCGTGCAGGGCGCGCAGTGCGGCCAGACGGTTGGGGGTGGCTTCCAGCCCTGCCGTCAAAAGGCACTGTTCAGCGCCGGCGGTATGATGGTTGTCTGTCATTATGCCATCCTACAGTGCGGCGGTGCGCGCTCTGCGCAGCCGCGAGGCCGCAGCTGTGACGCAGACGCACGCCACTCCGGCGGCTATGATGGCCGCGCCGGATGTCAGATTGAACATGTACGAAAGCCACAGACCGCACAGGCAGAACACCATGCTCCACAGCGTGGAGGCAAACATCATGCCGCCCATGGTGCGCGCGGTGCGCGCCGCGGCGAAAGTGGGCAGCGTAAGCAGCGCGATGACAAGAATAAGCCCCGCAATGCGGATGAGCATGACCACGGTGACTGCCGCCATGGCGATGAGCAGCAGGTACAGGAGTCTGGCCGGAACACCCCGCGCGGCTGCGTATTCTTCGTCAAACGATGCCACCAGCAGCGGCTGGTAAAAATAGGCTACGGCGCTCACGATGACCGCGTCCAGCCCCGCCATAAGCCACAGGTCTCCGGCGGGAACCGCCATGATGCTGCCGAAAAGATAGCTCATGAGATCGACGTTATATCCGGGGGTGAGGTCCAGCAGGATAATGCCGGCAGCCATGCCGGCAGCCCATAGAACTCCTATGGCGGCATCGGCCCGTTGTCTGTCGCGTCGGGCTATGTCGGCCATGATCAGCGAGGTGGCCACAGAGAATCCGAGGGTGCACGGCAGTACGGGCAGCCCGAAATAAAAAGCCAGTCCGACACCGCCGTATGCCGCATGGGCAACTCCGCCGGCCAGAAAAACCAGCCGGTTGACCACCACCAGCGTGCCTATGATGCCGCAGGCGATGCTGGCCAGCAGGGCCGCCAGCAAGGCGTGCTGCATAAAGTCATATGAAAGGGCTTCAATCATGTCTTTTCTCCGGCAGCGTGGGAAAGATGGTCGAAACGGAGTTGATGAATGTGCCCATGGGGCAGGTTTTATCGTGAGTGCCGTAGAGCATGGTCAGCATCTCGGCAGTCAATGCGGGCCCCGCATTGTACCTCAGCGTTCTGTTGACAAGTGCCACGGCACTGAACGCGGAACCGGCAATGGACAGATCGTGACTGACCACAACAATGGTCATGGGGCCGCGCAGCTCTGCCAGAAACTCGTAGAAACAGAACTTGCCTTGCGGGTCGATGTTGGAAGTGGGCTCATCCAGCAGCAGAAGGAGCGGGTCGGAAACCAGCGCCCGCGCCACAAGCACCCGCTGGCGCTGTCCGCCTGACAGGTCTGAAAAGCGGCTGGCCGCAAGATGCTCCAGCCCGACGGTCTCCATGCACTGCATGGCTTTCTGCCGTTCGGCAGGGGTATGTCGCCACCTGCCGAACAGCCCTTTTCCGTCACGGTTGGCAAGCCCCATCAGCACCACATCAAGCGCACTGGCAGGAAAAGAGGGCTTCGCCGTGATACTTTGCGGTACATAGCCGACCTTGTGCAGTACTTCCCGCGGTTCTTCGCCGAACAGGCGCACTGTTCCTGCTGTGGGTTTCAGCAGCCCCAGTAACAGCTTGAACAGTGTGGTCTTGCCGCCGCCGTTGGGGCCGAGCACCGCAAGATACTCGCCCTCGTCCACACGCAGCGAGATGTTGTCCAGTGCCAGCCCCCGGTCGCCGTAAGCTGTGCGGCTGTCGTAGCTGAAGCTGACAGCGTTCACATCTATGACAGGTTGCGTCATTTCAGTTACCGAATGAGGCTGCAAAAGCTTCTGCCACACTGATGAGGTTGTCAGCCCAGTCTGCAGCCAGCGGGTCTGCCGTGACTACGGTACCGCCTATGCTGCGGGCGATGACAGCCGCACTTTTCTGAGAAAACTGCGGTGCAGCGAAAACGACGCGGATATTTTTTTCCTGCGCTGTCTCTATGAGTTCACGCAAGGTGCGGGGGCTCGGTTCCTTGCCCTGCAGTTCGATGGGAATCTGGTGCAGCCCGTAATCGGCGGCAAAATATCCCCACGAAGGGTGGAAAACCATGAAGGCTCTTCTGTCTGACGGAGTGGAGGCGAAAATGGCGCGCAGCCTCGTGTCGAGTGCATCGGCTTCCTGCTCAAAAGCAGCCAGATTGGCACGGTAGAGCTGCGCATGCTGAGGCGCTGTTCTGATGAGCGCTTCTGTCGCGGTGCGTGCCATTACCTTCATATTGGCAGGCGAAAGCCATACATGGGGATCGCTGCCTCCTTCGTGTTCGTGCCCGTGCTCGTCATGCCCGTGCTCGTCATGTCCGTGTTCATGCGGGGCAATTCCGGCATGGTCGCTGTGTTCCGTTTCGTGGTGTCCGTGTTCCTCGTGGTCATGGTGACCGTCTTCGTCGTGGCTGTGTGCCTCATGGGCATGACGGTCGTCTTCGTGATGGTGTTCCGCCATGGGCAGTTTGGTAATGCCGTTATCCATGGCAACCGGTGTCATGGCTTTGCTGGCCGAAAGAATGCGCTCAAGCCATGCCGATTCAAAAGGAACCCCGATGGAAAAGTAGAGATCGGCTCCGGCAAGGGCGGCGAGCTGAGCGGGGCGGGGCTCATATGTTGCCGGACTGGCACCCGGAAGCACCATCACCGAGACATCGGCTGTGTCTCCTGCGATTTTTTCGATAAGATATTTTTGCGGAATGATGCTGACAGCCACGGAAACGTCGGCCGCGGCTGCGGTGCCGCCAAGGGGCATAAGCCCCGTGAACAATGTTATAAACGCCGTTGCGGCGTACTGAAACAGGCGGTTCATACTGACTCCTGCCGGTGATAGGGTTATGAGAATGCAACTCAGTTGCATAGTATGTGGCTGCACAGGCTTTCTGTCAACGCATCCCTGCGGATAAAATGCGTCCTGTCCGCCCCGATGCTTGGCTTGCCTGTGGAAATGCAGTATGAAGCCTGCATCCGTAACCGAGCCAATAAGGATGCTTTACATGACCATTGCACGCAGAAAATCGCGCGAAGTAACCATTGGAAACGTGCGTATCGGCGGAGATAATCCCGTAGTTGTCCAGAGCATGACCAACACCGATACGCGTGACGTCGAGCAGACCGTGGAACAGATCAACAGCCTTGCCGAAGCCGGCTGCGAGATTGTCCGCGTGGCTGTGCTTAATGATGATGCTGCATGGGCTATCAGGCCGATCAAAGATCAGGTCACGGTGCCGTTGGTGGCGGACATTCATTTTGACCATCGTCTCGCTGTTTCCGCTCTGGAGGCAGGCGTGGACGCCCTGCGCATCAATCCGGGCAACATCGGCGGTCAGAAAAACGTGGACAAGGTGGTGGATGCTGCCAAGGCCCACGGTTCCGTCATCCGTGTGGGAGTGAACGGCGGTTCGCTGGAGCGCGATCTGGTGGAAAAATACTGCGGTCCCACGCCGGAGGCCATGGTGGAAAGCGCTTTACGCCATGTGCGGATGCTGGAAGACCGCAATTTTGACAACATCAAGATTTCGCTCAAATCCTCTTCCGTAACGGATACTGTAACGGCGTACCGGCTGCTCGGGCAGCAGTGTGAATATCCTTTGCATATCGGCGTGACAGAAGCGGGCACCATGCTGCGCGGCTCTGTCAAGTCGTCGGTGGGCATAGGCATATTGCTGTGGCAGGGCATAGGTGATACTTTGCGGGTTTCGTTGACGGAAGATCCCGTGGCCGAAATGGCTGTGGCATGGGAAATTCTGCGTTCACTGGGGCTGCGTTTCCGCGGACCGGAAATTATATCCTGTCCTACCTGCGGCCGTACCGAAATTGATCTCATTTCGCTGGCCGGAGAGATTGAACGCAGGCTGCAGAACGAAACCCAGAGTTTTAAAGTGGCAGTCATGGGCTGTGTGGTCAACGGTCCGGGTGAAGCACGGGAAGCGGATATCGGTATTGCCGGCGGCCGTGACAAGGGTATCATTTTCCGCCACGGCGAGGTTATCCGGACCGTGAAAGGCGGTTCCAACCTGCTGGCTGCTTTTAATGAAGAACTGGATAAATTTTTGGCTGAACGTCAAGGACGGTAAAAAACAACAATGCGCTGGAGCAATTTTTATATTCCCACCCTTAAAGAAGCCCCTGCCGATGCGGAAGTGGTAAGCCACAAGCTGCTGATCCGTGCGGGAATGATCCGCAAGCTTACTTCGGGGATTTATATTTATCTGCCGCTGGGGCTGCGCTCTATCGAAAAGGCGGCGTCCATCGTGCGTCAGGAGATGAACAGCGCCGGAGCACAGGAACTGCTTATGCCCATGGTGCAGCCTGCCGACCTGTGGCAGGAGAGCGGCCGCTGGGATTTTTACGGCAAAGAACTGCTGCGTATTTCAGACCGGCACGGCCGCGATTACTGCCTTGGGCCCACGCACGAAGAGGTCATTACCGACCTTGTGCGGGGTGAGGTGCGTTCGTACCGGCAGCTGCCTCTGAATCTGTATCAGATCCAGACCAAGTTCCGCGACGAAATCCGCCCGCGTTTCGGGCTGATGCGCGGCCGTGAATTTATGATGAAGGATGCGTACTCCTTTGACCGGGACGCACAGGGGCTGGATATCAGCTACCGTGCCATGTACGAAGCCTATATGAAAATTTTCAGCCGTATGGGGCTGAAATTCCGCGCAGTGGAAGCGGATTCCGGTTCCATAGGCGGCAGTTTTTCGCATGAGTTCATGGTGCTGGCCGAAACAGGCGAAGACACTATAGCATTCTGCCACGACTGTGATTATTCCGCCAACGTCGAACGTGCGGAAGTAGTGTGCACGCTGGATGAATGCGACGCCCCCGTTGCCGGTGTGGAAGAGGTGCATACTCCTGACCGGCACACGGTGGAAGAAGTGTGCGAGTTCATGAATGTGCCTGCCGCAGCGCTGATCAAAACCCTGCTGTATGTGGCCGACGGCGAGCCTGTTGCCGCTTTGGTGCGCGGTGACCGCGAGCTTAACGAGGCCAAACTGAAAAACCTGCTGCGTGCCGATACTCTGGAACTGGCCTCTCCTGAACAGGTCAGGGAATGGACCGGCGCACCGGTGGGATTTGCCGGCCCTGTTGGGCTGGGCGTGAAACGCCTGTTTGCCGATAATGAGCTGCGGCTTGCCACGGACTGGATAACCGGTGCCAACAAGGCAGACACGCACCTGCGGCATGTAAGCCTGAAACGCGACACCCGCCTTTCGGGATATGCCGACCTGCGCATGATTACGGAAAAGGATCCCTGCCCGCGGTGTTCCGGCACGCTGGAGCTTACCCGCGGTATTGAAGTGGGCCACGTTTTCAAGCTGGGCACAAAATACAGCGAGGCCATGGGCTGCAAGTTCCTTGACGAGAACGGCAAGGAACAGGTCATGCTGATGGGTTGCTACGGCATAGGCGTTTCCCGTGTGGTGGCCGCCTGTATTGAACAGAACAGTGACGAGAACGGCATTGTTTTTCCGCCCCCCATTGCCCCCTTCGAGGTGCTGCTGCTTAATCTGGACGGCAAGAACGATGATGTGAACGCCAGAGTGGACGAGCTGTACGGGGCAGTGCAGGCAGCCGGATGCGATGTGCTGATGGACGACCGTAATGAGCGTCCCGGGGTCAAGTTCAAGGATGCTGACCTGATAGGTGTTCCCATGCAGCTGGTTGTTGGCGGAAAAGGCCTTGCCAGAGGCATTGTGGAGGCCAAGGACCGCCGTACCGGTGAAAAAACGGAACTGCCCGTGGACGGGTTTGCGCAGGCTTTTGCCGCATGGCGCAGGCAGGTTCTGCAGGGCTGGGGTCTGTAATACGCTGACAGTCTGCCGCCCGTGTCCCCCTTGCGGGATACGGGCGGTTTTGCATGGCGCTGCAAGGCGCATTTCAACGGGGTCGACCGCGTGCGGACGGTGCCCCGCATGTTTTTAGATATGACCGGATATTAGGGTATGACAAAGATTTTTTCGGTCGGCGAAGTGACCCGCGGTATAAAAAATACGCTGGAGGCGGCGTATCCTTTTCTATGGGTCAGGGGGCAGGTTTCCAACCTGTCGCGTCCGGCATCCGGTCATGTGTATTTTTCTCTCAAAGATGAAGACGCCTCGCTTGCCTGTGTGTGGTTTCGTCATGCGCAGCGCGGTGAAGAGACCTTTGACCCGCTTACCGGCGAGGTTTTTGACGACGGGCCGCGCCCCGGGCTGGCCGCTGTCATGCGCAACGGGCAGGAGATGCTCTGCGCGGGCCGTGTGACGGTATACGGGCCGCGCGGCACATATCAGCTTGTGGTCGAGCTTGCGCAGGATGTGGGGCTGGGCGAACTGCACCTGCGGTTTGAAGAGCTTAAGAAAAAGCTGGCCGGTATGGGCTGGTTTGATGCCGCCCGCAAACGCCCGTTGCCGCGACATCCCCTGCGTGTGGCTGTTGTTACTGCGGCCACAGGCGCTGCCGTGCGTGATTTTGTGCGTATTGCGGCCGACAGGGGCAGCGGCTGTTCCATACGGATTTACCCCGTGCCGGTGCAAGGGGATGATGCCCCGCCCCGTATTGCCGCCGCTCTGGAGCTTGCCGCCGCGCATGACTGGGCGCAGGTTGTGGTGCTTATCCGCGGCGGCGGTTCGCTGGAAGACCTGTGGGCTTTTAATGACGAGCGTGTGGCAAAGGCTGTTTTTGAAAGTCCTTTACCGGTGCTGACAGGTATCGGGCATGAGGTCGACACAGCCATAGCCGACATGGTGGCTGATGTCAGGGCCGCGACACCGTCTCATGCGGCCCAGCTGCTGTGGCCGGAGCGTCAGGAGCTGGTACAGCGGCTTGATGATGCTTCCCAGCTGCTTGACCGCGCATGGGAACTCGGTATGCAGGAACGTGAGAAAAGCGTGAAAGAGTGCGAACGTGCGCTGCACTGGCTTTCTCCGCAGCGGTCGCTGGAACGGCTGGATGAACGTTTTGCCGAAGCCGTGCGGCGGCTGATGGCGGCCGCACAGGCACTGACAGAACGCAAGGAACGCCGGCTGGCAGCAGAGACTGCATCGCTGCGGCATGCCTTTGGCCCTGCGGCGCTGGACACCGGACTGCTTGCCGTGCGTCAGCTTGCGGCAAGGCTTGTGCGTGCCGGTGAATCTTTTGCGGAACGTGCCGCCGTGCGTCTGGAGCGGGAAACGCTGTGGCTGAAAGCTGCGGACCCGCTGCTCCCTCTGGAGCGGGGGTACAGCATCTTGCAGCGTCCCGACGGCGGTTTTGTCCGCAGTGTGGCAGGGCTTGAGGCGGGGGATAACCTGCGGGTGCTGGTGCGTGACGGAGCGGCTGATGTGGCGGTGACGGCTGTGCACGCTGTTTCTGCGGCAGAGGCCGCCGGTATGCCGGCAGGTGGGAAAAAAATCAAAGGAGACCGTTCCGATGATGAGTCATGACCGTTTGTTTTCGCGCAGTGGTGGTGCCCGGCAGGGCAGACCGCAGGCATTTTTCTTTTCCGGCGGGATTGTCTTTCTTTCCGTGCTGGCGCTTTTTCTGCTGTCCGGTGCCCGGACGGCAAGCGGTGCTGTGCGTCTGGAAGCGCCGGAAGTTGTATTTCCCGGTCAGCCTTTTGTTGTCACCCTGATAGCCGATGAACCTGTGGAAAAAGTGACTGTGCAGTGGAACGGCGAGGCCATTGATCTGCCTGTGGAGGTGCGGCAGACCGGAGCCGGTGAAGCCCGCTATGCCGCTGCTCTTCTTGGTGTGGGGCTTTCGCAAAAACCGGGCAGGGTGCCCCTGAGGGTGGACGCGGTGGTGTCCGGTGCCGCGCACAGCAGCCGCCGCGAACTGAAAGTGCGGGATAAGGAATACCCCGTGCAGCGTCTGACGGTAAAAAAACGCTATGTGGACGTTGCCAAGGCAGACCTTGATCGTCATGAAAAAGAGCGGGCAAGAGTAAAGCAGGCTCTTGCATTGCGTACCGGTATGCGGTTCTGGGATTTGCCGTTGCACCGGCCTGTGCCCGGGGGTGTTTCCAGCGTTTTCGGCCTGCGGCGTTTTTTTAATGACCAGCCGCGCAAACCGCATTCCGGCATTGATCTGCGCGGTGCACAGGGCAGCCCCATACAGGCTTGTGCCGAAGGGGTGGTTGTGTTGGCCGAGAATCATTTTTTTGCAGGCAATTCGGTGTACATTGACCACGGCGAAGGAGTGGTCAGCATGTATTTTCATATGTCCAGACTGGACGTTCGCGCAGGCGAACGTGTGAAAAAGGGACAGGTGATAGGTGCCGTAGGCAGCACCGGAAGGGTCACCGGGCCTCATCTGCATTTCGGCCTGAGCCTGCAGGGGGTTTTTGTAGACCCCATGCCTTTGTTCGAGTAAGTGAGCCTGCACGGCAGCGGAGAATAATAATGACCGGAACCGGAACGACGGGTTTTGAAGAACAGCTGGCGCGCCTGCAGGAGATAGTCCGCAGGCTGGAGACCGGCGAACTGCCTCTGGAAGAGGGCGTGGCGCTGTACAAGGAAGGTCTGGAACTGGCTGCGGGGTGCCGCAAACGGTTGCAAACGGCGCGCAATGATATCAAAGTATTCAGCGACGGCGTATTGAAGGACTTTGACATGCCGGAAGATTCTCCGGCGGCGGATGACTGAATCTGTGTGCGCCGGCAGGTTTTTTGCGTTCTGCAGCGGCAGGCGACGGACAGCAACTTTTACACAGGGACGTGAACATGTCTCATGCGGACGAAATGACACCGCAGGCCATGAAGCAGCGGCTTGCGGCGGAAGCGCTGGAAGTGGAAGAGTATCTTGGCGGGTGCCTTAAAGGGCGGGGAATACCCTGTGATCTTCTGAAGGCCATGGATTACAGCCTGCTTGCCGGCGGTAAGCGTCTGCGACCCGTGCTGTGCCTTACCACGGCCGGTCTTTTCGGTCTGGCGCGCGATGCGGTGCTGCCTTTTGCCGCGGCCATCGAGCTTATTCATACATATTCTCTGGTGCACGACGACCTGCCCGCCATGGATGATGACGACCTGCGGCGCGGCATGCCATCGAATCATAAAAAATTCGGCGAGGCCACAGCCATACTGGCCGGTGACGGCCTGCTTACCGAAGCGTTTTGCCTGATGGCATCGGCGGGAGCTGCTGTGGAAGCCTCCAGAGTGCTTTCCGCCCTGTCTGTGGTGGCTGCTGCGGCAGGCGCCGGAGGCATGGTGGGAGGTCAGATGCTGGATATGGAGTACACCGGCCGCGCTGATGTGTCTTTGGACATGCTTCGCGGTATGCACGCCATGAAAACAGGTGCGCTCATCCGCTGTTCGTGTCTTGCCGGAGCCCTGCTTGCAGGCGCACCGCAGGAAGATGCCGAACGGATATCTCGCTATGGAGAAGCCATCGGAGCCGCTTTTCAGATTGTTGATGACATTCTTGATGAAACCGGCGACGAGGCGACACTGGGCAAGCCGGTGGGCAGTGACAGCGGGCAGGGCAAGAACACATACCCGAGCCTGCTGGGGCTTGAGCGCAGCAGAGAGCTGGCGCAGCAGCAGGTGGATGCCGCCGTGGCCTGCCTGTCGGGGTATGAAGGTGAAAATGCGCTTTTCCTCAAGGCACTTGCACAGTACATTGCCGATCGGGCCATGTGATTTTTTTAACAGCGGTGCCCTGTCGTAGCTGAATGCGTACGGCGGCATCTGTTTTTGCGGCATGCGTGGCGCGCATTATCCGTACGGAGTCTGCGGGGGTACGGATGAATGCACACTGCGTGTCACGTTGTGTGCCGGTTTTCAGGCATTGCCGCAGTGATAACGGGACAGAAGGGAATGAGCCAGCCAGGCATGACAATAGATAATGTGCTGGATTCGATTCAGCACCCTACGGATGTGGCTAAACTGGATGCCGACCAACTGCGGCAGCTGGCAGATGAACTGCGCGAACGCATCATCGGCACGGTTTCGCAGAACGGCGGCCATCTGGCGCCTTCGCTCGGAGTGGTGGAGCTGACGCTGGCGCTGCTGTCGGTTTTCAATCCCGACAAGGACAAATTTGTCTGGGATGTGGGGCATCAGGCCTATGCATGGAAGCTGCTGACGGGCAGGCGCGATGAATTTTCCACGCTGCGGCAGTATCAGGGGATCAGCGGTTTTCCCAAAATGGCGGAAAGTCCCTACGATCATTTCGGGGTGGGGCATTCTTCCACGTCCATATCGGCTGCGGCGGGCATGGCCATGGCCCGCGATCTGGCCGGAGATGACAACGATGTCATAGCCATCATCGGTGACGGTTCCATGACCGCGGGGCTGGCTTTTGAAGGACTTAATCAGGCGGGGCATCAGGGGCGGCGGCTTCTGGTCATCCTGAATGATAATGAAATGTCCATATCAAAGAATGTCGGCGCGTTATCTCTTTTTCTCAGCCGTAATCTTTCTTCGCGCTGGGTGCGCCGCATGAAGCGCGATGTGGAAACCTGGCTTAAGTCGGTACCGGGTATAGGTGAAGAAATGCTCAACTATGCCAAGCGCAGCGAGCACAGCCTGAAAAGCTTTTTTACGCCCGGTATGTTGTTTGAAGCCTTCCGGTTCAACTATGTGGGACCGGTGGACGGCCATGATGTGCGCAATCTTGCCAAGGTGATGCAGATGGCGCGGGCTCTGGATGAGCCGGTGCTGCTGCATGTGCTGACCAAAAAAGGCAAAGGTTATGAACCGGCTGAAAGCAACCCCACCTATTTTCACGGGGTGGGCCGGTTTGAACTGGAAACCGGTGCCGCGTGTAAATTTGTGGATTCGGATTCACTGCCTTCGTATACCGAAGTGTTCGGCAGCACATTGTGCAGTCTGGCGGAAAAAGACGAGCGTGTGATTGCCATTACCGCCGCCATGCCCGAAGGCACAGGAGTGGGCGAATTCAGCCGACGTTTTCCTGACAGGTTTGTGGATGTGGGCATCTGCGAGCAGCATGCCGTCACGTTTGCAGCCGGTCTTGCTGCGCAGGGATTCCGGCCCGTGGTGGCCATTTATTCCACTTTTCTCCAGCGGTCGTATGACCAGATTGTGCATGATGTGTGTCTGCAGAAGCTGCCTGTGACGTTCTGTCTGGACAGAGGCGGGCTGGTAGGTGAAGACGGTCCGACACACCATGGTGCTTTTGACCTGAGTTATTTGCGGCATATTCCCAATCTGACCATCATTGCCCCCAAGGACGAGGCCGAATTGCAGCAGGCCATGAAGACGGCTCTGGCCGGTGAAGGACCTGTGGCCATACGCTATCCCCGCGGCATCGGTGTGGGAGCCTGTCTTTCCGCCGACCCCGGAGTGCTGGAACACGGCAGGGGAGAGCTGCTCAAAAAGGGAGCGGATGTTGCTGTCATCGCAGTGGGCAGCAGGGTGCATCCCGCGCTGGCGGTGGCCGAAGAAATAGAGCGCTCCACCGGCAAGGCTGTTTCTGTTTTCAACGCGCGTTTTGTGAAGCCTCTTGACGCGGAGCAGCTTGTGGCACTGGCCCGCAGCCATGACAGCCTGCTGCTGCTTGAAGAGAATACAACAACCGGCGGTTTTTCCTCCGGTGTGCTGGAGCTGCTGGCCGATCACGACTGTCTTGCCGGCGTGCACGTGCGCCGGTTGGGGTTGCCGGATGATTTTGTGACGCACGGTACTCAGAAACAGCTTCGTAAGCTCACCGGCATAGACCGCGCGGCCATCCGCCGGACCCTGCTGGAAATGCTCGGGCTTCAGGAGTGAGCTGTTTGCCAGCTACGTAAAAAAGTCCCGCCGGATGACGGCGGGACTTTTGCGTTATATGGTGTGCGTCTTTGCGGGCATGCGGATTACGGTGCAGGACAGCCGCATGCGGTACCGGAGCGGCAGAGGTTCCCTGCCCCGTCATTGTCCGCTGTCTTTGCGGCAGATTAATCGTACCAGCGTACCACGTTTTCCATGCTGTGGCGGGCTTTGGGCCGCGGGGGGCGCACTCTGTAGCCAAAGGCACACATGCAGGCAACACCGAACTGATCCGTATCCACCTGAAGGTGCTGCTTCACGGCGGCGTTCAGGTCCGCTTCAACAAAGCCTTCCAGTGCGCAGCTGTCGATTTCCATCATGGCTGCCGCTGTCATCATGTTGGCCAGCGCTATGTACGCCTGCCTGCACGACCATTCAAAAAGCCGCATCTCGTTATCTATCATGCCGAAATCGCTGCGCAGGAAGTTGCCGTAATAGTCCGTTTTCAGGGCTATGATGTCGTCGGGCAGTTGCAGCACCTCACGCATGGAAGACTGTATATAATCGCTTTCCGGCAGCAGACTCGGGCGTTTGTGGGCCAGATAGACAACCAGATGGCTGCAGTTGGGAATCTGCTTTTTGCCGCCCCATGTGTGCCGGTGCAGCTCGGCGCGCAGGGCGGGGTTCTGCACTATCAGAAACTTCCACGGTTCAAAGCCGAAGGAACTGGGCGCGAGTCTGCCTGCTTCCAGAATGGTCAGAAACTGGTCTTCGGGAATTTTTCTGTCGGGATCGAAATCCTTGCTGGCATGCCGGAACAGGAAAGGGGTAAGGACTGTCTCATTCATGGCGTTCTCCGTATCTGCTTGCTGTTGGGCCAGACTGTTACTCTAGCCACAGGTCGCGTCTTGTAAAGGCATATCTGTAAAAACAGAATGCATTGCCGCCGGTCGCGGAATGGTCACGGGTGCTCCGCGTATCCTGCGGGCTGATCCTCCGGTTCCGGAGAGTACCGGATTGCAGGGGGGCAGACACTTGCGTTACAGGGGGGGACACATGGGCCGCAGCGGAAGATGTCTGCTCCGGTACTGTGCAAAAAAAAGCCCCGCCGGAGCGGGGCTGCAGGACTGATGTCAGAGCGCACTCTGCAGGCTCTGGACAAAGAGCATCAGGCCGTTTTCCAGCATCTGCACCGCCAGAAGCACCAGTATAAGCCCCATAAGCCGCTCGGCTGCGCGCATGCCGCGCTTTCCCAGCACGCGGGTCATTTCGGGGGTGAACAGCATGATAACCGCGGTACCCAGCCATGCGCTGAGAATGCCCAGCAGCACTGCCGGAGAACCGGGAAACGGCGCTTCGGCACGGTGAGCATACAGCATGACAGCCGCCAGCAGCGATGGTCCGGCAATAAGCGGTACCGCAATGGGAACGATGAAGGGATCCTGCGTTTTTTCGGTATACCCTTCATCCCGCGGAAAAATCATCTTGATGGATATCATGAAGAGGATGATGCCGCCCGCCAGCCGCAGGGTGGACGGATGGATATCCAGCATGGCGAGCATGGCGTCGCCCACGTAATAGAACAGGAAAATGATTCCGAGAGCGATGCACAGCTCGCGCAGCAGGATAGCCCGCATGGCGCGGGGTGTTGTACCTTTCAGCATGCCGATGCACACTGCGGCGTTGCCCAGCGGGTCCATAATCAGAAACAGCGGCAGGGCTATCTCGAAAACACTGCGGAAAGACAGGTCTGCCATTATTCGTCCACTTCCATATAGGTAGCCGATTGCGCCTGCTTTTCCGACACGGTCACACTGTGCATGCGTACCCCGTGCGGTTGTACGAGGGGGGCCATATGCCGGTAAATGTGCCTTGCCAGATTTTCCGACGAAGGATTGCAGGTGTCAAAGGGGGGTGTTTCGTTAAGCACGCAGTGGTCAAGACCGTCAAGTACCTGTTTCAGTGCGTTTTTCAGTACTTTAAAATCCACCAGCAGCTCTGTGTCAGGCGTGAGGATTCCCCCTTCCACTGTGGCTTCAACGCCGAAGTTATGGCCGTGCAGTGCTTCGCACTTGCCGCAATAGTTGCGCAGCGAATGGGCCGCCGCAAAGTCGGAACGCACGGTAAGGCGCCATATTCCCTTAGGCATGAGTAGTTTTTCCTTTCATTTTCCACTGATTGAAGTCGTTATCAAACACGGGGCCGGGCTGGATGGAGTATTCCGGCCCCAGCTGCAGCAGGCACCAGCTGTCTTCTATGACCAGCTGCACGTTGACGGGAATGGTCCCTTTGTTTTTGCGCAGCAGTGCTTTCAGGCTGTCCAGATCAGACGAGTGCAGCTGATGAAGCCCCAGCTCTATGGTCACAGGCTCTTCACTTTCGTGGCAGGCTTTTGCCAGCGGAATGACCGCTTCGCCTATCACTTTTATCTCTTTAAGAATTTCTTCTTCATCATCTTGTTTTGCGGGCTGCTCGTCATCTTTTTTATCACTGATTTTCGCTTCAAGCAGCAGCGGCTGGTCAGATTGGAGCATCTCACGGCATTCTGCATAAGCTTCGGGAAAAAAGATGCATTCACCGGAGGCGGTAAGGTCTTCCACCTGACAAAAAGCCATCCGGTGACCTTTCTTGGTCAGAATTTCCTTGATGGAAGTGACCAGCACCGCTGATTTGAAACTCTGTTCAGGTCCCATCTCGCGGCAGTCTTCAAGCGGGGTAAGCCTGAGCCGGAAAATTTCTTTCCGGTAGGGCTGTAAGGGGTGGCTGCTGAGATAAAAGCCCAGAGCTTCCTTTTCCTTCCGCAGTTTTTCTTCGTCGTCCCATTCCTCCATGCTTTGTTCCGGGCAGTCAAAACCCAGTCCGGGGCAGGTCTGCGGTTCCTGCTCCATGACAGAAAACATGGAAATCTGGTTGGAGGCTTTTTCTTTGGCTTTTTTCTGTGCGCGGGCCACCACGGTATCAAGTCCGGCCACCATGCCCTGACGGGTGCACCCCAGGCAGTCGCAGGCACCGCTTTTAATCAGGTTTTCAAGCACCCGTTTGGTGACTTTGCGCAGATTCACACGCATGCACAGGTCCAGCATGGACTGAAAAGGACCGTCTTCTTCGCGGGCTTTCACTATCTCGCGGATAGCTTCGTCTCCCACGTTTTTGATGCCGCCCAGTCCGTATGTCACCTTGCCGTCCAGCACGCTGAATTCGCGGCGCGAAATCTGCACGTTAGGAGCCAGAACCTCAACCCCCATATCCTTGCAGCAGGCCACATATTTGAGCACCTTTTCCTGATTGTTCATTTCCGACGTCATCAGCGCGGCCATGAATTCCACAGGGTAGTGCACCTTCAGATAGGCGGTGTAATAGGATATGAGCGCATATGCCGCGGAGTGCGACTTGTTGAAGCCGTACTCCGCAAACTTTTCCATCAAGTCAAATATCTCGGTCGCTTTTGCCTCGGGAACGTTGTTTTCTTTAGCGCCTTTCGTAAACTTGATGCGCTCTTCGGCCATGGCCTCGGCATTCTTTTTGCCCATGGCGCGGCGCAGCAGGTCAGCGCCGCCCAGCGTGTAGTTTGCCACAATCTGGGCAATCTGCATGACCTGTTCCTGATAGACAATGACACCGTATGTGTCGCGCAGGCAGTCTTTCAGGCTTTCCAGCGGATAGGTGACCGCCACTTCTCCGTGTTTACGCTTGATGAATTCATCCACCATGCCGGACCCCAGCGGACCGGGACGGTACAGGGCCAGCATGGCGATGACGTCGTCAAAGCAGGAGGGGCGCAGCATGCGCAGGTACTGGCGCATGCCGGAACTTTCCACCTGAAAGACGCCGTCGGTTTCACCGCGGGAGTAAAGTTCGTATGTTTCCTTGTCTTCCAGAGACATGGTGTCGAGGTCGGGCGGAGTAAGGCCCTGCATGGCAATGAGGTCCAGCGCATCCTGTACCAGCGTCATGGTGCGCAGACCCAGAAAGTCGAATTTGACCAGACCGACTTTTTCGACAATTTTCATATCGAACTGGGTGACAATACCGCCTTTTTTATCTCGATACAGCGGCAGATACTCGAACATGGGCTTGTCTGAAATGACCACGCCGGCGGCATGGGTGGACGCATGACGCGAAAGTCCTTCAAGCCGCATGGAAATATCGAGCAGTTTGCGTATCTGCGGGTCGTTGGTGTAAAGCGTTTTAAGGTCCGGCTCCATGTCCAGAGCTTTTTTAATCGTCATTTTCAGGTCTTCGGGAATCAGCTTGGCTATTCTGTCCCCGTCCTGAAAAGACAGCCCCAGTGCCCGCGCAACGTCGCGCACTACCGCCTTTGCCTTCATTTTTCCAAAGGTGGTTATCTGGGCAACTGAATCTTCGCCGTACTTTCTGCCTACATACTGTATGACCTCGCCGCGCCTGCGTTCGCAGAAGTCCACGTCGATATCAGGCATGGACACACGCTCGTTGTTCAGAAAGCGTTCAAACAGCAGGTTGTAGGGAATGGGGTCAAGGTTTGTTATCTTGAGCGCCCATGCCACGATGGATCCGGCAGCGGAGCCACGGCCCGGACCCACAGGGATTTTGTTGTCTTTTGCCCAGTTGATGAAGTCCTGCACGATGAGGAAATAACCGGGAAAACCCATGCTGCAAATGACTTCAAGCTCTTTTTCCAGACGTTGCCAGTAGGCGGGTTCGTCTATCTGGTCGCGGTAGGGCAGAATCTCCAGACGTTTCTGCAGCCCCTCGTGCGAAAGCTTGCGGAATTCGTCTTCAAGCGTCATGCCTTCCGGCAGTTCGTAGTTGGGGAAATAATAGTTCCCGAGGTCCAGCGTGACATCAATCTGTCCGGCAATTTTGACGGTGTTTTCTATGGCTTCCGGAACATGGGCAAAGGCGGCTGCCATTTCGTCCGGCGACTTGTAATACAGTTCCGTAGTCTCAAAGCGCATGCGGCGCTCGTCGGTGACTTTGGCGCCGGTCTGGATGCACAGCAGGGTATCGTGCGCTTCAACGTCGGTTTTTTCCAGATAATGGCAGTCGTTGGTTGCCACCAGCGGCAGACCGGTTATACCGGCAAGCTCTATCAGCTTGTCATTCAGCTCGTCCTGTTCCTTCAGGCCGTTTGACTGAACCTCCAGATAAAACCTGTCGGGGTATATTTCGGCATATTCGCGGGCCAGTTCAATGGCGCGGTCCATGCCTTCGTTCAGCAGCGCCCGCGGAATTTCGCCTGCAAGGCAGGCGGAAAGAGCTATGATGCCTTCACTGTACTGCCTCAGCAGGTCTTTGCTGACACGGGGCTTGTAGTGAAAGCCTTCTGTAAAGCCGCGCGTGACCAGTTTTGCCAGATTATGATACCCTGTTCTGTTCTGTGCCAGAAGGACAAGGTGGTAGCGTTTTTTGGCCATATCGCCTGTTTTGTCGGTATGGTCGCCGTGGGCGACATATACCTCGCAGCCAATGATGGGCTTCAGGCCCATTTTCTGGGCCATCTGATAAAAATATACGGCTCCGTACATGTTGCCGTGGTCGGTAATGGCCACGGCAGGCATGTCGAATTCTTTGGCTTTTTCGCAAAGATCTTTCAGGCGGATGGCGCCGTCGAGCAGGCTGTATTCCGTATGACAATGAAGATGGACAAATTGTGGCATGCTGCTGATGGGTTGGGTGTTTCGGATGATTAAACAATGAAGATAACAGAAAAAAAACTTGCACTCAATTGCCTAAAATGTAAATGGAAACAGAGGGTTGTCGCAATTGTGGCCCGCCAAAGCCGTTCTGGCGGCGCGGCGGCCCTTTGTGGGCGGGTTGCATCGGGCGGCGCGGCGTCATACATCCATGCCCAAGGCGGAACGCCTACCGCGCAACCGGCCGTAAGCGGCTGCAACACTATGGCGCAAGGGGTGCAGTATGAATAACATTATGCGGCTGATGCAGGTTTTACCGGTTTCTCTGGCTGCTGTATGTCTTTCTGCGGCCGGCAGTTTTGCCGCGCAGGAGGCGGCGCAGCAGGCACCGGACGGCTGGAAGATGCAGCTGGCTGTTTTTTTGAATACCAAATGGGGACAATATGCCATGATCGCGGTCTTTTTTCTGCTGATCATCGGCTACCTGCGTTTTCTGTTTGGTCCCGGCGGAATCCTGCGGGAAAAAAAGTGGGACGAGTGGAACGAGCAGGCCCGTAAAGAACGGGAAAAAGCACAGAAAGACGGTTCCGGTACACGCAGACGCCCGGACGGCCTTTTTTATCGCGGAAGGGACTGAACATGGCCGGGTGTCCTGTCTTTGCACATGCGGGTGCCGTGCAGGCCGCTGCCGGAAACGACATCGACGCGCACCGCCGCTGGTTTGCACAATATGCCGACTGGCATCTTCAGGCCTGCAGCGGTGACGACGAGCCTTTGCGCCTGAAAACAGGTCATACATGGCGGGTGCTGGAAAATGCAGCAGCCATGGTACGCGTCGCGGCAGCTGAAAAAGACAGTCCTTTTTACCGGCGGGAAGAGCTGCAGCGCGCTGCTCTTCTGGCGGCTTTGTACCACGATACCGGAAGGTTTCCGCAGTATATGCGCTGGGGAACGTTCAATGACAGAACTTCGGCAAACCACGGCCTGCTGGGGTGCCGTACCTTGCGTTCTCTCGGCGTTCTGGGGGCGGAAAAGACTGGTGTACGGCGGCTGGCGCTGGGAGCCGTGGTTCTGCACAACAGAAGATCTCTGCCCCGGGGCATACCTGAGGAACTGCGCAGTGTGACAGATGTGGTCAGAGATGCCGACAAAATAGATATCATGGGTGTGATCGCCTGTTATCTTCGTCCGGACGGGCCGCGTAATGACGTGGTCACCCTTGACCTGCAGGATTGTCCGGCCTGCTGGAGCCGGTCTGTGGCCGCTGCCGTGCAGGCCGGAGAACAGGTGGGCTATGAAGATATGTGCTACCTGAACGACTTCATTCTGCTGCTGTGCAGCTGGGTTTACGGTTTTCGCAACAGGGCTGCGCTGCGTCTGGTGAAAGAGCAGGGAGTGATGGCTGCTCTGGTCCGCCAGCTGCCGGAAGACGGGACGGGGGTGCTTGACGACATCAGGGCCGGAGTGCTTGCGGCTGTTGCCGTATAATGGAAAAACGAAGCACATGTGCGGAATGTCCGCCATGACGCAGAACGGAGAAAGTGCATGAAGGAAACCGGCAGAACGGCGGGTATAAAGCCTTTTTATGCAATGGATGTGCTTGAGCGGGCTCAGGAGCTGGAAAGGCAGGGCGCCGATGTTATCCACCTTGCTCTGGGCGAGCCGGATTTTGATGTGCCGGAACCGGTCAGGCAGGCGCTGGTGCAGGCTGTGGAGAGCGGACACACCCACTACACGGGCAGCATGGGCATGCTTGAGTTGCGACAGGCCATCGCAAAGGACTATCGCCGCCGGTATGGTGTTGATGTTTCTCCAGAACGCATTGCCGTGACCAGCGGCACATCTCCTGCCATGTTTATGCTGTTCGGTGCCTTATTGCAGCAGGGCGACGAGGTCATCATTTCCGACCCTCATTACGCCTGCTACCCCAGCTTTATCAGTTTTGCAGGCGGGGTACCGGTAAAAGTCCGCGTTTATGAGGAAGACGGCTTTCAGTACCGTGTGGATGCCATCAAGGCCAAACTGACCGGGCGTACCAGAGCCATTTTCATCAATTCCCCTTCCAATCCGACAGGTAACCAGTTGCCGGCAGACAGGATGCGCCGCATTGCCTCTCTGGGAATTCCCGTCATCAGCGATGAGATTTATCACGGGCTGGAATATGGTGAAAAAGAGCACACGATTCTTGAATTCACAGATAACGCTTTCGTGTTCAACGGTTTTTCAAAGCTGTATGCCATGACCGGACTCCGTCTGGGGTATGTTATTGCTCCGGATGCATGGGTTCCGGTGCTGCGCAAGCTGTGCCAGAATTTTTTCATCTCTCCCAACTCCGTCTCGCAGCATGCGGGTATTGCGGCTTTGACACAATGTGATGCCGATGTGGCCCGTATGCGCATTATTTACGACGAGCGCCGCAAATTTATGATCCGCCGTCTGCGCGAGATGGGGTTCGGCATCACCGTGGAGCCCACAGGAGCATTCTATGTGCTTGCCAATGCCCGTTTTCTTTCAGCGGATTCCTATGCTCTGGCATTTGAAATACTGGAGCAGGCACACGTGGGTGTGACGCCGGGCATTGACTTCGGCGAAGGGGCCGAGGGGTACCTGCGTTTTTCCTATGCCAGCTCTCTGGAAAAGATTCATGAGGCCATGAACCGGCTGGAGCAGTTTGTACGCAGCAGAACCGGCTGCGCGTGCTGACGGCTATGGGCGGCGCAGACGATCCTTATGCCCGTATGGCGCGGCATTATGACAGGGTGCTGAACCCTGTGCTTGATCCGGTGCGCCGCCGGATAGCCTGTGTGCTGGAGCGGCTGTCATGCCGCCGTGTGCTGGATGTGTGCTGCGGCACGGCGCGGCAGGCTGTTTTTCTGCCGCATGGTGTGCATGACTACACCGGTGTTGATATTTCCGGTGCCATGCTGGAACAGGGCATGAGGGCGTTATGCAAAGCCGGTATCAGGAACGGCCCCTGCCGCGGAGCTGCGGGCAAAGGTGAAGACCGCGGAGCCGCGGTAACGCTGCTGCGGGCCGACGGTATCCTTCAGCCGTTTGCTGACAATACGTTTGACGCAGCAGTCATTGCCTTTGCCCTGCACGAAAAGCCGCCGGCAGAGGCTGCGGCGGTGCTGGCCGAAAGTGTGCGGGTTGCGCGGCAGCTGATTGTTGCCGAATATACTATGCCGGAGCGTGTGCTGGAAGTTCCCGGTGCGCTGCTTATGCATTTGCCGGAACGTATGGCAGGGCGCATGCATTACCGTTTCTTCCGCAGCTTCATGCAGGCCGGAGGCATGCAGGGGCTGGCCCACCGGCAGGGCCTGAGGGAGCTGGAACGCCATCGCCTTTTTTACGGCGGTGCGGCGGTGACGGTATATTCCGCGTAGCACTCAGGGGCGGTCTTTCCGGGGCTGCTGTTTTGCCGCGGCAAGGGCAGGCCCGATGCTTTGCATAAGTTCTTGCAGACTGTCCGCTATGTAGTCCGCACCGGCCTGCTGCAGGGTTTCATGATTTCCTTCGCCGGTGGTCACTCCGGCTGTGACGGCTCCGGCCTGTTTTCCCATCAGAATATCCATGGGGTGATCACCCACCATAAGAGCATTGTGCGCCGGACAGCCGCAGACCGCAAGAGCCTGCGTCAGATGGCGGGGGTCCGGTTTGACTGCGGTCACGTCGTCACGGGTGAAAACACCCGTGCACAGCGAGTATGCTTCCGGCAGCATGGCCAGCACTCCGGCGCGGCAGTTTCGGGTGACGATATATGTGGAAATGCCTGCGGATTTCAGCTGTTGCAGCATATGCACAGCTCCGGAAAACATCTGCCCTCTGCGTGCGGCAGCCACTTCTATTTCTTCTATGGTTTTCAGCGTGGCCTGCTTGAGCAGGGCCGCCTGTGGTGCTGATATTTCTGCCAGTTCGTTTTCTGCAGTTTCCAGCCATTCCAGTATATACATACCGCTGTCAGAAGGCGGCTGTATGAAGCGGCTGACCGTTGCGTGCAGTGCGGCCCTCATCTCGGTGAAGTCTATTCTTGAGTCTGCAAGCGTTCCGTCAAAATCGAACGCGATCGCTTGCAAAGCGTGCCGTGATAACATAGTCTTTCCTATCCTCTTGAAACTGCTCGTGCTTTATGCTCCGGCGCATTGATGTTACGGGAGCCTTGTGTGTCTGGCAATGGTCTTTTCAGGTACGATGCCGTCGTAGTGGGCGGCGGGCCGTGCGGGGCCTCTGCTGCTTTTACTCTGGCCCGTAACGGTTACACCGTCATGGTTATCGATGCCGGAAAATTTCCGCGCTTCAAACTGTGCGGCGGGCTGCTGACCGGCAAAAGCACGGCGTTTCTGCGCGACTGTTTCGGCATGGACGCATCATGTCTTGCACGCGCGGGCGCGCTTGAAGGCTGTGAAAACTCCTACCATATTTATGCGGGCGGCAGAAGGATTGTTGCAGGAAGCAACGGAAGTCCGTTTTATTTTGTGCGCCGCGACCGTTTTGACTCCCGTCTGTTGAAGAGTGCTGCCGCTGCGGGGGCTGTTGTGCGCGAGGGTACAAAAGTCGTGCATGCGGACTGCCGCACGGGAAAAGTGCATTGCCACGACGGCAGCAGTGTTTGCGCCGAATTTATCATAGCTGCCGACGGCGTGCACAGTACCGTGCGCAAAGCTGTCTGCGGCGGGTTGCGGCATTCTGTCCGTCAGGCTGTGGCTGTGGAGGTCGCCGTGCCCCGCCGGCATATGCCGCAAGAAGTGCAGCTTCCCTCCGTGCATCTGGGGCTGCTGCAAAGAGGCTACGGCTGGTTGTTTCCCAACAGGCGAAATATTGTGGCCGGAGTGGGTGGGCTGCTGTGCCGTGGTGAACATCCGGCACGTGTTTTGCGCACATGGCTGTGCGGCTGCGGCGTGCAGGCGGGGCATATACCGCAGCCGCGCGGATATACGCTGCCGTTCGGCGGGCATCTGCGGCGCCCTTTTTCAGGCAGGGTTCTGCTGGCGGGTGATGCCGCAGGCTTTGCCGATGCCGTTTTCGGAGAGGGGATTTACTACGCCATGCTGTCGGGCAGTCTTGCGGCGCAGGCGGTCATGCAGGCACTGCCGGTGCGTGCCGCAGGCAGCGTGTTGCATGAGGAACATGGTGCCGGCACGTTTTATATGCAGTTGCTGAAAAGAAACCTATTCCGGACTCTGGGCCAGGCTGCCGTACTGCACCGCTTTTTGTACCGCTCCCCTGACGGGCCGGACAGGGCCGCAGTCAGGCTGTTTCTGCGGTGCGCACACCGCCTGCTGGTCAGCAGGCTTCACTCGGTACCGGACCGCTGACGCACGTATTTCACGGCCGCTGCAGCAGTAGGGCGGTACCGCAGCTACCAGCTGTTTTCGGCCGGCGGAATGACCGTTGTTTCCGGATAATATGCCGCCCAGGCGAACCACATTACTTCCACTGCAGGCACCCGTGTAAGCTGATAGCCCCGCAGTACGCCGAACTCGCAGGTTCCTTCCGGTGTCCATTCGGAATTGGTTTCAGAATCTGCCATGGTGCGGTCGCGCATGAACAACGAGACCGTCTTGCCGTTCACCACGCGGGAAAAAATCCGTACCGCGTCCAGCTGCCTGTCGTATACCGCCGCCAGCGGTTCGGTTCCCATGGTGAAGTTGATGACTCCCTGCGCCTTTACCTGCGATTTGTGCACCGCTGTCTGCAGGTTGTCGCGGGTCAGCCCCAGCATGGGTTCTTTGGCATTGAACCGGGCATCGGCATGCATGACAGGAAAGGTTACCGTATTGTTCTGGTAATAGCTGTTGCCGGAGCGATACGAACCGTAGGGGTCTTTGCCGTACGAGCGTCTGTAGCCTGTTGCCCGCGAAAGAACCAGTGCCCCGGGCCAGCGTCCGGCCGCTTTTTCCCACGTTGTCCACAACACGGGCAGGCGCTCCAGCGTGGTGCCTTCCAGCGGACCTTCGATGGCGGTGCCTGTTATCTGCGGCCACAGGCTGCCGGTGGCTCTGTCATAAAGCACCGTGTTGGCGTTCAGCAGCTTGCCGGTAACGCCGAAAGATGTATCAAAGCGGCCTGCACGTGCGCTGTAGCCCGCCACCGCTCCGGTAAGAGGGCTGTATGTGATGAGCACGGGTGCACCGTCGGGTGTGGTCTCGTTGACGGCTTCGTGCCAGACCATGATGTATTGCGGGTAGATGCGTACGCCCTGCGGCAGGTGTATGACGAATACAGGTTCTCCGCGTTCCAGACTGAGTGACGCATTGGGAACGGTCACATATTCCGGATTCATCAGGGCGGGGATATTATCGTATTTCACGCCGGTATCTATGACGGCATCGGCCATTGCCTTCAGGTCGGCACCGGCCGCGCGGCATACAGGCGGATACACCGCCATGACGGCTGCCAGCAGCCACAGACAAAAATGCATCAGATTCTTTTTTCTCATGGTACCGGATGGCTGTGTGGTTGAAAGACCTTGCTTAACGGGTTAGTTTTCATCTTCCGGATTCCGAATTTGCAGAAATGCAAGCATACGGAATAGAAGCCGCCGAAGCAATGCATGCGGTTCGCGTCTGATATCGGCAGGTGATGGCGGAAGCGGGGATACGTACTGTCTGCAGGGGCATTACATCACGCGGCGATTTTATTGACAGATACTAATGACAGGGAGACACGAAGCTATGCAGCCTCAGAAGGTGCTTGTATGCGGCGGGGCCGGGTATATCGGTTCACATATGGTCAGGGCGCTTATGCGTGCCGGACACCTGCCTGTTGTTTTTGACAATCTTTCCACAGGACATCTTGAATCCATCGGGCAGGCGGAATTTGTGCGCGGCGACCTTTTGGATATGCAGGCCCTGCGGCGCGTGTTCGGTGAATACTGCTTTGATGCGGTTATGCATTTTTCTGCCAAAAGTCTGGTGGGCGAATCGGTTGTTCATCCCGCCCTGTATTATACCAATAATGTGACGGGCACCTGCAATCTGCTGGAAGCCATGCGCGAAAGCGGCGTTGGGCGGCTGGTGTTTTCCAGTACGGCGGCCGTGTACGGCGATCCGCAGGCACCTGTCATTGCAGAAGATCATCCATGCTTGCCGGTAAACCCCTACGGGCGGTCCAAGCTCATGGTGGAAACCATGCTTGTCGACCATGCGACCGCGTATGGCCTGCGTTCTGTCTCTCTGCGGTACTTCAATGCGGCGGGAGCTGACGAGGACGGCGGCATAGGTGAGGCGCATTCGCCCGAAACCCATCTGCTGCCCAACGTACTGCTGGCGGCATTGGGCAGAAACGACGGCCTGAAGATATTCGGCGATGATTATACGACGCCGGACGGGACGTGCGTACGCGACTACATCCATGTGACGGACCTGTGCAGCGCGCATCTGGCGGCGCTGGAGTATATGACCCTTCATGCCGGTGCCGCAGTGTTCAATCTGGGTAACGGCAACGGTTTTTCCGTGCGCGAAATTCTGGACGCCGCCTGCCGTGTGACAGGTGTTGATATTCCCTTTACCGTGGAAGGACGCAGGGCTGGCGATCCTCCCATGCTGGTGGCCGATGCTGCACGTGCCCGTACCGCGCTGGGATGGACTCCTGTTTATACGGATATAGACCGGATCATTGAAACCGCATGGCGCTGGCACAGCGACCAGCGTTATTGATTCTGGCTTAAGCGCAATGACGTAACGCCCTGCGATCGTATGACCGCAGGGCGTTTTTGTTGTAACGGAAAGCAGGGCAGTTCAGACGCGTACAGTAAGGTGCCATGCTGTGTGCCGCAGGACAGAAAAGGCGGTACACCGCAGGCGCGTCTGCACGGGCTTTGGCCGCAGCCGTGCGGTGTTATGCCGCGCGGCGAGAATTTCAGGCGGCGGTGCCCAGTGCTTTCAGAATAATACCGGCAGCGCGGGCAGGGGCTCCGGGGGCTCCCAGCATGGTGCGCAATGTGGCAAGCTGCGCGCGTACGGCGGACATCTGTTCCGGGTGTTCCAGCCATGCCAGCGCGTGGCGCGCCAGTACCGTGCCGTCGGCGTTTTCCTGCAGCAGTTCAGGAAAGACTTCCCGCTGCATTACAAGATTGGGCAGACTTACATAAGGAACCCTGACCAGACGCTTGCCCACGGCAAACGACAGGGGCGAAACTTTGTATGTCACCAGCGTGGGGGTGCCCAGCAGCGCTGATTCCAGTGTGACAGTGCCTGATGCCGCAATGAGCATGTTGCAACTGCGCATGAAGCTGTACCGGTTGTCGGGGGCATGCATGTGCAGCGGCACATCGGTTTGCCACAGCCTGCGCAGTGCATCTTCGGTTATGCCCGGGGCGCGTACGCAGTGGAATTCAAGTCCGGGCAGACGTCGGTGCATTATTTCTGCGGCAATGGCAAACTGCGGCATCAGCGAGGTGATTTCTTTTTTCCGGCTGCCGGGCAGCAACCCTATGCGCTGCGGCAGAGGAGTCATGGCGTCTATTTCGTCCCAGTTCACCATATCCACCAGCGGGTTGCCCACATACTCTATTTCCATGCCGTGGCTGCGATAAAAATCCACTTCGAATGGCAGAATGCTGATGACCTTATGCACATGGCTGCGTATGAACCGGATTCTGCCTGTGCGCCATGCCCATATTTTGGGGCTTATATAATAAAAGACGGGAATACCCAGTTCTCTGGCATAGCGGGCTATGCGGAAGTTGAAGGAGGGGGCGTCAACAAGAACCACGGCGTCGGGGCGCATCTGCCGCAGGGTGCGCCGGATGGAGCGCAGCATGGAGAGTATCCGCGGCAGGTGTCCGAGAACCTCGGTTATGCCCATGACGGACAGATCTTCCACCCTGAACAGGGCGTTGAAGCCGGCACTGCGCATGTCGGGACCGCCCACGCCCGAGCATGTTATGCCGCAATCCTGAGTTTGCAGGGCCCGTATCAGATTGGCTGCATGCATGTCGCCGGACATTTCTCCGGCGCTTATCCAGATGTTTTTGTGCTTCTGTGTCATCAAAAATCAGGCTTTTTGCGGGTTACCTGCACCGGTCTGCGGTGCAGAAGGGACAAAACGGGCGTACAGGCGGGCCAGCAGGGCCACGGCCAGCAGCGAAAGAATAAGTCTGCCCCAGAGCGTGGCCGAAATATGTGCTCCGATCAGCATCATGAGCAGGGTGTCTTCTATCAGCGCGTGGGAAAAACCCATGAGCGTGACGGATGAAAAAACATCGGCGGGGGGCACTCTGCCGGAGCGGGCTTCGTGAATTATCAGCCCGCCGCCGTATGCTATTCCCATGGAAAGCCCCACCACGGTGATGGTGGCCGCGCTCTGCCCTATACCCACAAGGCGCAGCACAGGCTTGAGCAGCGTGTTAAGTCTGCGGGTAATGCCCAGCACATCCAGCAGACGCATGACTGTCATCAGCCCGAGTACAACCCAGAAAAGATAAAAAAGATTGCGGGCCTGTCCCGCAGCCCATGCGGCCAGACCGGCAGGGGCCTGTTCCGGCTGCCACAGAAGCTGTGCCGGTTGCTGCAGCGTGCCTGTCAGCCCGAAAATCATGTGCAGAATCCAGCCGAAAATAAGTGCGGCGGCCATGCGCAGCAGAAATTGTACTGTGAAGCTCAGCCCGCAGCGCTGGGCGATTTTGCATTCCACAAACATATTGTGCGCCACCAGAATCATGGTGGACAACACCGAGACCTGTGCAACGGTCATCGGTTCCAGCGTGGGAAAAATGGCAGCATACACTATGATGCCGCTGTAAATGTTGACCACAATGGAGGTGGCCCACACCAGTCCCATTTCCGCAGGCAGACCGGCAAGATGCATGAAAGGTTCAAGCGGAAGCGCAAGATAGCCTGTCAGCTCGAATTCCGTGAGGATTTTGACGGCGATGATGATGGGAATCATCACCTTGTACAGATCAAGGCTGACCCGTAGCGCATCGGTGAATATTTTTCTGACAGCCGCCGTCACTGCGGGAAAAGCCATTCTGTAACTCCTTTGCAAAGCGCGGGCACCCTGCCTGCAGTGCAGGCCGGTTATCCCGCTTCCTGTCCGGCCACGCCGACGTGCTGAAAGATATACTCGCGCAGAGCCTGAATCCAGGGGCGCGGTTTGATTCCCGTAATGCCGGTGAACCGGGAGCAGTCGAGAACGGAATATGCAGGGCGGGTGGCCCGCTGCGGATAAGCCGCCGAAGGGATAGGCCGGACCTGACAGGGCTTCTGCGCCAGCGAGACCGCCTCAGCCGCCAGCTCGCACCATGTGGCCTGACCGCCGTTGCTCAGGTGAAAGAGACCTGTGCCCCCTTTTTCAACCAGCAGGCGTGAACCGGCGGCAAGATCCGGTGTGTAGGTGGGCGAGCCAACCTGATCATGCACCACGGTGATTTCCTGCCGCGTCTCGCACAGCCCCAGTATGGTCTGCACAAAGTTGCCCCTGCCCGGACCGAAAAGCCATGAGCTGCGTATAATCGTCAGGCGGGGCAGGTTCATCTGCAGCAGTACCTGTTCTCCGGCCAGCTTGGACAGGCCGTAGATGCTCTGCGGGGCGGTTTCGTCATCTTCTGTATACGGCGTTTCCTTGCGTCCGTTAAAGACGAAGTCGGTGCTGTAGTGGACAAGATGCATGTTGCCGGTGCAGGCCAGTCTGCCCAGCAGTGCGGGCAGACTTTTGTTCAGGCGCATGGCGGCATCCTGCTCTTCTTCCGCCTTGTCCACCTGTGTGTACGCCACCGCATTGAAAAGCACGTCGGGAGCATGGGAGCAGATGTATTTTTCCAGCGCGGCAGAATCATGCACATCGGCATCTTCTCTGCCGTGTGCTTCAACCTGCCAGCCAGCACGGGTCAGGTCCGCCACCAGCGCCTGTCCCAGCAGGCCGGTGCGCCCGCCCAGAACCACTGCCTTGGGTGCCACGGTCATCAGCGGTCTCCGTACCAGCGGGACATAAATTCAAGGTAGGCCCCGCTTTTTACGTTTTCCAGCCATGTTGTGTGTTTTTCGTACCATGCCAGAGTATCTGCAAGTCCTGTTTCGAAATCATGCACGGGGGCGTACCCAAGTTCGTCGCCGGCCAGAGTGAAGTCCATGGCATAGCGCCTGTCGTGTCCGGGCCTGTCTTTCACAAAGGATATGAGCGACTCCGGCTTTCCGGTCAGGCGCAGTATGGCTCTGACCACATCAAGGTTGGTGCGTTCGGCATTGCCGCCGAAATTGTATACGGCGCCGTCACGGCCTTTGCGCAGGGCAAGGTCAATGCCCCGGCAGTGGTCTTCCACGTGAATCCAGTCACGGACGTTGGTGCCGTCGCCGTAGACGGGCAGGGGGGCGTTTTCCCATGCTTTGCCCAGCATGAGCGGAATGAGCTTTTCCGGAAACTGGTACGGTCCGTAGTTGTTGGAACAGCGGGTGATGATGGCGGGAAAGCCGTATGTTTCCACAAAAGCCCGGACCATGAGGTCCGCCCCGGCCTTTGAGGCCGAATAGGGGCTGTTGGGCAGCAGAGGGTTGCTTTCCGTGAAGGGTGCCTCGTGGGGCAGCAGCGAACCGTACACCTCGTCCGTGGATATGTGGACAAAACGCTTTATTCCTGCTGTACGGGCCGCCTGCATAAGCACCTGAGTACCCAGCACATTGGTGGTTACAAAAGGTGCCGGGTCCGAGATGGACCGGTCCACATGTGATTCCGCGGCAAAATTGAGTACGGCGTCGGGGCTGTACTTTTCTATTACAGCCTGAACAGCCGCCGCATCGGCGATATCCGCTTTTTCAAAAAAGTAGCGGGTGCCGCCGTGGGCTTGCTGAATGTCGGTAAGATTCTGGGGGTTTCCCGCGTAGGTCAGTTTATCTAAGTTGACAATGGTGGTCTGTGGATGGACGTTAAGCTGGTACCGGATAAAGTTGGTGCCGATGAAGCCGCAGCCGCCAGTGACGAGTAGTCGCATGCAGGGTTCCTCACTTGGTTTGACCCCTCTACATACCTGTACGTCCGGTACCCGGTCAAACCCAAAAACGCGCATAATGCCGCGGCGGACTGCATGGCATCAAAAGCACCCCCCGTGCGAAAAGGCTTGCCAACTCTTCGGCCCTGTCGTTACCATTTCCGGCCTGTAAATAATCTCCCTCCGTTTCAGGAGGTCTGCTCATCAGGTAGGGTGTGAAATCATATGAAACCGGGTATTCTTCTGGCCGCTTTTGGTGCCAGCAACCGTCAGGCGCATCAGACGCTCCGCCTGTTTGACGAAAAGGTGCGGCAGCGGTTTGCCGATGTTCCTGTGCGCTGGGCCTTTACGTCGGGGCTTATCCGCGACCGGCTGGCGGCGCGCCGCATGAAGACGGATTCCGTGACCAAAGCCCTGCAGAAGATGTGCTTTGAAAAATATACGCATGTGGCCGTGCAGTCGCTGCATATCATTCCCGGTGCGGAATATGACGATTTGGAAGCCGAAGCTGTGCAGATGGCCGGCGGACGGGACTGCTCACTTGCGCCGCCCGCTGACGGAGGCGTTTTTTTTACGGCTCAGGCGCGGTTTGAAAAGATAACCGTGGGCAGGCCCCTGCTGCACAGCGATGCAGATGTGACCCGCGCCGCAAGGGCGCTGCTTGCCAGTCTGCCGCCGGAGCGCACGGCGCATGATGCCGTGGTGTTCATGGGACACGGAACATGGCACGCCGGTGACAGCCGGTATGATGATCTTTCCGCTGCGGTGCGGCGTATGGATGCCGGAGTGTTCATCGGCACCATGGACGGCAGCCACACCATCGACCATGTGCTGCCGCTTCTGCTTCAGGAAGGATACTGTCGTGTGTTTCTTCAGCCTTTACTGTCTGTTGTGGGGCGTCATGCCGTGCGGGACATGGCAGGCGATCATCCCGAATCATGGCGTTCGCGCATAGCCGCTGCGGGCATGGTGTGCCTGCCTGTGCTGCAGGGCATGGTCGAGCATGCGGCTTTTGTGGATATATGGATAGATCATCTGGATGAAGCCATGGAGCGGCTGCTCGGCAGTCGCGGCTGACGGGAAGGCGAGGGGAGGAATGCATGATCTTGACATCTGTGCGCCGCGGTCTGGCTGTGTGCCTGTTTCTGTTGATGGTGCCTCTGGCCGCCGGTGCTGCGGAAGAGGGCTTTGTCCAGCAGTTTGAACAGGGAACAGTAGACTGGTGTGCTGGCGTTGTACGGGCTGAAGGGACGGCGATAGCTCCTGCTTCGGCTGTAAGTCTGCCCCGTGCGCGTGCGCTGGCCCTGCGGGCTGCAGTTACCGAAGCCAGAGGCCGCCTGCTGCACACTGTGCGTTCTGTGCAGGTTACCCCCGGAATCACCGCGGGAGATATGCTGGATGCCGGCGGGGCGCTGTCGGAGTTTGTGCGCGGGCAGGTGCAGAACTCACGGATAGACCGGCAGGATTTTCTGGCGGACGGCTCAGCGCGGGTTGTTGTCAGTATTGCTTTGCGTGATGGTTTGCTGGGGCAGTTCCTTGCTCCGGCACTGCCGTTCAAGGTTGCCGCTTCACCGGTATCCGGCCGCAGTGTTCCGGCGTCGGAGGTTGCTGAGCCGCAGATTTTGCAGGACGGGGAATTTTCCGGTGTGGTCATTGATGCCAGAGGAACTGGAGCGCTTCCTGCCCTGATGCCTGTTGTGGTTCTGTCCGGAGGAGAGACCGTGTACGGCGTGAGGCAGGCTGTGCGGCGTTATGCGCTTGAGCGCGGTCTGGCAGTGTATGTGACAGACGGGCAGGCCGCAGCAGTTGCCGCGGTGGCGGGTAGTGCACCTCTCACTCTCAGGGCGGCCGCAGTGCAGGAATCCGCTCCGTCTGTTATTGTGCTTGATGACCCAGAGGCACAGCTGCTGCATTCTCCGGCAGCGGTGAAAAGTCTGGCAGCCTGCCGTGTGGTGGTGTTGCTTGATGCGGTTTTCTGATGCGCCGGATGCTCACGGTTATGTTTTCTTATCTTTTTTTCCTGTCCATATTTTTGCGGCGCGCTGCGGTCAGGGCGCTGTATCGTGCAGGAGTGCATTTTATTCCCCTGCATGGCGCAGCGACTGCCTGTGCAGCCGGATGCGGTCCGGTTGAAACACGGTGGCGCTCATTGTTCCGGTACGGGCCGTGGCTGGGCGGAGCAGGTTTTGCGGGGGGTGCCGGACTGACCGGACTGACCGGACTGGCCGGATTGATCAGGCTGATCGGACTGATCGGATTGGCCGGACTCTCCGGCTGTGTTGCCGCCGGTCAGAGGACACCGGCCGTTGTGCCTGATGGCGCCATGACGCAGAGCTCCCGCGCGCTGGATTTGCTGGAAGCTGGCAGACCGGTTGAAGCCTGCGAGGCTTTTGATGCCGCCCTGCTTGCCGGTACCGCTTACGCCCCTGCGGTGCTCGGCAGAGAATTGTGCCTTGAGGATTCCGTTCAGGACACAGGCACGGGCGCGCTGCCGGGCGGGGCGGGTGGCCGGTCGGGCGGCATACCGGCAGGCTGCTCGGCTGCGGCGGAACAGTGCCTGCGCGTGCAGACCGCTTTTTTTCTGTACGGCGGACTGGACAGACAGCGTTATGCCGCCTTGAGCGACGGCGTTTTTGACGCTGCGCTGCAGAGCGGTGTCAGCGGTGCCGGACTGCTGTTCATGCGGGCGGAGACCCTGTGGCATACCGGCAGGCTGACGCAGGCCCGCAAGCTGTATGTGCAGGCTCAGGTCGCCCGCGGGCTTGACCGTTCCCGCATGAAACTGCTTCACCGGCGGCTGGCGGATATTGACAGGGTGCTGCGGGTTGCGGTGACAGACACGGGGCGGCGGATGGCTTTTGTCCCCGAGCTTACACGCGCCCGCATGGCCGGTCTGCTTGAAGCGGAGCTGGCCGCGCAGGGTTTTTTCGAGGCTTGTCCCGCCCCCCTGATGCCGGAATTTGCCGTGCCGGGAATGCATTTGGTACCGGCAGAGGAAGAGCTGCCGGCTGATATCGCGGGACATGAGGACGAACAGGCCATAATGGCCGTTCTGGAAAAGCGCCTGCGGGGACTGCAGATGTCCGCAGCGGGCAGGTTTGATCCGGATTCGGTTTTCCGGCGTTCCGATCTTGCTTTGTTGTATGAGGACTGTGCCATCAGGGTCAGCGGCGACCCTTCGCTTGCTGTCCGCTTTATGCAGAGCGCCGGAGTGCTGTCTGACGTGCGCAGAGACGATGCCGTATTCAATGCAGCGGTTTTGCTGGTTCAGAACGGTTTTGTGCAGTTGCGTGACGGGCGTTTCGGCGCGGAGCAGCCCGTTTCAGCCATGGAGGCCCTGCAGGTGCTGGCCGCCCTGCGCGGCATGGCCGGTTGCGGCGGTGCGAAACAGCCATGAGCGTGCGGAAATGCCCGCATGCTGCCGCTTGCCCGCCGCCCTGTTTTATGCTGGAATGACGGCGGACAAGCTCTATACTGACATTGAGGCCGCAGTGCCTGATTTTTCATAAGAGGTTTATCGTGAGAACATTGTTTTTGCTTTTCGGAAGGCTGATGCGTCATGCTCTGCCGCTTGCGCTTGCCGGCGCTTTTTGCCTTGGCACCGCAGCCGGTGTGCAGGCCCGGCAGGTGGATGTGCTTTGGAGTGCCGATGCCGGAGTGCGGGACGCGGCAGCGGAAGAAAACATGCCCGCCAGTGCTTCTGCCGCCCGCGAAAAGGCTTTTGAGCAGGCTGTCTGGCTGGAGGCGCTCTCCATGGCGGACGACGGATTGAGTGATGCCCGCAGAGAACTGCTGCGCGAGTTTATTGTGCCCCGGGCTATGGAGTATGTTCAGAGCTACTCCGAGCTGGGCAGTGCTTCTTCTGATTCCGGTACAACGCTGAGTGTTGATGTGCTGGTAAACCGCAGAGCGCTGAAAGACACATTGCGGGGGCTGGGATGTATGCGCGGCTCGGCGGAGCCTGTGGAGTACATGCTGACCATCGGCGGTGCTTCTGATGTATGGGATGAGCTGGGACGTCTGCAGGCTTTGTACAACACAAGGGTGACCCAGAACGCTTCTGTGGCTGTTTTTCTGGAACACAGAGGGGACATGTGGACCGGCAGACTGGATGCCGGCGGACACAGCAGGGCGGCATCCGGAACCACGCTGGCAGATGCGTGGCATGGCATATGGGCGCAGTATTTTTCTTCGCTTGCCGCAGCCCAGGGCCCGCATGATGCGCTGGTGCTGCAGGTCAGCGGCTGGTTCACCCCCGACGGGGTGGAGTCGTTTGATAAAGAACTCAGTTCATGGGACCGCGATTTTGACGAAGCCGGTCTTGCACAGGTGAGTATGGAGGCTGCCGGTATTTCAGCCCGCTGGGTGCTCCGCGGGGCTTCCAGAGGGGCTCTCGAACGGCGTCTGGAGGCTGCGCTCGAAGGCAAAGGGCTCAGCTGGGTGCTGGAGCCTGACGGTTCACTATAATAAAATCCCGGGGCCTGGGGCCTCGGGATTTTGTACATCGGTTCACCGCAGGGCGAAAGAGGTTACTCGTCCTTGTGTTTCTTCTCGGAAGAAGGGGTGACGTCGATTTCGTCAGGCTCGGTGGTCGCTTTTTTGAAGTTTTTGATCGCGCGCCCCAGTCCTCCGCCTATTTCGGGCAGCCTTTTGGCCCCGAAAACCAGAAGGATGAGGACGAAGATAACCAGCAACTCGGGAATTCCAATTCCGAACATAGCATGCCTCCGTGGGATAATGAGGTCGCTATACACAAGGTGAGCCTTTGAGGTCAAGGCGCGCTGCGGTTGGCAGGCCATAATCGCTAGGGTTTTATAAAAAAATAACTGATGCTGAAGAGCGCCTGCCGCCCCGTATCAGACGGTTGTGCGGCAGGATGTCCGGTCACAGGAAGGAGCACGGATAATGCGCAGGATAGTAATTGTGGGGGAAGGCGCCGCAGCGGCCAAGCTGGCGGCCCGGACAAGACGGATGACGGAGAACGCCGAGGTGAATCTGGTGCTGTCTTCCGCCGGCGATGCCGGCAAGGGGGTTTTCGGCAGCTATGCGAAAAAGAACCGCATTTCGCTTGAACAGATGAAAACCCGTGATGTGGGCGTGCTGGAAACGGATGAGCTGGATTTTGATTTTGAAAAGCGTGAAATCCACGTTCGCTCGGCCAGAGGCTGGCTGCCCATGCGTTTTGACCAGCTGGTGCTGGAAATAAACACCGTTCCCCGTGTACCCAGAGCGTTGCGCCGCTGTGACAATGTTGTTCCCTGGCCGGTGGGAGATGTGGCGGCGCTTGATACCATTCTGGCAGAAATCCGCCCCTCTGTTGCTGTAGTGGTGGGAAGCAGCCGTCAGGCTGTGGAACTTGTCCGGCTTCTCGCCTCTTCGGACGTTCCCGTGCGCTGGTTGCGCACCGCCCCTGCGCAGTCACCGGTGCTTGATGCCGACATGTGGTTCCATGCCGATTCGCTGATAACTGCCTGTGCCGGCGGAGTACAGATTCTCGACTGGAGCAGCTTCCGCCTTGACCAGCTGGCCACGGTGACGGACGCGGACGGCCTGCTGGTTTCACTGGAGTCGCCGGAAGCACAAAGCGTGAGCGGCGACATGTTTTTCTGGGCGGACCCGCAGCGGGCCGTGCATCCGCTGCTGGCCAACGAAGGCATCGAGCTTGCCGAAAACGGCCTGCTGGCTGTGGATGATAATTTCATGACCGGTATACCGGATGTATACGCCATCGGCAGTGCTGTTTCCGTAAAGCACTGCGGGGCAGCGCAGCTGCCTGTGGTGGCCGGTGAAGAATCTGTTTTCTCCATGGCCCGCCATGTGGCTGATGTCCTTTCCGGTGAACAGCCTTTCTCTGCCGGGCCCATGATCGCTCCGGTGACGCAGGCTTTTCCCGGCGGCAGGCTGTTTAAAGCCGGTACCGGACTGGCCGAGGCTCTGGCTGCCGGCATCGAAGCCGAATTTGCCATGCTGAAAACCGGCGGCGGGGCCGCAGGACTGGCACCCTGTGCCGTAAAGCTGGTGGTGGACAAATCCACCCGCCGCGTTCTGGGGGTTCAGGCTGTATCGGGTGACCCCTGCGGGTTGTCCGACGGATTCGCTTCTGCCGGGGCGCTGGCACTGTCCGGCGGCATGACGGTGGAAATGCTGGCGGCACTGGACCTGCCCGGCGAAAGCGGGCGCCTGCTGCGTTCCGCTGCCTGCATTGTTGATAACAAGCTGCGGGGCAAAGTGTTCGGCATCAGCCCTGATGAACTGATAGCTTCCCGCGCTGCCGGTGCGGAGTTTTTCACCCTTGATCTGCGGTCGCAGCCGGAGTGGAAAAAAGGACATATCGAAGACGCCTGCAACATTCCTCTGCCCCAGCTGAAAGAGCGGCTGCAGGATGAAGTGCCCAGATTCACCCCGCTGGTCATCGTCGGCCGCAGCTCTGATGATGCGTGGAGTGTGGCCTGTTATCTGGCAGGGCTGGGCGCAGGGCATGTCTATGTGCTGGACGGCGGCATGGATATGTGGCCCTATGAAACCGTCTCGCAGGGCTGATGCAGTGGGTACTGTCTGCAGAATGCCCGGTGTGGCATGTGATTTTTATGTGTCGGGGCACTGCCTGTACGAAGAAGAGCTGAACCCCGGTCTGGACGAGTCTTTTCATTGTACCGAGATTGTCCGTATTGTGGCTGCGTATGAAGAGCTGATGAACCGGGCAGATGGCTTTAATCTGTCAGGTGACAAAGCCTTTAACGTCATCTTCCGGCTGATGGAGGGCGTGCCGCCTGCCGGCAGCGCCTGCGAAGAATACCGGCCGGAAGTCGGCTGCCGCGGTTGCGGCGGCTGTGCCGGAGAAGAGGATGACGGTGCTCCGGAAAGCATCGACTGCACCCATTCGCTGGGTGGACTGTGTATTCTGCGGCTGCCCGCCTGTGAAGGCGTCTGCCGCAGGTTCCGCTTTCGTACTGAGCAGCCATCCGAATCATAACGATTGAAATGCTGGAGAAAACGGTTATGCCGGTGAATAATGACCGAACATGTTCTGAACCGCCTGTTGTGGCGGTGCCCTGTATGCATCCTGTGGTGCCCGAAACAGGAACGGGGGCTCTCTCTTTGCCTCAGGTGCGTTTCTTTAATCCCGGACTGGCTCCTCTGTATGGTTCGGAGGATGACGAGCGCTGCAGCTTTACACCTGTGGGGCTGCCGTTCACCGGTGCCGCTGCGCGCGCCTGTCTGCACGAATTGGCTTCATTGGCTGAGACTTTCGGCAACAGCCGCGATCTGGTTGTTTTTGCTCTGGACAACGAAAAGGCGCAAGACCATGCACACAAGCATGCCGGACAGCAGGAACTGGCTGATCTGGAAGCTTTTGTGGCTGCAGGCGGCGGCAGCTTTGCCCCTGCCGCCCCGCATGAAACCCTGATGAAGAACCCGCTGGTGGAGGCCCAGAAAACTCTTCTGCTGGCATATTCTCTTGAGGAGAGCGTAAGCGAGCTGGAAACGCTGCAAAGCCGTTATGAAAGCTCTCTTGCCTCTATGGGGGATCTGCTGGGCGCTGAGCGTGATGCAGACCTGCAGGAACTGGCCGGACTGGCTGGCGCACCTTCTGCACTTGAAGGCCGTGGCACTGATATGATGCGTCTTTCGTGGCGTGTGGTGCTGGATAATATGGCAGTTTTTCTTCCGGAGGGCACTGTACTGGTCACGGATGACGGCGGTATGAAAGATGTGCTTGCGGCAATGGAAGAAACTGCTGCGCTGGACGCACAGGAGGCTGCTGCTCTGTGCAGTGCGTGGGATGACAGCGCACTGGCCGCAGCCGGCAGGCTGATGAAGGTGCAGGCGCCCTTGTGGCGCATACTGGGGCATGGCCGTGTCCCCGAAGGAAGAGACTGGCAGCAGACCGTGTTTACGGTTGTTTTCGGCGCGGAAAGCTGAGCCGTTGTGTCAGTTTTTTATCATATCGATCTGTAAGGAGTTTTTGTGCTGCTGACTGCCCATTATCTGGCCTCACGGTTCCCGCGGGGGCTGCATGGTGTTGTTTTTGATTGTGACGGAGTGCTGTTTGATTCGCGCGCTGCGAACATGCGGTACTACAACCTGATTCTGGAAAAGCTGGGACTGGGACCCATGACGGCCGCGCAGGAAGATTATGTGCATATGCACACCGTGGGCGAGTCTCTGGTGCACATCATTCCGCCTGCCATGCATGACCGTATGGGATGGGCGCGCAAGCAGGTGGATTATCTCAAGGAAATAGTGCCATCCATGGAACCGGAGCCGGGCCTGCTGGAATTTCTGGCTTTGCTGCGAGACAACGGGGTGCGCATGGCTGTGCATACCAACCGCACAAACAGCATGGAGTATGTGCTCGATGTTTTTGACATGAGCGGTTTTTTTCATCCGGTGATGACTGCATCGAAGGTTGTTGCCAAACCCCATCCGGAAGGGGTCAATAAAGTTCTGGAAGCCTGGGAGTGCGGCAGGGACGAGATTGCCTTTGTGGGCGATTCGCTGCTGGACAGTCAGGCGGCGCACAGCGCGGAGGTCCCTTTCTGGGCGTTCCGTAATGAAACATTGCAGGCTGAGCGGCATATCAACGATTTCTGGAGTCTGCGCGCTCAGTTTGTGCAGTATTTCTCTTTGCTGGCGAGCGGTTGCTCCCGTCCGGCTCTTTTTTAGCAATGATGTAATTTTTTGCTTGATTCCAAACGCCGGGAAGTGAATTATATCTCTAAAGGCAGATTCTCACCCGGCAAGAACCCCGTCAGGAGGATTCATGGACGTACTTGCCGTAAATTTCATATCCACTGTTGCCACGATTCTGAATTCGGTTCTGGGACTTTACTTCTGGGTTGTGATCGCGGCAGCGGTACTCTCCTGGGTAAATCCCGACCCGTATAATCCCATTGTCAGAATTATTCACAGCCTTACGGAACCTGTTCTGTACAGAATCCGCAAGTGGCTGCCGTTTGTTTATTTCAGCGGTATAGATCTTTCTCCCGTGGTACTTCTGCTTGCCATAGAATTCATACGGGGATTTGTCATCCGTTCGCTGGCCATGTTTGCGGCGGGCATGTAGGAGAGCACAGGGTATGGCTGTCAGTCGCATAGATATTCTCAATCAGGGTTTTTCCCGCTCTCTGCGCGGGTACGATACGGCGGAAGTCGACCGGTACATGCAGGAGATGGCTGATACCATAGGCAGGCTGGGAGAAGATAAATCGCGTCTGGAAACCCGTGTGGCGGAACTTGAAACCCGCCTTGCGGAATACCGGGACCGCGAAGCCACCCTGCGCGATACGCTAATAGCCACCCAGCGCATGACTGAAGACATGAAAACCAATGCGCAGCGCGAAGCACAGCTTATTATCGACGCGGCACATGCCAAGGCTGAAACGCTGGTGAATCAGGGGCACATGCGGCTTGCAAGACTGCAGGAAGAGATTCTGCAGGCCAAAAAGCTCAGGGCGCAGTTTGAAATGAAAGTCCGGTCAGTCATTGATGCCCATCTGCATCTGCTGGAGCTTTCGCTTGCCGAACAGCAGCCCCGTTCCGTGCCGGATGAGGCTCAGCAGCCCGCCGGAAACGGTGATGAATGACAAGGAGTATCTTTGCCCTGCGGCACAAGGTTTATGGCGCCTGAAAGTATGGGCGCAGCCGGGGGCAAAACTCAGCGGTATAGCAGGACTTTATGACGGCAGGGTGCGCATAAGGCTGAGCGCGCCCGCTGTGGACAACAAGGCGAACAAAGAGCTTATCCGGTTTGTGGCGCAGCTCTGCGGTGTGAAACAGAACAGGGTGCGACTTGAATCGGGGGTAAGCTCCAGAAAAAAAGTCTTGTTGATCGAAAGGGATACGATGCCTGTTCTGGATGTGCCGGAAACAGGGCATCAGGAGCAACCCAACATAGCCGAAGGAGATGAGTTTCATGGAAACGCGAGACCTTGAACTGTTGGAGAAATTGTCGTCCCGGGATCCTGAGCTCAAAGCCTTGTGGGAAGATCATGTGCTTTACGAAAAGCAGATCGAGAAACTGGACAACAAACCGTTCCTGACACCCAGTGAACAGACACATGTGAAAGAACTTAAAAAACAGAAGCTTGAAGGGAAGACAAAGCTTCTGACCATCCTTGAAAGCTACCGCAGTAAGGAGAACTAGATGGAGTCGAGCGGGGCCCGGATCCTGTTGGAGTGTCTTAAAAAGGAAGGCGTTGATGTCATTTTCGGCTACCCCGGCGGGGCCGTGATCGACATTTACGACGAACTTCCCCGGCATGACCTGCGTCATGTGCTGGTGCGCCACGAACAGGCCGCAGTACATGCCGCGGACGGTTATGCCCGTGCTTCCGGTCGAGTGGGGGTCTGTCTGGTCACTTCGGGACCCGGCGCCACCAATACCGTGACCGGAATCGCTACAGCGTACTGCGACTCCATTCCTCTGGTGGTGCTAACCGGACAGGTGCCGCGTGCGCTGATAGGCAATGACGCTTTTCAGGAAGTGGATATAGTGGGCATTACGCGTCCCTGCACCAAGCATAATTATCTGGTGAAGGAACTGAGCGACTTGCCGCGTATTATCCGCGAAGCTTTTTATCTTGCCCGTTCCGGCAGGCCGGGTCCCGTTCTTGTCGACCTGCCAAAAGATATCATGGTAGCCCGTGCAGAGTTTCAGATTCCTGAAGAAGTCAAGCTGCGCAGCTACAACCCGACATACAGACCGAATCTTAACCAGCTGCGCAGAGCGGCGGAACTGGTTCTTTCTGCCAGACGGCCGCTGCTGTTCGCCGGTGGCGGGGTTGTGGGGTCCGATGCCAGCGAAGAGCTTGGCTGGCTGGCCCGCACGTTGCAGATTCCGGTAACTTCAAGTCTGATGGGGCTTGGTTCTTTTCCCGGTGACGACCCGCTCTTTCTGGGCATGCTGGGTATGCACGGCACCTTTGCCGCCAACAAGGCGGTGAATAGCTGTGACGTGCTTATTGCCGCCGGTGCGCGCTTTGACGACAGAGTGACAGGAAAGCTTTCGGCTTTTGCCGCCGGTGCCAAGATTATCCACATAGACATCGACCCCACATCCATCAGAAAAAATGTGGGCGTAGAGGTGCCTGTGGTGGGCGACTGCCGTATGGCGCTTGCTGGCATGCGCGAGATTCTTTCGGCCCGCTTTGAAGAGAACATTCCCGTACCCCGCTGGACTGAGTGGCTTGCCACGGTGCACGATTGGGCGCAGAGTCATCCTCTGGGGTATGTGCCTTCTGAAGGTATTAAACCGCAGCAGGTTGTGGAAACTGTTTTCGGTATCACCAGAGGCGAGTGTATTGTCACCACCGAGGTGGGGCAGAACCAGATGTGGGCCGCACAGTTTTTCAAATACCGTAAACCGCGCACGCTGCTGACTTCCGGCGGACTAGGCACCATGGGATACGGTTTTCCGGCGGCTATAGGTGCGCAGATGGCGTTTCCGGGGCATCTGGTGATTGATTTTGCGGGCGACGGTTCCATTCAGATGAATATTCAGGAACTGGCCACAGCGGTTTGTAACAAGCTGCCGGTTAAAATAATTATTCTGAACAACGGCTATCTGGGTATGGTGCGCCAGTGGCAGGAGTTGTTCTATCAGCGTAATTACTGTTCAACCTGCATGGAGGCCCAGCCTGATTTTGTGAAACTGGCTGAAGCCTACGGAGCGGAAGGGTACCGCATCACAGCACAGGCTGATCTTGAGCCGGTGTTGCGGCAGGCCCTGCAAAGCCCGGCTCCGGCTATTGTTGATGTGCGCGTGGAGCGCGAGGAAAATGTCTATCCCATGGTTCCGGCCGGTGCGGCGCTGGACGAGATGCTGCTTGTGTAGGAGACTTCCATGCGTCATGTACTTTCCGTTCTGGTGGAAAACGAGCCGGGCGTTCTTTCCCGGGTGGCCGGGCTGTTCAGCGGCAGGGGGTTCAACATTGAATCGCTTAACGTTGCCCCGACTCTTGAAGCCGGTGTATCTTTGATGACCATCAGCACCAGCGGTGATGATCAGATTATCGAGCAGATTGTTAAACAGCTGCGAAAGCTGGTGACAGTTATAAAAGTTGTTGACTTCGAAGATATAGCCGCCGTAGAGCGGGAGATGGTTATTTTAAAGGTTAACGCCGAGGAAACGCGCAGGGCGGAAGTTCTGCGCATTGCCGATATTTTCCGTTGCAAGGTGGTCGATGTGAGTTTGCATGATCTGACGCTGGAAGCGACCGGCGATCATGGTAAAATTCAGGCAGTGATTCAGCTGCTAACCAGATTCGGCATCAAGGAGATAGCCAGAACTGGTACCGTGGCTATGAAGCGCTCCATGCAACCGGAACAGGTTTAACTGCATTTTTGCGGCAACCCACCTGACGGGCGCTTGAGCCTCTCAGGTGGGTTTTTTTATAGGTAACCACTAACCTTTGGGAAGCTGTACAAGCTACAGCAGGGAGTAGAAATGAAGGTCTATTACGAACAGGATGCAAACCTGGAAGTGCTCAAGGGCAAGACCGTGGCCATCATAGGCTACGGCAGTCAGGGCCATGCGCATGCGCAGAACCTGCGTGATTCCGGCGTGAACGTGATCGTCGGCCAGCGCCCCGGCGGCCCCAACTTCGAGCTGGCAAAGGAGCATGGTTTCCAGCCCCTTAGCGCAGCAGAGGCTGCCGCACAAGCCGACCTGATCATGATTCTACTCCCCGACCAGTATCAGGCTTCTGTGTATGAAAATGATATCAAGCCGCATCTGGCCGCCGGCAAGTCGCTGGTGTTCGCTCATGGCTTTAATATCCATTTCAACCAGATTGTACCGCCCAAGGATGTCGATGTGTTCATGATCGCTCCCAAGGGGCCGGGCCATCTTGTCCGCCGTACCTATACCGAAGGTGGCGGCGTTCCCTGTCTTGTGGCCATCCACCAAGATGCCAGCGGACAGGCCATGGAGAAAGCCCTTGCCTATGCCATGGGCGTAGGCGGAACACGTTCCGGCGTCATTGAAACCACCTTCCGTGAAGAAACGGAAACCGACCTCTTCGGCGAACAGGCGGTTTTGTGCGGTGGTATCAGCGCTCTGATTCAGGCTGGTTTTGAAACTCTGGTGGAAGCAGGCTATCAGCCTGAAATCGCCTACTTCGAGTGCCTGCACGAGACAAAGCTTATCGTGGATCTTATCTACGAAGGCGGTCTTGCCAAAATGCGGCATTCCATAAGCGATACGGCAGAATACGGTGACTATGTGACCGGCCGCCGCATTGTGACTGAAGAAACCAAAAAAGAAATGAAGGCTGCGCTGAAGGATATTCAGGAAGGCCGTTTTGCACGGGATTTCATCCTTGAGTGCAAGGCAAACTATCCTACCTTCACGGCCCGCCGGCGCATCGAGGCCGAGCACCCCATTGAAGAAGTGGGGGCGCGCCTGCGTTCCATGATGCCCTGGCTTAAAAAATAGCAGCCGGCATTGTTGTTAAAGGCCGCCCGCAAGGGCGGCCTTGTTTTTCCGGGCGTCAGCTCAGGCACCTTCGGCCACAAGCCGTGTAAAAAGATACTCGTCGTCCGGGTACTTTATGCCTTCTCCGGTGACAATGATGCTGGGCGAAAGCTGATCCGAAGACGGGTCACCTATGTCCGCAATCAGCCAGCGCCCGTCCTCCTTGCCTACCACAAATTCTTTTTTCTGCTTACCTGCCATCTTAATGGCAAGCATTACTGTTTCCTTGAATGTAATGGGAGCCTCCTTGCGGGCATCGGTTCAGCGTTGTCCCGCCCAGATATACCAGCACGGCGTGCCACGCAAGAGTCTGCCACCGGCACATACTCCATGGTAGTGATCTTGCCTGATTTTTAATGCGTGGCTATACTAAAAACAAGCCTTGCAGCTGTGCGGTGCGTTGGTGACTCATCGTAATGTGCAGAAAAGAGAGGTACCATATGAAGAGCCTGCATCTTATCGTAACTGGTAATGTTGAGCAGGGGTACTTTCTTGCATGGGTATATGATCATGCCGTTGTTCTGGGGCTGAACGGCTGGGTACGCAGGATTGAAACCGGCCGTGCCGAGCTGCTGGCTCAGGGGAATGACGGCGGGCTTGAAAAGTTGAAAGTTCTGCTGAAACAGGGCGGTCCGGCAACCGGCATTCTTGATGTGAAGGCTGCATGGATTGACTACGACACGGTGTATGACGGGTTTGAAATGAGATAATCCGGTTCCTGCGGGATGCTTCGGCATCCCGCTTCATTTTCCGGTATCGGGTGCCATGCGGCATCCTGAACTGAAGCCTTTGTCATGCGGCTGTTCCGAGCGTGTCCGGCAGTCCAGGCATTCCCAGTATGACCGGCATACGTATCTGTTTTTCAGCGCGTCATAAAATCTGTGATAGGTTTTTTTACCGCAGGCGGTGCAATGTTTTATCTGGAGTATGCTCATAGTGATATCCGGTAGACGTAAAAGAGAATCGCAGTGTGCACAGGAATGAGCAGGCGGGGTACGGGGGTACAGGACACCGCTACAGCGGGCTGCTGCGCCCCAGCGGGGCTGACGGGGATCCGGGCCAGATGCGGTACAGGCCGAATCCGGCACGGACTGTAGTCCACAGTCCGGTAATGCCCCATACCCAGTTGAGCATGGCGGCAGGTTGCAGGTAGGTGATGCAGATAAGAGCGGCAATGGCCGTGGTGGAAGCCGCAACCATGGCGTTGCGGATGAAGCGGAAATCACCTGTGCCCCAGTGGATGCCGTCGGTGGCAAAAGAGAGTGCGTTCACCGGCTGGATAAGCGCCGCCACCACCCATGCGGGAATAAATGTCTCCAGCACAGATGCGGGCACCAGCAGCCATGCGATGCCTTTTTGTCCTGCAAGCATCACTACAGAAAGCAGACAACCTGTCCACAGGCTCCAGCGGCAGACAAAAGAGGCGACCAGACGCGATGCGGCAATATCGCGCTGGCCGAAAAAAAGACCGATGAGGCTTTGTCCGGTAATGGCAAAGGTATCCAGAAACAATGCCGTGAAGATGAAAAACTGTCTTATGGCCTGATGCGCCGCTCCGGCGTCAGTACCTGCCGCGGTGGCTGCTCTGGTGCCCAGCAGCAGAAACAGAATGACCATTCCTGAGCGTACAAAAAGATCGCCGCCGATGGTGAACAGCTTTTTTATGTCGTGCAGCTGGATGTGCCATGAAGGACGCAGCCTTTTCCACACCACGGCCAGCGTCCATGCCGCGCCGGCCCACTGGCTGCACGATGTGGCCAGTGCCGCACCGGAAACGCCAAGCGCGGGAAAAGGCCCGATACCGAATATAAGCAGCCAGTCCAGCAAGATGTTCATTATATTGACAATGCAGGCTACCCAGAACGGTGTGCGCATGTCCTGCAGCCCCCGCAGCGCTCCGATGCCGGCCAGAGTCACAAGCAGGGCCGGAGCACCCACAAGGCGCAGGCGGATGTATTCTGCTGCCAGCGGAGCCATGGTTTCGTCGGCCCCCATGAAAGTTACGATCGGATGCAGAAAAGGGAGCGCCGCCAGAGCCGTGACCACGCCGAGTGAGCATGAAAGGAGCAGGGCGGCTCCGCATGTGTCTGCCGCTTTTTCTCTGTTACCGCCGCCAAGAGCCTGTGCCACTTCTGTCTGTGTTCCTATGCTCAGAAAATTGAATGCCCAGAAAATGGCCGAGAGGGTCATGGTGCCCACGCCAAGTGCGGCCAGCGGCGCTTCGCCCAGTCTGGCTACAAAGGCCGTGTCTGCAAGACCTGTCAGCGGTTCTGCCACCAGCGAGAACAGCACCGGCACAGCCAGTGACAGAAATGTTCTGGCTGGTTTTGTTCTGAACGGGTGTTGCTGTGTTGCGGTGGATAGGGTCTGGGACATGGCGGCTCCTGTATGAATGCACAATCTGCGCACGTGGTTAGGAACTCATAGCGTACTTTGCCGGGGAACAAAAGCACTCCGGCGCGCATTGACAAGACAGGTTGCTGTTATAGCTCATGATGTGATCTGACTGACAGCGATATGGAGAAAATCATGTTACACGAGGGGGTCCGCCACGGGAATCTGATACAGACAGTGCTGCTGGTGGCAGGGATGCTTGCTCTGCTGGCGTTGACAGGATGGATACTGCTGGGCGACGGAGGCGCCGTGTGGGCTGTCGCCGCGGCAGGCGCGGCCCTGTTGTGGCTGCCGTCTGTGTCGCCTGCCATTCTGCTGCGCATGTACAGGGCAAGACCACTGCGCAGTGAACATGCGCCCGCAGTGTACCATGCTCTGGCAGAACTCAGCCGCAGGGCGGGGCTGGAGCATCTGCCGGTGCTGTATCATATACCTAGCACGGTGCTTAATGCCTTTACCGTCGGCAGCGGAAAGCATGCAGCCATAGCTGTTTCCGACGCTTTGCTGCGTAACCTCACCATGCGCGAACTGATTGCCGTGCTGGCGCATGAGGTGTCACATATCGCGGGTGCGGACACCCGTGTGATGACTCTTGCCGATGTTGTCAGCAGGGTGACGGCGTTGTTTTCCACTGCGGGCAAGATTCTGTTGCTGCTCAACATTCCGCTGCTGCTTGCCGGAGAGGTCACTGTTTCGTGGCTGCTGGTGGTGCTGCTTATTCTTGCGCCCCATATGGCCATGTTGCTTCAGCTTGCGTTGTCGCGGACGCGCGAGTTTGATGCCGACGCCATGGCTGCACGGCTCAGCGGCGACCCGCAGGGACTGGCCATGGCGCTGCAGCGTCTGGAGCGTTCCGGGGCCGGACTTTGGGAGCGTATGCTGGCACCGGGCAGAAGAGTGGAAGAACCTTCTTTTTTACGGACTCATCCGCCCACGCATGAGCGGGTGAACAGGCTGATGGCTGTTGCAGCCCGGATGCACACGCAGGGCGGCAGCGCACAGGTGCCGCTCTATGTCCGGTACACGCAGCCGGTGCAGGTGCCGGTCCGGCAGATACTGCGCCCCAGATGGCGGTTGGGTGGAATATGGTACTGAGCCGCGTTTCAGGGTCAGGGCCTGCGGGTGGCGTCGGCATAGCGTGCGGCAAAATCCAGTGCCCGCCGCCGGTTGACGCCGAAATCATAATAACCGGTTCGCGAAGCGGACCTGATATGCAGAAGTCCTTGCGAGGAATCAGCGACAATATGCATGTCGTCTTTGAAGCCGAAAATTCTGCTGCGAAAGACAGCATGGATTCCGTTTTCTGTTTTGCTGACTGATGCCGCGCCCATCTGCCGCAGGATCTGTTCCGCAGTCTCCATTGCAGCTTCTGTGGTGCCGTGCAACGCCATGGGAGGCACGGCGTGGCTTGTGCCCTGCTGCAGGGAACTGACGCAGTTGGGACGGTCAGGACACTGCGGCAGCATGGATGATTCCTGAGGCGGCGCAGCGGAACATGCTGTCGCGGCTGCCATAAGCAGGATGAACGTCAGTATTCTTCGGGGACTGACCATGAGGCCGCCTTTTACGCTGGTGCAGTTGCCGCCGGCAGGTAGTGTTGCCACGCGCCTGCGGTTCAGAACTTGGTAAATTCATCTGCTGCATGTTTTTTCTGCCCGCCGGAATTTTTCCGGCCTGAGCGCTTTTTGCCCGGGCCTGCCTGCCTGACGGGGCTGAGCGCCGCGGAGTCGCTGCCATGGCCCGCGCTGTGTTCGCTTACCTGAAAAAAGTCGATATTCCGTTGCAGTTCGTCAGCTCCGGCGGCCAGTTGCCGGGAAGTGCTGGCTACCTGTTCCGAAGTGGCTGCATTCTGCTGTACCACGGCGTCCAGCTGCTGGATAGCCTTGTTTATCTGCTCTGCGCCGATATTCTGTTCCGCACAGGCTGCAGCAATTTCCTGCACCAGCCCCGATGTCTTCTGGATATCGGGGGTAATTTTGCGCAGCATGGCCAGTGCGGAGTCTGCCACTTCCAGACTGGATGCTGACAGGCTGTTGATTTCGGCAGCGGAGCTGCCGGAGCGTTCTGCCAGCTTGCGTACTTCCTGTGCCACAACGGCAAAGCCTTTGCCGTGCTCACCGGCGCGCGCAGCTTCTATGGCCGCGTTAAGTGCCAGCAGATTGGTCTGCCGGGCTATCTCTTCAATCACTGTGATTTTTTGTGCTATCTCTTTCATTGCTTCCACCGTGCGCAGCACGGCTGTGCCCCCCTGTTCCGCCTGCTGTGCCGCCTGCAACGATATGGTTTCGGTTTCACGGGCATTCTGGGCGTTCTGCTTGATATTCGAGGCCATCTCTTCCATGGAAGACGATATTTCTTCCATGGATGCCGCCTGACTTACCGCCCCTTCGGACATGGAACGGCTTGATTCGGAAAGGTGTCTGCTGCCGTCCGCCACCTGCGATGCCGTGACCTTGACTCCCTGTACTGTCATGGCCACGCGAGACTGCATTTTGCCCAGCGATTCTGTAAGCATGGCGAACTCATCTCTGGCTGTGGACCGGATCGTTTTGTCAAAGCGGCCCTGTGCCATCTCTTCTGTTATACTCTGCAGGTTGTTGAGAGGTGATATGACCCTGCGCTTCAGCATAAGCCATGTTATGCTGAGGATAACGGCCAGAACGCCGCCCGCCCAGCCTGCAACGCTCATCCGCGCCCGCGCCATGTCTCTGTTGGCTTCGTCCAGAGAGCTGATGACGACAAATGCGCCGTGGATATCTCCTGTTTTCCAGCCTTCCTTGATCCCGCCTGTCACGTCGCGGGTGCCTTTCGGTTCGCCGTGGCAGTACATGCATTCTTCTGTCAGGCGTACAGGGCGGAAATACAGAATCCTGTCCGGTTCCGTGATAATGTATTCATTGAGATTGTCCCGCTTCATGGCGCTGAGCGCTTTCAGCTCTGCCGGAGTCGGTTCGTTGGCGGGGTTTCGTGGTGATATTTTGGGAGCGCGGAATGTATAGTTGGCTTTCTGTGAACTCTGCTGGGCAATGCGCATGGCTGTCACAACAGGTACCGCGCTCAGCACCTTGTCCGCAGGCAAGCTGTCCAGCGGTTTCAGAATACCGTCATTGAGCTTGTGCGCCATTTCATTACGGGTATCTTCCGCCAGCTGTACTATGGCACGGCTCTGACTCAGAATGGCCTGTCTGGAACTTTCTTTGATATCGTTCAGGCGTTGTCCCGCCAGCAGCACTGTCAGCACCACTGGGCCCAGCAGCACGGTGAACAGGATAATGGAACGGATACTAAGCTTGTTGAGCATGGCGGACCTCTCTGCCTGTCTGGATGCATCCGGATAAGACGCTGTTGTGAGCAGAATGACTGTTGTAGCGGTAATTATGTATGAATCGGCTGTTATTTCATTGATAAAGTTTTGCCGCATGCCGGCAATCGCCGGTACGGGGCAGATTGCGGCAGCGGATTGCAGGGCGGAGATGGTGCCGGAGGATTGTGGAAAGCGGCCCGCGCCGGAAACGGCGGCAAGAAGGCAGCCGTTGCCGTACGCAGGCCGGGGCGCGGCGAAGAGGCGATATAGGGAGGGCAGGGAGACAACAGAGCAGCATGCGCATGGCTGCGCATGACATTGCTGCAGCACGGCAGAGCGGCGTTTATGATGATGGCTGCAGTTCTTTTGCTTTGTCCAGCTCGTCAAGAATGTTCAGATACGGACGGGCCTGTGCTGCAAACGGTGACTGTCTGCTGATCTGCTGCAGACTGCTGCGCGCGGAACTCCATTGCTGCTGTTCCCATGCGCAAAGAGCAAGATAGAATCTGGCCTGTTGCTGCAGGTCGGGGTCAGTCACTTTTTGCAGGGCTGTGCGGGCATCGGCAAACTTTCTGGCGTTGTACAGAATTTTTCCCTGTTCCATAAGGGCATTCTGACCGGCGTGTTTTTGCAGCAGAGCCACAGCCTGAAGCGCTCTGCCTGCCTCTGCATACAGCTTTGCCGTCTGCAGAGCCGTCTGGGGCGAACCGGCCTGTGCGCCGGTACGGCTGAGCGTGTGAAGCTCCAGCAGGGGCGCGTTCAGATAGCGGTAAAGCGACCTCAGCCAGCTGAAGTCCTGAGCGGACATGGTTGTGAGACGCGAATACAGTTCCATGGCGGCAGCGGCACTGGCTGTTTTTTCCTGCTCAAGGTAAATATTGGCAAGCAGCTTCAGGTAGTCCGGAGTGATGCTTTCTGCCCCGATTTCGGAAAGTATGATTTCTTCCGCCTTCCGGGCTGCCCCTGCGTTAAGGTGGGCATGTACCGCCAGGTTTACCCATTGCTTCTGATGCGGTGTATATCTGTCCAGCAACAGTTGCAGTACGCGTGCTGCATCCTTGTAGTGTTCGGCCTGATAATAGGCATATCCTGTCTGCAGAAGCAGTGCCGCTTGTGGTTTTTTTTGCAGGGTGCAGCTTTTTTCAAGATGTAATGCGGCTTCGGCATAGCGCTTGAGCGAATATGCGGCGATTCCTGCATTGTGGTGCAGCATGGCATTTTCCGGAAAATTCCGCAGACCTTTTTTGCATATTTCCAGAGCCTGCATGGTTTTTTCTGCATGGCTGTACGCCCCGCCAAGCAGCAGATATGCTTCCGGCGGGGCAGGGTCTGCGGCAGTGGCTAAATAATCCTCAAGAACAGCAGCCGCCTCGTTGTAGCGTTCTTTCTGGATATACTGCTGCGCTGTGTGCAGAGGTTTTCTGGCTTCGGCGGGCAATGCGTCTGCCCGGGACGTCTTTATGCTGATGCAGAGCAGCAGTAAAACAGATGATACAAGTATGGCGTATTTCATTGCGTCACTTTAAATTCAAACGGTTGCTGAACCCATGTGTCAACAGCCTGCCCGTTGAGCTTTCCGGGAGTGAAACGCGACTGCCGGGCTGCCTCAAGAGCAGATTCTTCAAAAATACCTGCCGGAGAAGCGGCCTGTATGCTCAGTTGCTCGGGTTTGCCCTCGGCAGTCACAAGCATGTTTACGATCACATAGCCTTCAATGTTGCTGCGTTTGGCCACAAGCGGGTACTTTAGGGGTACGGTGCGTACCACCCGCGGCGGCGTATCCACTTCGGCAAGGGTAAAGGTTGCTCCGGCCACGGACAGCGCGGGCATGACCATGCCGCCTTTCACGGACGGATGCAGCTCTGCGGAAAAAGACGGAGCCTGCGTCATGGCGGGGCGTTGCGGCCGCGAAGTCTGTTTCGATGAAAATGTTCTGGGGAGTTTTTCCGGCGGCGGGGTTTCCTTTATGGTTTTCGCCCGCTCTTCGGGGACAGGCGGCTCGTCTGTCTGCTGTGCCAACCTGATGGCACCGTGTATTTCTTCAGGATGGGTTGTCTCGCCGCCACGGTTAAGCTGCAGGATACCCACATGCAGCAGTCCCACCATGAAAACGGCACCTGCCGCTCCGGCAATCAGTCTGCCGGTGTGTCGTATGGGCCTGACAATCATTCTTTTTTGGCCGCAATGCTGATGTTGCGCACTCCGGCCAGACGGCACTGGTCGAGAACCTGCACCGCGTTGCCCGTCATGCTCTGTTTATCGGCTACAATAACGACTGATCCTTCGGGGGTTTCCGCCAGAAACCGTTCCATGTACGCCCGTACGGAGCGTATATCCAGCGTTCTGCCTTCAACATATATTCTGCCTTCGCTGGTCAGCCCCAGTATGACGTTCGCTTTTTCTTTGGTTTCCGCCGACTGGGCAGCAGGACGATTTACATCTATGCCGGATTCCCGCACAAAACTGGTGGTCACAATGAAGAAAATCAGCAGGATGAACACCATATCAATAAGCGGTGTCATGTTGACTTCGCTGCGCCTGTTGCGGGCGGCACGGGTATAGCGGATGCTTTGCATGGTTAACCGGCCGTGTGGGTTGAGGTCATGGGGCTGTCGGTTTCGTACTGAAGTCCTATGCAGAACATTTCCATACGTTTTTTCATTTTGTCTGCCCTGCGGGCCAGTATGGCTGCCATGAGCAGACCGGGAATAGCTGCCACCAGTCCGCTCTGCGTGGTTACAAGGGCTTCTGATATGCCGGAGGCAAGGGCCCGTGCGTTGCCGGTGCCGAACTGGGATATGACGTTAAATGTTGATATCATGCCGGAGACTGTGCCGAGCAGACCCAGCAGGGGGGTGATGGCTGCCAGAATAAAAAGCGTGGCGATAAGCCTGTTTGTTTTTGCATGCTGCCTGACACAGAGACTATGCAGCAGTTTGCGGTTCAGGTCGGGGGCGTCGCTTTTTGACTGAATGTACGCATCAGCTATTTCCCGTTGCCAGCAGGCGCATCTGCATTTTTCCTGCGGCGTGGTGCGCAGGCAGTCCGCCGGCGCGGCCTCGCAGCGGTTTTCGGTAATGAACCAGTATGATTTGAGTAATATTATAAGCCAGATGGCAAACGAGAATGCCATGATAGGAACCATAGTCGGCCCTCCGGCATTAAAATACACCAGCACCTGTTCAAGATAATCATGCAGCTGCACCGTATGATTCTCCCTGTCGTATCTGGCCCTGCTGCATCAGTGCTACAGTAAAGCTTGTTCCTTTTTCTTCCATGTCGCCCATCAGAGCATCTACCCGCCGTTCCAGAATGTGATGCAGAATCATGATGGGCACGGCCACGGCCAGTCCCAGCTGAGTGGTGATCAATGCTTCTGAAATACCGCCCGACATCATGCGCGGGTCGCCGGTACCGTACAGTGTGATTGTCTGAAAGGTGTTGATCATGCCGGTGACGGTACCCAGAAGCCCCAGAAGCGGCGCCACCGCTGCCAGCACGCTGAGTGTGGGCAGAAAGCGTTCCAGAACAGGCAACTCTTTGAGCATTGCTTCCTGATAAGCGTTTTCAATAATCTCGCGGGTTGCCCCCATATATCCCAGAGTATGTCCTATGATACGGCATGTGGGAAAATTGGAAGCCCTCGCGCAGAATTCCTGACACTCATGCCATTTTCTGGCACGAATCATGGACAGTATGGTCTGCATGTTTCTGTCAGAATTTCCGCGCAGCCTGCCCAGTGTGTAAAAACGTTCAATAACAAGGCCCAGCGCGATGATGCCCACCAGAATGATGGGCCATACCAGTAGGCCGCCTGTCTGGAGCCACTCGTATATTCCTTTCTGGTCCTGCTCCAGCCTGGCCAGCGCCGCTCCGTTGGAAATATCTACCGGAAAGGTATCGCTTTCGCCTTCAAAGTACGCCCGCATTCCGCGTCCCAGCGTCCAGCCGGGATTTCCCGGAACAGCGCCCAGTAACGAACCTTCATGCAGGGGACGCAGAAATCCGGCAGTGCCGTCCTGTTTTTTAAAGGCAGCTGTGAATGTGCCTATACGCAGCAGTCGGGCGGTTTCTGTGCGTCCGTCAGCATTGACAAAAGACCCTTCGCGAAGCTGTACACGTCCTGAGGCGGACATCTCTTCCATATAAAGCCGCAGCAGATTTTTTATGCCTTCAAGTCCGGGAAAGGTTTCCGGAGTCAGGATGGCGCTCAGCACCGGTTCACGATGCGGAAATTCAGGTGTTGTGAGGCTTTCGTGAAAATAGTCTCTGGCCTGCTTGGCTGAAGTGCGGATGGTGCCGTCAATGGTTTTCAGTTCATGGGCCTGCTGCGCCAGCTCCTCTTTCAGTCGGGCTTCCTGCTGCAGCAAAGCTTCGTATCTGGCTTTAAGCTCTTCGTGCTGCTTGTGCTTGGCGGCAATCACTTTTTCAAGCTGCGCTTTTTCGTTCACCACAGCTTTTTTTTCCGATGTTATCAGGTCGCGGGTTTTGGCTGCCTCTGAGCGGGTTTCCGCAGCCAGTTTGCGGGTTTCAGCCACCGCACCGGACCACTGGGCGTGTGCCGGCACGCTGGCGGTTATCAGCAGTGTAACCAGTGTGAGTATTTTGTATTTCATTGTACCTTTCCGATGGGTAGTTGCAGAAGCTCAACTGCACGTTTGCGCGCCGCCATTTCTTCAGCTTTGTGCAGGGTGCGGGCGGTATCCTGATCGAGAGATTGCCATGTCTGCGTCGCAGCATTCCACATGCCTGCCCGGGCACCGTCACCCGTGGTGTAGTAGAGTGCTGTTCTGCCCAGGCGGAAAAGCGAAACCTGCCTCGGCTCTCCTTCAATGGTCAGTTCCTGCGCAGCTACTTCAATTGTGCGTCCGTATTCTGCTTCAACGTGCAGAGCTTCAAAAACTCTTCGTAGCTTTTCGCTGAGCTCCAGCCTGTAGTCGCCCAGACTGTCGCGCAAAAAGGCCACTCTTGCCGCCCGCTCTTCTGCCAGAAAGGGCAGGTCGCTTTGTATGAATAGGGCAAGGTCATCGACAATGGTTTCCAGAAAAGGCTCCAGCTCCATCTGAATGCGTCGGGCTTCCTGTTTTCTTCGCTGGAGTTCGGCAATTACTTCATGCTGCTTATTGATATAGGCTGCGTATTTCTCATTCTGAAAATCGAGCCATGTGTCTGTGGCTTTCAGATCACGGATTTCAGCGCCGAGTGCTTCTTTTTGATCTGCCCAGCGGGAATAATCTGCCTGTGCCGCTGATTCCGCCTGTATTGCTTTGGCTGTTTCGGCAATGACATCAGCAGCAGGGGAAGCTGCCAAGACCGATAACGGCATAAGAAGCAGGAGTGCGGCAGATGTAAGATAACAATTTGGTTTCATTAACTTCACCGGGTACAGATCCTTTTTGATTTTGATTCTGAAACTCATTATCTATAAAAGTGAGCTACGAATACCGCAGAAAAAATGATTGTGCAAGATGCAAAATAAAAAAATGGATAGTTGGTAGGTTATGATGAAAGTGATGTTTTTATAAGGAGATGCTGTTTTGCGCGCAAAGAATCGGCAAAAATGTAGCCTGGTCATCGGGCAGCAGTTCACCGTCAGCGTCGATTGAGGGGGCTTTGCAGTACGGCAGGCTTTTTGAGTTTGTGTCGCAGGGTAGGCATGAATTCTGCGCTCCGGCAGGAGTCATTGCTGCATCTGATTGCAACTGCGTGGCAGAAGCTCATGGTGTCCACAAATTCGCAACGATGTTAATGGGATCAGGGTTCGTCTTCAGTTTCAGGTCTTGCGCCTGTACGAGTGAGGGGACAGCGTGGAGTCGGTGCAACTATAGCTGATGGCGGTGGCGGGTTGGCGGTGTCCGGTGCAGACAAGAAAAAAGGTTACGACTATGTCGTAACCTTTACGTTCGTGGTGGGCCCAGCAGGATTTGAACCTGCGACCTGCCGGTTATGAGCCGGAGGCTCTGCCAACTGAGCTATAGGCCCTTTTGCGTCCAACGAGCTGAGCTAGATATCACCAGCCACGAGGGGTGTCAATATGTTATGGTGCCTGTTTGCTTTCAGCCTTTGCAATTTTCTTTGATGTGAGCAATGGCCGAGCGTGCAGCAGTGGCTCCTTCGCCAACTGCTACTGCAATTTGCAAAAAACCGCCTGTGCAGTCGCCTGCAGCGTATATTCCGGGAATGTTGGTTTTTTGTTCTTTGTCTGCCACCAGAAAGACGCCGCTGCGTTCCAGCCCCAGAGTATAAGCAAAATCAAGTGAAGAAGCTTCGCCCATGGCAATGAAAATACCTTCGGCCTCAAGGCTTGTCCCGTCCGACAAGGTAACGGATGACAGTGCCGGAGAGCCGGAAAGGGTTTCGATTTTTTGTTCTGAAACGGTTATGCCGGCAGCACTAAGGCGTTGCTGGAATTCCGGAGTGATGGACGATTTTTTCCCTTGCGTGATTATGGTTACGTGGGGCGTATACGACAAGAGTTCAAGAGCCTGATTGGCGGCGTAGATGCCTTCTCCGACTACGATAACTTTTCGGTTTTTATAAAAAAAACCGTCACAACTTACGCAGTAGGATACTCCTTTGCCCTCGTAATCTTTCAGGTTGCTTATGCCCGGACGGACTCTGCCCACGCCGGTGGCCAGAATGACCGCGCATGCGTCAAATTCTTCGTGCTCAGTTTTTATATGAAAGCCTCCGCTTTCGTTATGATGTACAGAGAGCACCCTGTCTTCTTTAAAGCGGGCACCGAAACGCTCGGCCTGCGCCCGCCCTTTTCCCAGCAGTTCTTTGCCGGAAATTGTTTCTTCAAATCCGAAATAGTTGTCTATCTCATAATCTCCGGCAACTTTGGGCTTTGAGCCGAATACGATAGTATCAATGCCGGATCTGCAGGTGTAGATGGCGGAAGACAGTCCGGCAGGGCCGGAACCGATGATGACTAGGGGGGTATGCATGATCACAGCCTCCGTGTGAGGGTTGGAAAAAACACATTATCTAATATGGGAATCATATCTGTGGCTGGCAAGGGTAAAATTTAAAAGCCGGGGGGGCCGTGACGGAGGAGCCTGGCCAGAGATGCCGGCTGCCCCGTGCCGGCTGTGATTTGGCTGCGGCTTTTTTTGCAGAGTTTTTGCAAATGGGGATATCCGTCAGACCTTTTTGCATATCTGCCACGATGGATGACAGGAACCTAAGGCTGCTGCTTTTGTGTACCGATGGCGGAAGCCGGGCAGGTGCGCAGGGTAACCAAGAGCAACGGCCGTCACAAATTGCGGAATAAGGCTTGTGTGCCTTACGGCCTTCCGGAGACACAAGTGCTTTGTGTCTATGCAGAGGCGCAGGCAGGTGGCATGAATTGCTGATCGGGTACGGTGCGGGCGGTTGGTGCAGGCTGTGATTGCGGGCTGCAGATAAAACACCCCGCGCTGTGAGCGCGGGGTGCCGGTAGTTCAGAAGGAACGAGACAGCATGTGAAAATGATCAGTCCATACCCAACTGGGCAAGCATGTCGTCTATATCGCTTTGTGAAACGTCTCTTGTGGGACCTTTGAGTTCCGACATTTTCTGCCGTGCTTCCTGTTCCAGTTCTTCAATCTCTTTATCGGGGGTTTCACTGTACGCCTTCATAATAAGCCCTGTGGACATATAAAGTTCGAATACAGTACTTTCTATGCGCTGCAGAGCCGTGATTATTTTTTTGATGCGCTGTCCCGTAATGTCCTGAAAGCTCAGTGCTGTCAGAATGGTAGTAAGATTGTCTGCCAGTTCGCTGTTAATGGCACGTAACTGCGTTATGGAGTCCCCGGGGGCTTCTTTCTCCAGAGCATCAAGCAGGGCGCTTGCTTCCGCCTGCCTTTCAAGCTGCTGCTCGACAACATCCATTATATCGTCTGTTGCCTGCTCGGTTGTTGTCAGAATTTCGTCCAACTGTTCGGAAGCTTCAGAGAAAAGTTTGTCGGTCTGTGCTTCGCTTGGAGGAGCGACACTTTTATCTTTGGCTGCGTGGGAAATTTCCTGATAGATATTCTGCAGCCCGCTGCGCATGTCTGAGTTGAGTTTTTTATAGAACTCACCCTCAAGCAGAGCTCTTGTAAGATTTGTTGTCAGCTCGTTCTGAATTGTCTGTGCTATTGCGTCTTTGATGCTGTCAGCTACCTGGGCGGTAACATTCTGCATTACCTGTTCAAGGATGGCTTCCTGAGTGCGCATGGCAAACTCCTGTGTTTGTCGGCTGGCAGGTGCGCGGTCATTCCCATCTGTGCTGGCGGATAATGCGCCGTTCCTGATCAAAAACAAATCCTATTACCTGTTCCAGCTCGGAATCATTGATAACTGTGAATTCCAGCGCGTATTCATTCTGTGCATTGTCTGAAAGCGCGTCGGCGTGCGTTGAACAGCGGGTTATGCGTCCGGCGGCGGATGCCACCGAAAGCGGATACTGTCTGAGAAACAGCACCACCTCAAGAAGCGAACCTTCGTGCAGTTCTTCCTGCGTGAAAAAACGGATTCCCGCACCGCTTATCTGACTGACGCGCAGGCGGAAAGGAAAATCCTCCCGCAGGGTGTCGCGCTGCATCTGCCCCAGTATGGCATCCAGTTTGGCATCCATGGTTGCCAGAAACTGAACCATGGCATCTGGCAATTTTGCCTGCTGCAGCGCCTGTTCCGCATCTTTGGCGGAAGCCCCGGACCAGCCCGAATAAAGCGGCTGATCGTCGGTGCCGGACATAAGCCGGAACCTGCCGGAGATGCTTGCCGCAACGCGGGAATACGAACGTTTTTCCATGAGAGTTGTCTACCAGGGGCCGTTTTCCACTTCCACATGCATGGCGCGCACAGGACATACCTTGGTGCACAGTCCGCAGGCAGTACAGCGTTCGGTGTCAAAAGTTACAGTACGGGCAACCCAGTCCATATGCAGGGCGTCCACAGGGCAGATGGCGGTACACATGCCGCAGTGCATACAGGAATCTTCATCGCGTGAAATTCTCTGGTCCACGGGGGAGACAGCAATTTCGTGTTCTTTGAGGTAGGCGATGGCTTTGCCGCAGTTTTCCTGACTGCCGACCAGCTCCAGGGTGAGATATCCTTCCTTGCGGGGGGTTATCTGCGCTTTCAGGATGTTGAAAGTCAGGTCGAACAACCGTGTCAGGTTGCAAACCACAGGCTCTTTGGAAACCTGCGGCGGAAAGGTGAGGTGGATATTTTTTCTGTATGCTTTTTGAGTGTCATTCATGGTTGCTTCCTTGCCATGCGGGCGGCGTGTCTCTATTTGGTTTCTTTCAGCACCGTTGCGGCCCGTTTGGCTTCAGGCGTCCCCGGATGCTTTTTGATGATTTCTTCCAGCCTGATTTTTCCGGCTTTGGTTTTGCCCAGCCTGATCAGTGAAATTCCCTGTTTGAGCATGGCCGGCAAATATTTGCTGCTGTCAGCGTGTTTGGTCACAACGTCCTGATAGGCCAGAACGGCACGCGCGTAATCTTCCATCTGGTAAAAGCATTCACCCTGCCAGAATACGGCGTTGGCAACCATGGCATGCGCGGGAAAAGCCGTGGCAAATTCTTTCCATTGACGTTGCGCAGCCTGGTAGTTCCGCTCTTTGAACGAGGCGAGAGCCTGCTCATACAGCATATCGGCGGGATCCGCCTTCGGCGCAGTCTGTGCCGTTGTGTTGCCCTGCGGGGGCTGTATCTGTGCCGGGGCACCGCCTGTGGCGTTGCCGGGAGTTTTGCCGCGTGTGGTTGCTACCGGCAGCGTGGTAACTGCCGCGGCAACGGGATCATTTTCAGGTATTGCCATGGTGGCGTTGGCGGCCGGCAGCGTGCGGGTGGCATTTTGCACTGTGGCGTTGTGCCGGGTGGCGTTGGCAGAAGGAGCCGCCGGAGCGGGGCGTTTGAGCACTTCAAGCTCAAGCCCGAATTCTGACTCTATCTGCCGCAAAGCCAGTTCCATTCTGTCTGCGTCTGCCCGCAGTTCTTTTATCTGGGCCATGGCTTCCGGCAGGCTGTCTTCAGTATTCAGCAACGCATCCATCTGGCCCTGAAGCAACGCGACATCGTTGCGCATGGTCTGCACCTGCGCCCACAGGTCAGCCTGACTGGGCTGGACGGAGTCGATCTGTCTTGATGCATTGTTCAGTTCTCTGGTCAGTGAATCCACATGGCGTTCCTGCTGTGCTATGCGTACTTCCAGCAGGTCGAGATCTTTTTGCTGCACGCAGCCGCCCAAGGCAATGACTGCAGCAGTGGCACACAGGGCTTTTGCTATATTTTTCATAGAAATATCCTGTTCAGTTGCTTCTGTTTACTATCTATGCGTCTGCCGGTTTATACTGCACAGGGGCTTATATGGGCAAGCAGTAAAGAGCTTTTACGTTTTGCTCAGGGCTTGTCCGTTTCCGGCACTGTGGATGAGGTGGAAAGTGCGGCAGGTCCCGCTTTAGGGGCAGGGGGTGATTCCACCTGCGAAAAGTCGCCCGAGTCAGAATAGGGATCCAGTTCACGGGAAAGGTTGAGGGCAAGCCTGCGGATGTTCAGTTCCAGCTGTTCCTGACGACCCCGCAGGGCTTCGGTTTCGTTTTGCAGTTCGGCCGTTTTGCGGCGTGACATGCGTTTGGCCCGTTTGATGGCCAGCTTGACGCGTCGCAACTGCTCCTGCTGTTGTTCCAGCTCGGCTTTAATTGCATGCCGCTCCTGCTCTGTTTCGGCCAGACGTCTGCTCAGGGCTTCATTCAGCCGGACAGCCTGCTCGGCCGCATCGCGCAGTGAAGCGTTGGTGGCATCCATATATGCCTGCAGGTATTCCACATCACTGCGTTGCGCGGGGGTGCACCCCTGCATGGTCAGCAATACGAAACAGGCAGCATACGCGATCGCTTTACTGTTCATCAGGTCCTGTCCGGGGTTTTCTGCTGCGGCGCCAGCCGAATAACAAGTACGACAACCCGCCGAGCACCGGAACGAAAACACCTATTCCCATCCAGAGAACCCGCTCGGCCGGAGAGGGAAATTCATTTGAATAGGCATGCCAGATGCACCACAGGTTGGGAATGATAGGTGCGGCAAGCAGCAGCATCATCAGCGGAAGATTATCAGTTTGCAGTACAAGGTCAACCAGTGGGAGCATGACTGAATTTCTCCGGTCGCAGGTTATTTGTGTTTGTACACTGCCAGGCAGACAAAAAATGCTCCGACGCAGATGCCCATATCCGCCACGTTGAATGCGGGCCAGTGATACCCGCCTATGTGGAAATCAAGAAAGTCGATAACGGCGCGGAAGCGGATTCTGTCAATGAGGTTGCCGATGGCTCCCCCCATGATAAGCCCGAACCCTGTAAACAGGTAGGGATTGCTTTTGGCGGAGCGTGTCATGGCAATGATGGCGAGGACGGCTGTGACGGCAGCGGCGAAAAAGAGCCAGAACTGCCATTCTATGTCGCTTCTGTTTAAAAAGCCGAAAGCAGCGCCGCGGTTACGCACGTTTACGAGGTCGAAAAAACCGGGAATAACTGTATAGCCGATGAGCGGAGGGATGGTGGAGGCTGCCCATTGCTTTGTCCACTGGTCAACGGCAATGACAAGTGCGGCGATGAGGTACACGACGAAAAAACGTGGACGCATGGCTTTCCTCTGTATGGAGATAGCGCGGACCCGCAGTGCGGGCCCGCGCAATGATCAGTATCAGGCGCAGAGTACGCCGGTGCACCGGGGGCACAACGACGGGTGTTCGCTGCTGCTGCCCAGTTCTTCGCTCCATATCCAGCACCGTTCGCATTTTTGTCCGGGTGCCTTGGCAATGGATATGCGCAGGCCGTTCAGTTCTTCCGACGTGTAGGCCTGCTCAGGAGCCTGTGCCAGAGGTGCGACGGTAACTTTAGAAACGATGAAGCAGGCCCGCAGGTCCGCACCGGTCGCCTTCAGTTTTGCCGCAAGCGCATCATCCATGAACAGGGTCACGTGGGCATCCAGCGGATGGCCAATTTCGCCGGATTTGCGGACCGGTTCCATGGCTTTAGTCACTTCGGCGCGGACAGCCAGAAACGTTTCCCAGTCTTCACGTTCCGCCGCGGGCATTTCCATGGGCGGAATGTCGTCTTCGCGCAGTGCAAACACTGTCACGGCTTCGGGACGCAGTGCTTCGGGAATGTAGCTGTACACTTCTTCGGCGGTGAAGCTGAGCACCGGTGCCATGTCGCGGATGAGCAGCATGAGAATGTGGTACACTGCGGTCTGTGCCGAGCGGCGTTCTTTCGAGTCGGCTTTGGATGAGTAAAGCCGGTCCTTGAGTATATCAAGGTAGAAAGCCGAAAGGTCGCTGACGCAGAGATTGTGCAGCGTATGGTACACCTTATGGAATTCGTAGTCGTTATAGGCTGCCTGCACCCGTTTGTGGGCACGCATGGCTATATCCAGCGCAAAGCGGTCAAGGCTCTCCAGCTGGCCCACAGGCAGCAGGTCTGCAGCGCTCAGGTCCGAAAGGTTGCCCAGCAGATAGCGGCAGGTATTGCGGATTCTGCGGTAGGCATCCACCAGTCTGCTCAGGATTTCTTCGGATATCCGTACATCTTCGCGGTAATCGGCGGATGATACCCACATACGCAGTATCTCTGCCCCGTACTTATCAATGATTTCCTGAGGGGCAATGCCGTTGCCGATGGATTTCGACATCTTGCGCCCTTCACCGTCCACAACGTAGCCGTGCGTTAGGACGGCTTTGTAAGGAGGAATACCGCGGGTGCCCACGGATGCCAGCAGCGAGCTGTGGAACCAGCCCCGGTGCTGGTCTGAGCCTTCCAGATACATGTCTGCAGGGAATGAGCATTCTTCGCGTTGTTCCACCACGGCTGCAAAGCTGGTGCCGGAGTCAAACCAGACATCAAGGATGTCTTTGACTTTTGCCCAGTGTGTACCGCCGCATTTGGGGCAGACAAGTCCTTCGGGTACAATCTGCGAAAGATCTGTTTCAAACCAGTAATCGCAGCCCGTGGGGTGATTGGCAAATTTTTCAACAATGCCGGCCGCCCACTCTGTGTCGTACCATGCCTCATCGCAGGATTCGCACAGCAGGGCTATGATGGGCACACCCCACAGCCGCTGACGCGAAATGCACCAGTCGGGCCTGTTTTCGACCATGCTGTAGATGCGCTCTTCGCCCCATGCCGGAATCCAGTCCACATCGTTGCGGATGGCTTTCAGCGCTTTTTCGCGCAGGCCGTTGGCTTCCATGGAAATGAACCACTGGGTGGTGGCGCGGAAGATGACAGGCTGCTTACAGCGCCAGCAGTGAGGATACGAATGCTTGATTTTTGCCTGAGCAAGCAGGTTGCCCAGTTCCGCAAGTTTTTCAATGACTTTGGGATTAGCCTCAAAGACATTGAGTCCGGCGAAAAATTCTACGGAATCAAGAAAACGCCCTTCGTCGTTCATGGGCGAGTATATTTCCAGACCGTAGCGCAAGCCGGTTTCGTAGTCTTCGCGGCCGTGACCAGGTGCCGTGTGCACACAGCCTGTACCGGAATCAAGCGTTACATAATCTGCAAGCACCACGGGAGATTCACGATTGTAAATGGGGTGGCGGGCAACCAGCCCTTCCAGCGCCGCACCGGTTACGGTGCGCACTGTCTGCGGGTTTTCCCAGCCAAAGGTTTCCGCACAGGAAGCGGCAAGCTCAGCAGCCAGCACATAGTGCTGTCCGTCGTTCTTTACCACGGCGTATTCAAATTCGGGGTGTACGGCCACGGCCATGTTGTCCGGAATTGTCCACGGGGTAGTGGTCCAGATGACAATGGATGTTGATGCCGGGTCGGTACCCAGAATTTCGGCCACACGGGCGTCAGGCATGGGGAAACGGACAAAGATCGAAGGCGAGGTGTGGTCGTGGTATTCAACCTCGGCTTCCGCGAGGGCCGTTTCGCAGGAGCAGCACCAGTAAATGGGTTTTTTGCTGCGCACCACCGAACCTTTTTCCATAAAGCGCACAAGTTCGCGCGCGGTGGCTGCCTCGTAAGCCGGAGTCATGGTCAGATAGGGGTTGTCCCACTGACCCATCACGCCGAGCCTTTTAAATTCTTTGCGCTGGATATCAAGATATTTGGTGGCGTATTTCCGGCATTCTCTGCGCACTGCATGGGCCGGAAGCGTTTTCTTTTTTTCGCCCAGCTGCTGCTCCACCTTATGTTCGATGGGCAGACCATGGCAGTCCCACCCGGGAACATACTGAGAAGGATGCCCCTGCATGTTGCGGGATTTTATAATGATATCTTTGATGATTTTATTGAGCGCATGTCCCAGATGGATGTTGCCGTTGGCGTAGGGCGGGCCGTCATGGAGCACGAACGGCTCCTTGGTGGCTCCGGTGGAGTACATGATCCGGTACGCATCGGTTTGTTCCCAGCGCTTGAGCATTTCAGGCTCTTTCTGGGTCAGATTTGCCTTCATGGGAAATTTGGTGACAGGCAGATGCAGGGTTTTTTTATAATCGCTCATATAAAATCTTCTCCTCAGGAAGCATCGGATACGGAACGTTGTAAACTCCGAAACATGGTGCAAGCGTGATGTAAAGTCAAGGGTGCAGGCATACACCGGTGCGGAGTTGTCAGGCTCTGCCGGCGGCGTTGCACAGCAGTTTTTGTACGGCAGGCAGAAGATGTTCGGCGATGGCATGTGCGCCTGCGGGGGCAGGGTGAATGCCGTCGGGCAGGCTCAGAGCAGGATTTGCCGCAACGCCCTCGGGAAAAAAGGGGTGAAGCATGACACGGTGACGCGCGGCGAGATTTGAATAGATGGCGTCAAACGCCTTTCGGTCTTCTTCATGTGCGGGAAAAAGTAACGGCATGGAGGTAAGAAGGACCGGAATATCCTGAGCTGTCAATATCTGCAGGATGGCATCAAGGTTGTCTTCAATTTCTTCGTATTCCAGTCCCATGAATGTATCGTTGACACCCAGCTCCACCATGGCGGCATGGGGAGCCGGGTGTCGCGAAAGCCATGCCCGCAGTCTTCTGAGGCCGCCTGCTGTTGTATCGCCGGAAAGCCCCAGATTCACAATGCGGACGCGGGTACCTGATTTTTCCAGCAGCTGCCGGAGAACATCGGGAACAGCACATCCCGCCGGAAGGCCGTAACCTTCAGTCAGGCTGTCTCCCAGAGCAAGGATGGTAAAAGGCGGAAGCACGGCTAAAAGCCTCCGGGAGTTCCTTCTTCGATGTTGGCCATCTGCCGGAGCAGACGCAGGCTCTCCTGTGCTTCTGCGGGGTCCAGCTTGCGCAGGGCAAATCCTGCATGGACGATGAGAAAATCTCCCACAGCTGCGGGTTCTTCAAGCAGCATTGTGGAAACATTAACAAAGGTGTCGCTTTTGCCCACACGGCACTTGGCCATGTCTCCGTCAAGCAGCTCGTTCACTTCCGCAGGAATTGCCAGACACATGCGGTCTTCCCCCTTCTGTTATGTTCTGGCGGACCACCTGCCGCCATGATCGGAAACCTCTTTGAGCACAATCTCGCACATTGCGGGCAGGCGTTCTGCCACAGTGGCTGAAAGCTCCGTTCCCATGGATTGGTAGTCATACGGCTCCATGCCTATGACAACTGCCTGCGGCCGGTTGCCCGCAATTTCGCAGTATATAAGCGTATCCACAAGGTCGGTCTGATGCATGGAATCATTGAAGCCGAGACTTTTGCGCAGGTCTTCGCCGGTCAGCCGGTAGACTGAGCCCGGAGCATCGCCGCCCAGTACGGCGTCAACCACAATCAGCTGTTCGCAGCTCATGATGGCGTCCATAAGCTTGATGCCCAGTGTGCCGCCATCCATAAGAGTAATGTTGTCTGAAAACTCATAACGGTCCATGAGGGATTCCACTGCGCGGACTCCCAGCCCTTCGTCGGTGTACAATATGTTGCCGACGCCCAGAACAAGTATGCGTTTTGTCTGCTCCATACACATCCACTATAGGGAAAAAAGGGAGTCCAGCGCAAGGCCGGGCTCCCTCTCATTTTGCTGTTTCGCTGCAAAATTACAGCACTTTGAACTTATGCACCCCGTTGGTCTGCGAATCGATGACGTGCACGCCGCAGGCGATGCAGGGGTCAAACGAATGCACGGTACGCAGGATTTCCACAGGACGTTTGGGGTCGGCAACGGGGGTGCCCACCAGCGCTTCTTCCACAGGGCTCAGCTTGCCGTTGGCACAGCGCGGGCCCAGCGACCACGTGGAAGGAACCACGAGCTGGAAGTTTTCAATTTTGCCTTCACGGATTTTGATCCAATGCGACAGAGCGCCGCGCGGTGCGGTGACAAATCCGACACCTTCCGCTTCGTCGGGCATTTCCCACGGTTCGTAGATCGTCGTGTCACCCGAGGCAATGTTGTCTTTCAACTCGTTGATCATCTGACCTGTTTTTTCGGCGATGATGGCGGTTTCAATGCCTCGTGCGGCGGTGCGTCCCAGCGTGGAGAAGAGAGCTTCCGGTCCCACGCCCAGTTTGCCCAGCACCATGTCAACAAGCGCTTTTGTTTCTTTGTGGCCGCGGGCATAGGCGGTAAGCACCTGTGCAAGCGGGCCCGTTTCCATGGGCTCTTCAAGATAGCGGGGGGCTTTCATCCACGAGTAGCGGTCGTTTTCGCCCCGCAGGCCGGTGTATTTGGGTTCGGTCACGCCTTCATAGGGGTGGTGCGCTTTGTCGCCTTCATACCAGCTGTAGCGCACATGCTCCATGATGCTCGAAGGGTCGAAATCCTTCACCGCCGAGAGGTCGCGGTTGAAGATGGCTCCCTGCGGGAAGAAACGGCTGTTCAGGTCGTATTCATCTGTGGGGAACTCGCCGAAGGTGAGGAAGTTGCTGGTACCGCCGATGGCCGACCAGTCTTTGTACGAACCGGCCACTGCCAGCAGGTCCGGAATGTATACTTCGTCGATGAATGCTTTTGTTTCTTTCCACAGAGCAGTGAACTCTGCAATGCGTTCGGGGGTCAGTGCGGCATAGCAGGTCACACCGCCTACGTCGGTGAACTGGGTGTGCGGGTTTTTGGCACCGAACACAGCCATGGCCCTGGCGGCTTTCACCTGCAGACGCAGGGCCTCCAGATAGTGGGCAGTGGCAATGAGGTCCACTTCGGGCTCAAGATAGTAAGACGGATGCCCGCCGAGGAAGTAGGCATTGGTGAAGGGGCCGAGCTGGCCGCTTTCTACAAACTTGGTCAGGCGTTCCTGTACGGCTTTAAGGTCAGCGGCCGTGGTTTTGCGCGGCGAGATGGTGTTCGCCAGCTTGGCGGCTTTAGCGGGGTCGGCTTTAAGTGCGTTGGTTACATCCACCCAGTCCAGCGCATGCAGATGATAGAAGTGCACGATATGATCATGCATATACTGCGCGGCCAGCACCATGTTGCGGATCAGCGTTGCGTTTTTGGGAATGCGCACTCCCACGGCGTTGTCCACGCAGCGGGTGGAGGCAAGGGCATGGACATAGGTGCAAACACCGCATGAGCGCTGAGTGAAGTGCTGTGCGTCGCGAGGGTCGCGTCCTTTGAGGATTATTTCGAGTCCGCGGAACAGCTGTGAACTGCTCCAGGCATTTTTAATACGGCCGTTTTCAACCTCCACCTCAATGCGCAGGTGCCCTTCGATGCGTGTAATCGGGTCCACTACAATGGGACCGCTGTAGTCGCTCTTGGGCGTGACCGGAATTCCGGCGGGGGCTGTTTTTGCTCTGCAACCGCTCATATTGATTCCTCTTCTGAAGCTATAGTGCGTTCAATTCGTTTCGGTACCGGCCTGCGCTACATTTCGTAGAACGGGCTCATGGCATCCCAGAAATCAGGTTCGCTGCAGCCGATGCAGGGGTGGCCGGCATCAACAGGCCAGTTGGTCTGGTTGAACTTGATTTTGGGGCAGTTATTCATGGTCATGGGACCCTTGCAGCCCAGTTCGTACAGACACCACCCTTTGCGGGCTTCTTCTGAATCGAAGGACGGAGCGAATTCTCCGGCGTCGAAATGCTTCAGGCGCGGGCATTGCTCATGCACCGATTTGCCGAAGAACATGAGGGGGCGGTTTTGAGAATCAAGTTCGGGAATGGTGCCATGGTGGAGGTAGTGGACGATGGTGCCCACAAGGTTAAAGGGGTTGGGCGGGCAGCCGGAGATATTGACGGCATTGACACCCAACTCGGCCAGTGCATCGTTGATGCCTTTTGCGCCGGTGGGGTTGGGGGCGGCCGCCTGCACACCGCCGAACGTGGCACAGGTGCCGTAGGCTATGACGGCCTTTGCCCTGGGCAGGATGTCGGAGCATATGTCAAGCATGGTTCTGCCGCCGACCATACCGTATATGCCGTTGTCCTTGACCGGCAGGGCTCCTTCCACAATGGCGACGAATCCGTCGGGAGCGTGTACTGCCTGATGCAGCGCTTCTTCGGCGGCATGGCCTGCAGCTGCCATTATGGTTTCGTGATAGTCCAGCGAAATGGTGTCCAGCAGCAGTTCGTCGATGTAGGGGTTGAATGCGCGCAGCACAGACTCCGAGCAGCCTGTGCATTCGGCATTGTGCAGGTACACCACCGAAGGCCGTTTACCCGATGTCAGGGCGCGGGCCACTTCCGGCGCAAAAGCCGGCCCCATGCCCATGGCCACGGCCACGGTGGAACAGAATTTAAGGAAGTCACGACGTGATACGCCGCGGCTTGCCAACCGCTCTTCTGCGCCCTCTTTGCCGAGACCCACAGAAAACTTCATACGAAACCTCCTTACTGCAATGAAAGGATCAGATCTGCAGGAGCACTATTGCCCTGATTGCGTTGCAATCATTTGCAGATTCGCTCCGATGCCTCCTTGCGTCCCTGTGGCGCACTGTGTGCCGGAGGCCGGACCGCGGAAAAGCGCCTCTGTGTGATTCACGAAAGATGCTTTTCGCTAAAGCGATAACATGGTTCTGATTTTTGTTTCAAATTGAATCTGCGTATTCAGCATCGGCGTTGTATCGGAAAAGCGGATGATGGCGGAAAAAAGCGTGTTACCGATGGGTAGCTACACTGTGCGGGTAACCAGCCGGTAAAAGAAAAAGGCTGTTTTCTCTGGGAAAACAGCCTGTAAAGTCAGGTAGCGGGCGTATCAGCCCATCTCTTCAATTATGGCGCGTATGTCCTGCCTTGCGGCGTCAAGAAAATTTTCAAAACTGTTTCTGCATGGTTCCGAAAGTCCGATATTCCATGTGGTGATGTCTTTGGGTTCCATGCCGACAACCTGCAGGCGCGGGCGTTTGCCTCGCAGTTCCGCCATTTTCAGCGAATCTATGAGGTCAACGTCATGTATGGAAAGCCGCTGGCTGTCCTTCTGAATCAGGTCGTCTTCGGTGAGCCGGTAAATTGTTCCGGGGGGATGGCCGGCATGGATCACATCAAGCACCAGCAGCCTGTCGTATCCTTCGAACAGGTAGAAAATATCCTGCGTAAAAGTGCCGCCGTCCATGATGGTGACATTCTCGGGCCAGCTTTCTTTCAGAAGTGCTTCAGCCGCAAAAACACCGACACCGTCGTCAGTAAGCAGGTTGTTGCCGATTCCCAGTACCAGCAGTCGGGGCATGTGTGCTCCTTCGTCTTGTGTTTTGCCGGTTGTAGCTTTTCCGGCGGCCACATGGCAAGCCTGCGGACGCCGCAGCGGGGTAACAGAAAAGGGGCCCGAAGGCCCCTTACGAAGCAAGGTGCGTATCCGACTAGAATTCGACTACGGAAACCTTACCGGACTCTGCGTGCAGCACGTGCACGGCGCAGCCCAGTCACGGGTCAAACGCGCGTATGAGCCGCGCGATGTTCACCGGGTTTTCCAGATCCGGCACGGGGGTGCCTATGAGAGCTTCTTCCACGGGACCGCGGTTGCCCATGTCGTCACGGGGGTTGCAGTTCCACAGTGTGGCAGAGACTATCTGGTAGTTGCTGATCACCGAATCCTTGATGTCGATGTAGTGCAGCAGCGAACCGCGGGGAGCTTCGGTGAAGCCCGTTCCTTCGGCCTGTTCGGGAATTTCGGAAGGCACGTAGGTTTCAGCTCCCGGCACCACTTCCTTGAGCCAGCGCTCTATGTAGTTGGTGGTCAGCCAGGTTTCTTCTGCGCGGGCCACGTGGCGGCCCATCAGCGAAAAGGCGGCTTCGGCACCGATATCGCGGAAGCGCTTGGCGTCGATGCCGTAGTGTTCCTTGAGCATCTTCTGGCCCATGGGGCTCAGTTCGGGGTTGGCCACCCACATACGGGCCAGCGGGCCCACTTCACAGGGCTTGCCGTTGTAGCGGGGAGCCTTGACGAAGCTGTATGCGCCGGGCTTTTCGGGGTCAGGTATGGTCTGGCCTTCAGTGTAGTGCAGGCCGGTTGTGCTGTCGTCGAACCAGCTGTATTTGACGTATTCCTTGATGAGGCGGGCATCAAAGGGCTTGTCCTCACCATCCATGTATACGCCGGGCTTCAGGGCGAATTCGGTGCCTTCGTCATTGAGCGGGAACACGCCGAAAGCGACGCAGTTCTTGTAGCCCTGACCGAAAGCGAAAAGGTCTTTGTAGACGCTGCCCACAAGGTACACAACGGGAACGTATTTTTCTTCCACGAATTTGCGTACTTTTTTGAAGCGGGCTGCGTATTCGACAAGAGCTTCCTTGGTGGGAATTTCTGTGGTGCCGCCTACAACCTGACCCTGTACGTGAGGCATTCTGCCGCCGAAAATGGCCACCATTTCGTGGCAGATGCGGCGGACTTCAAGTGCTTCAAGATACTGGTCGACAGCCACCTGATTCACAGCGGAAGGCAGGCGCAGGTCGGGATTTTTGAAGCGGGGGACAAAAGGTGCGGTTTCCGGCCCCTGCACAAAGTCCAGTGCGGCCAGATGATAGAAATGCAGAATATGCGACTGCATGTAGTTGGCACCCAGAATCAGGTTTCTGGTCAGGCGGCCGTTTGTGGTCACCTTTACACCGAAAGCCTTATCCAGAGCCATGACCGAAGCGGTCGAGTGTGCAGTGGGGCATACGCCGCAGATACGCTGTACAATCTGAGACGCATCGCGCGGATCGCGCCCGCGCAGAATGTTCTCAAAGCCTCGGAACATGCCGCCGGAAATGTGGGCGTCAACGACTTTGCCCCCTTCCACGACGACTTCGGCCTTCAGGTGGCCTTCGATTCTGGTAACCGGGTCGATGGCAATTTTAGTTTTGCCACTCACGCCACCGGCTGCCATTTTATTCGTGCAACCAGACATGTGGTCTCCTCCTGATGTTGGTCAAGCGCTTGTTAAGACTCGTAGAACGGGGACTTGCCGTCGGGGAAGTCGGGTTCCACACAGCCGATGCAGACAGCGTTGCTGATGCACCAGTTGACGCCGTTGTTCCATTTGCGCTTGTAGCAGTCTGCCATGGTGGAGGGGCCTTTACATCCCAGTTCGTACCGGCAGCCGTCTTTCTGAGTAAATGTTTCAGACATGACGTATTCTTCAAACTGCGGCAGGTACGGACAGTTGTCGTGGATGTTTGTACCGTAGAAGGGAGTGGGGCGTCCGTCACCATCGAGCAGCTTGACAACTTCGCCCAGACCGCCCTGCAGGCCGTGCTTTTTGATGGCGTCAAGCGCGACTACGACCGTACCCACAATCCAGTCGGGGTGGGGCGGACAGCCGGGAATATTGACAACAGGAGTTTTTATGCCTTCCTGCTCAAAGAACTGCTGAACGGAAACTGCTTCGGTCAGGTTGCCTTCGGCCGCGGGAATGCCGCCGTAGGCTGCACAGGTGCCCACTGCAAGAACAGCAGCGGATTTTGCGGCGATGTCGCGCATGGCGTCGGCGATGGAGATTTCTTTGTGGTCTATATCGCCGATGATGCAGTATTTGCCGTCCGCAGCAAGCGGAATGGAACCTTCAACAACCACAAAGAACTTGCCTTCGTACTTCTCTGCGATCTTCATCATGTGTTCGATGGCGTGTTCACCTTCCCACGCCATGACCGTGGGGTGGAACTCAAGACTGATCACATCAAGAAGAACGTCCTTGATGCTGGGGTGGACGCTGTTGAGCAGCGAGACCGAGCACCCGGTACAGCCCTGACCCTGCAGCCAGAGCACGGGCGGACGGTCGCCTTTCAGCGTATCAGCCAGTGCGTCGCGAATTGCGGGATGGAACATCTGGGATACCCCAAAGCCCGCCACTGTGCCTGTGCACAGTTTTACAAAATTACGCCTGCTGAGACTCATCCCTGCCTCCTTCAAACTTTGGGCGTTTATGAAGCCGATGCTGTAACCAATAGCTTCGGTCAAATTCGATAGAAAAATACAATCCAGTCAAAACTTGTGTCAACGGAATGGCAAATAAGAAGAGCGAAATTTATCAAGAATTCTGATATGTCAGCCGATGTGTGATGTTTGAATGATCAAACATGGCACTTTGTGGCACGAAAATTTAAAAACATAGCACTAAGAATTCACGCTGTGACATCAGACAGGAATTGCAGGCAGGAAAAACTGATAAATATGTTGCGATTGAGTGCACAAACACTTTTTAATGCAAGGGAGATAGCTCGCGAAGCGCAAGGCAGGGCATTCTGGGCCGTGTGACGTCTGCTGCGGCAGGATGCCCATATTGCGTGCCCGGCGGGTTACAGCAGCACTGGCGGCCGCAATTGCCCGAAAGGAGCCCAGAGTATCCGGAATCCTGTGCGGAATAGTGTGTTTTAATGCTTCAGGCTGTCCGTCGCAAAAGGGCGTTTATGGTTGTCGCGGATAAAAAAAGGGCGGTAATCGTTATGCAGGCAGTCGAACGCGACACATACTCTCTGGAGGGCTTTTACACACTAACCAGCTACCATGAGCGTTACCGGCAAAAAAGCACAGCAGGGCGGAGGCAGAACGTTTTGGCACAAACTTGAATGCAGCGTGGAAAATGATACCGGAGCGCAGAAAGGAAGCTGGCGACTTGGTATATCCCGGAGCAGGTGAAGGATTAATTATGTGTCAGGGCTTTGTTAACCACACAGTACAGCGTTCTCTGAGTTGTTTTTTCCGAGTTGTATGCCGGAATGGTTGGCATATGACAGACGTGGCCTGCTGCATAGCGCCTCCGCCCTTTGTCCGGGAATCAGTGGCACGGTACCGCAAAGTGTTCAATCAGGCGGGCGGGTGAGAGAAGCCATTGTGACAGTGGCGGCGGCAAGGGCGTACAGTCCGGTCAGGGTGGGGAGTCCGGTCAGGTGTATGCAACGAAGCAAAGCCAACCGTTTTGTCAGCCTGCGCCCCAGGGATGGGGTTGGGCACAGGCTGGTTATGAACTCATTGGTTACGTTCAAAGTCCATGCTCCGCCATGGAAGCTGCTTTTGCCTGACACCGCAAGACTAGCAGGTGAAGTGCCGGCATGTATGCAGACCGGTGCAGCGGAAGCCGTTGTGATTATGCACAGCACCTGCATTATGGCGGGACAGCTTTGTTGCGGGGAAGGTTTTATGTTGCCGGCCGGATGCGGGCAAACGGCATGAAGGCGAAAGTCCGGCGGGCGTTATGCAGCTCAGCCGGACCGTAACTGCCGGTTTACCGGTCGGAGGTCGGAGTCACCCCAAAAAAAAGCCCGCTCTGGATAAGAGCGGGCTAAGAGGCGGGTATTATTTATTCATCCCGATAAGAAAGTCCCGATTGCTTTTGGTACCCCGCATTTTGTCCAGCAAAAACTCCATACTGTCGACAGAGTTCATGGGTGCCAGAATTTTGCGCAGAATCCACACTCTGTTGAGCACTTCATCCGAAAGCAGAAGATCTTCTTTGCGCGTACCGGTTCTGTTGATATCAATGGCCGGGAATACGCGTTTTTCAGAAAGGTGGCGATCAAGATAAATATCAAGGTTGCCTGTGCCTTTGAATTCTTCAAAGATCACTTCGTCCATACGGGAACCGGTGTCGATCAGAGCTGTGGCGATGATGGTGAGGCTTCCGCCTTCTTCAATATTGCGCGCAGCACCGAAAAACCGCTTGGGACGCTGCAGGGCGTTGGCGTCTAGTCCGCCGGAAAGAACCCTGCCGGAAGAGGGGGTTACAGCATTATATGCGCGCCCCAGACGGGTTATGGAATCAAGAAGAATCACGACGTCACGTTTGCGTTCGACCAGACGCTTTGCCTTTTCCAGTACCATTTCACACACCTGAACATGCCTCTGGGGCGGTTCGTCAAATGTGGAGCTGATGACTTCGGCATTTTTGACGGTGCGCTCCATGTCGGTAACTTCTTCGGGGCGCTCGTCTATAAGCAGGACAATGAGGTAGACGTCAGGATTGTTGGCGTTGATCGAGTTGGCGAGGTTCTGGAGCAGGACGGTTTTACCTGTTCTGGGCGGAGCGACAATAAGGCCGCGCTGCCCGCACCCGATGGGTGCCATAAGGTCTATGACCCTGCCTGAGAAGTTTTTGTCCCCGTTTTCCATAATAAGCTGTCTGTCAGGGTAAACGGGGGTCAGGTTGTCGAAAAGGACAAGATTTTTTGCCTTTTCGGGGGGCTGGCATCCGATTTCGGTTACTTTAAGCAGAGCGAAGTATCGCTCTCCCTCTTTCGGAGGCCGTATCTGTCCGGAAACTATGTCACCTTTGCGTAGGGTAAATCTTCTGATCTGCGAAGGAGAAACATAAATGTCGTCCGGACCCGGCATGTAGCTGTACATGGGCGAGCGTAAAAAACCGAATCCGTCGGGCAGAATTTCCAGAACGCCTTCACCGTAGATGGCACCGTTTTGTGAAGCACAGTTCTGCAGCAGGGCGAAAATAAGTTCCTGCTTGCGCAGGTTACTCGGATTTTCGACGTTATACTGGTCTGCCAGCTCCATCAGTTCCGCCATGCTTTTTGTTTTCAGCTCAGACAAATACATATGACTGTCCGGGTTTGCAGGCGGTTGATGCTGTACGGTGTTCTTCTTGCGAGTGTATTTTCGTTTTGTGTTTTCTTGCTGTTCCATTGCAAGACGCAGGGGGGCTGAAGGTGAGAAAAGCACCAGATACAGTGCCGCACATTGTGCAGTGCTCAGGTAAAAGCCCGAACTACAGCGTTCCGTCAGGAGAGCCGTATGGTAAGCAAGGTGTATCTGGTTAGGACAGGATAAAGGAAACTCGTAATATGAGTCGGTGCACATGCCACCTGAACGGGTGGAGAGTGCGGCAGCCAAAATGATGGCCTATTCTGAAAAGCCTAGCCTAAAGCAGCGGGCTTGGCAAGAAGCTATTCGGGATTTTCCTCGGGATGGAGCACATCTTCGAAGAAAACCTCAATACGCGCTTTTACGTCTTCCTGAGTGGTGTCAAGTGCATGAGCCAGTTCCAGGGTAATCAGCCCCATAGACTGTTCAAGCAGACGCCGTTCACCGAAAGAAAGCTCTTTGTCTTTACCGATAAGCAGCAGTTCCTTGAGCACGTATGCCACATCCTCAAGACTGCCGCTTTTCAGCTTTTCAGAATATTCACGATATCTTCTGTTCCAGTTCTGGCCGGTATAGCCGGTAAAGTCCGAACGGTCCTGCAGGCTATCAAGTATCTTTTGCCCTTCTTCTGCCGAGCACAGCGCGCGCAGTCCGACGTTCACCGCATTTTTTACGGGAACCATCAGGGTCACATTGTTGCTTAAAATACGAACGATGTAGAATTCGGCTTCTGCGCCGCCGACAACCTGAGATTCAAGGCGTTCTACTTTACCCACGCCCTGAGCAGGATAGACGACGAGTTGATCGGGAACAAACACTTGGTACTCCTTGAAGGATTCTCTAGCCGCTGTAAGGACTTTTGATAATACCCTAACAGGCCGAGAGAGTCTACGGCTATTTGCTGCTCCGTTACTGGATGTCTTGAGCGTTGATGAACTGGGTGGCGGCCACGGCTCCCTGCTGAGCAAAAATCCGTATGCCTTCCACTCCTGCCTGCAGCACTTTTTCCACCAGTGCCTGTTCGTCTTTGCCGAACCTGCCCAGCACATACCCTGTGGTCTGACCGGACTGGGGCTTGCCTATGCCCAGACGCAGGCGGTGAAAATCTTTGCTTCCGGTGCGTTCGGCGATGGACTTCAGCCCGTTGTGGCCGGCAAGTCCTCCTGCCGTTTTAAATTTCATGCGGCCCAGCGGCAGATCCAGCTCGTCGTGCAGCACCAGTATTTTTTCCGGTGGTATGCGATAAAATCCGCATATGTGCGCAACGGCATCACCGCTTCTGTTCATGAACGTAAGCGGCTTTGCCACCAGCCAGGACGACCCGCCGGTAAGCGGGGCACACTTCCACAAGTCGTATTTTTTTTTGCCCGTGCCGAGTGATGTGACGGCATGGGGCGCGGTGCGCCTTACTTCATCAAGTAGGGCGTCCGCCAGCATGAACCCCAGATTATGTCTGGTGTTTTCATATTCCTTGCCGGGGTTGCCAAGGCCGACAATCAGGCCGTCTAAATTCATGGTGTCTGTCCGAACTGTCTACAGAAAGGCACACGGGCAGCAGCAGAACGCAGAACTGCTCCGGCAAAAGGGAATGCGGCTCCGCACGTAGTACGGAGCCGCACAGTAGCAACTTGATCGCAGGAGGCTGCAACGCTTATGCGTCTTCGCCTTCTTCTCCCTTGCCGCCGCGGGGGGCGGATACACGCACGATGACATAGTTGCTGTCATATATGCAGTGTCCGTCTTCCAGCTTGAGGTCGGCAACATGAACGGCATCGCCCATTTCCATGTTGGAAACATTAATGTCGATCACCTTGGGCATGGAACCGGGCTTGGTGAATACATCAACAAAGTCACGGTACACTTCCATGCGGCCGCCGATCTTGGTGCCTTTGGCCACACCGGTGATTTTAAGCGGAATACGTGCCTTGATGGGCTTTTCCATGTCCACGCCGAACAGATCGACATGGGTGAAGAAAGGCTTGTAAGGATGGCGTTCGATCTGCCAGATAAGGCAAGGAGCGGTTTCGCCTTCGATATCAAGGTTGAAGACCGTGGTCTTGCCGGCGGTTTCGTACAGCTTTTCCAGCTGGGTACCGTCAATAGCTACGGGAATGTTTTTGCCCTCGCTATTGTAGAAAATGCCGGGAACCTTTTTGGCGGTGCGCAGCTTGCGATTGGCACCTTTGCCCAGTCCTTCACGCTTCTGGACGCTCAGTGTCATCTGCTGGGACATAAGTTCTCTCCTTTCAAAAAACGTCGCGCTTATTGGCTGCGCGTGTGATACGGTGTTTACAGGCTACACAAAAAGCACGCTGACGGACGATTCCGTGTGGATATTATGGATGGCCTTTGCCAGCAATCCCGCAACGGAAAGTACCTTCAGTTTGCTGCATGCCTGAAGTTTGGACCCGAGCGGAATGGTGTCGGTGACAACCACCTGCGAGAAAGAAGATTCGCAGAGCCGCTCAATGGCCGGTCCGGACAGGACAGGGTGCGTTGTGCAAGCCATCACTTCCTTGGCTCCCTTGGTAAGCAGAACATTGCCTGCGGCTACCATGGTGCCGGCTGTGTCGATCATATCATCAACGACAATGGCTGTTTTGCCTTTCACTTCGCCGATAACGTTCATGGCCTCGGCCTGATTTGGTTTATCGCGTCGTTTGTCGATGATTGCAAGAGAAGCGCCCAGACGTTTGGCATAGGCGCGTGCGCGTTCCACACCGCCCGCATCGGGCGATACGATAACAATGTCGTTGGTGACAGTCTGACGCAGGTAGTCAAGAATGACAGGTGCGGCGTACAGGTTGTCCACCGGACAGTTGAAAAATCCCTGAATCTGTCCCGCGTGCAGATCCACCGTGACAAGCCGGTGCATCCCCGCAGCTTCCAGCAGGTCCGCCATCAGTCTGGCGCTGATGGGAGCGCGCGGGCTGACCTTGCGGTCCTGACGGGCGTACCCGTAGTAGGGGACAACCGCAGTCACACGTCCGACACTGGCTCTTTTCAGAGCGTCAAGCATCAGGCTGAGCTGAATCAGGTTGTCGTTGACAGGAGCGCAAGTCGGCTGGACGATGAAAACATCATCTCCGCGAACATTGTCGCCTATTTCGATTCTGATTTCACCGTCACTGAATGTTTCGCACAGCGTGGGGGTCAGATGGCAGCCGAGGTGGTTGCATATGGCGCTGGCTAATTCCGGATTGGCGGTGCCGGTAATAATTTTTAAATCGCCATGCATGGTAATAGATCCGGGACTTTTTTATGGTTCACGCAAAAAAAATGGCAGGGGCGGAAGGACTTGAACCCTCGAATGACGGGACCAAAACCCGTTGCCTTACCAACTTGGCGACACCCCTGCATTATAGTCGGTGGACGTATACTGCAATGCTTCTTTGACAGAAGTGGAGCATTGCCGCCTCGGCCTGAGCCTTGTCCCTGAAAAGGCCGAACAGACTGGAACCGCTGCCGCTCATCAGAGCAGCCGAAGCGCCGTGCGCAAGAAGCGTGTTCTTGTGCTGTCTCAGTTCGGAATAGGCCGAGAAAACCACCGTTTCAAAGCTGTTAAAGAGCCACAGGGCACGAGAGACAGGTTTACTATCGGCTTGCCGTTCAGTTGTCAAGCTGCGGCAGGTATTTTTTTTCCTGCCTGCGCAGCCTGTTTCGGCCCGTACCGGGCGGTCCGGCCCTGTTGTCTGCAACTGTGCGCAGGCCGCCGGTGCGTGCGCGGCGGGCAACTGCCCGCACGGGTGATGCAGCCCGCTCCGGTAAAGAGTGTCCCACCGGTTATAAGCCCATGGAGTGGAAACCTGAACTCCGGGGCAGACTAGTACAAGGTGCCACCCGGAAAGGTCAAGGGGCGCGGGGACAAGTTTTTCACCTACGCCTGTTGCAAGGCACGGCGTGTTATGCAGAAAAAAGGGCACATCGGCACCTACCTGCGCAGCTATTTTTGCCAGAGCGGTGTCAGAAAAACGTGGAGCTCCTCCCGCGGTGTTCAGCAGCTTGAGCACTGCGGCCGCGTTGGCACTGCCGCCGCCCAGTCCGGCGCCGTCGGGTACCCCTTTTGCAAGGCGTACCTGCATGGGCGGCGGAGTACCGCCTGCTGCCGCGAACGTGTGCCATGCCTTGCAGATGATGTTTTTGTCGCCGCACAGGTCGGCCCGTTCGCTCAGCACGGTCACTCCATGCGTTGCGGGGCTGATTTCCATCAGGTCAAAAGGCTCTGACAGCGGATAGAACAGCGTGACCAGTTCGTGGTAGCCGTCAGGCCGCACTCCCGTTATCTCCAGAAACAGGTTTATCTTGCACCCCGAGCGGATGGTCTGTTGCGGAACGGTAAGCATTTATGCCCGCCGCGCGTTTTCCACGGTCAGGTGGTCATTGGTGAAAACACACAGCTCGCCCGCAATGGCCATGGCTTTGGTCACAATTTCCTGAGCGCTCAGGGCCGTGTGGCGTTGCAGTGCCCGTGCCGCGGCCAGAGCATAAGGGCCGCCGCTGCCGATGGCTGCCACGCCGTCGTCCGGTTCAATGACGTCGCCGGTGCCGCTCAGCATAAGCAGGGTGGTGCCGTCCGAAACGAGCAACATGGCCTCAAGTCTCCGCAGAAACTTGTCTTTTCTCCAGTCTTTCGCCATCTCAACGCTGGCGCGCAGCAGGTTGCCGCCAAATTCTTCCAGCTTGGCTTCAAAGCGTTCAAACAACGTGAACGCATCGGCCGTTGACCCTGCGAATCCGGCGATGATTCTATCTTTATATATGCGTCTGACTTTGCGGGCTCCATGTTTCATTACAATGGCCTGACCGAGCGTAACCTGTCCGTCACCGGCCATGGAAACACCTTCGTCATCTTTTACCGCCAGAATAGTCGTTCCTTTCAGATCCATATGTCTCTCGCTTTACAGGTCTGGCGCCGCATCTTGCGCAGCTTTCAACCAGATTGTGTACATTTGTGCCGTATGCAGCACGAAGGTTATTTTTGCGGGGGCGCCCTGACAGGCCAGAGCCTGTGCGGCACACGCCAGTGCCACCCGGGCGGCCGGCGATGCCGGATACCCGTATGTTCCGCAGCTTATGGCCGGAAAAGCCACATGGGCGAAACCGTTGCTGCGGCACAGGGTGAAGCAGGATTCGTACGCCTGTCGCAGGGTTGTCTCTTCATTGTTTTTACCGCCGCGCCACACGGGGCCGACAGTATGAATGACATGGCGGGCCGGCAGTCTGTGGGCAGGGGTGACCATGGCCTTGCCTGCGGGCAGTAGTCCGTGGCGGGCCACCCAACGCGAGCAGTCAGCCAGCAGCGCGGGGCCTGCGGCTGCATGTAAGGCTCCGTCAACACCCCCGCCTCCGGCCAGACGGCTGTTGGCCGCATTGACAACGGCGTCGGCTTTGAAAAGGGTCAGATCGCCCTGCAGTATTTCCAGACAGCCTGTTGCTGAAGACCATTGCATGCCGCAGCCCTCTACCAGAACTCCGCACGTTCTGCATGACGGGTGTCAAACCGTTCCAGTTCGGCCTTGTCATCCTCTGTGCGGGCAAGTGTTTCCGCCTGCTTGCGGTGAAATTCCACTTTGCGTTTGTTGTTGGCGTAGAGTGCGCTGTATGCCAGCTGCAGATGACCTTCAAACAATCGGTTGTTTTCTCCGAGCATGCGCCCGTAGTAGTAGTGAACTTCTGAATCTTCGGGCAGTTTCTGTAATACCTGCCGGTAGTATTCCACGGCTTTGTCCACCTGTCCGTTGTCTGCCAGCAGCCGTGCAAAGAAAAACAGCGCCATCAGGTCGTGCGGGTTGTTCATCACTGCCCGCTGCAGCAGTCCTGCTGCGCGCTTGCTGTCTCCTTTATTATAGTGGAAGCGCCCGGCCTCACGCAGGACGAGAGCGTCTGAAGGCGCAAGGCTGACTGCCTGATCAAAAAATTCCGCTGCGGTGGAGATTTTGTTCTGCCGCGCGTAGACAATGCCTTTGCCCATAAGGGCCAGTTCCGGCGGCAGTGTTCCGGAATTGTTGAAATAGTGCATTGCTGCTTCCTGATCGGCAAAGCGGGCCCTGATAAGGGTCTGGATGCGCCGGAAGCGGGTGTTGTCATCTTTGATTTCGCGCTGGGCAGCGGGCAGCAGGCGGACCTGATTGCTCAGATACTGTATACGCTGCTGTACGTCGGGGTGTGTGCTGAGATATTGCGGCACACCGCCGCCGCTGCGCCACTGCTGGTTCTGAATGTGTTTGAAGGCGCCGGGCAATCCCCAGGGTGAAAAACCCGCCTTGATCAGGTACTGCATACCCATCTGGTCGGCTTCGCGCTCATCTGTGCGGCTGTAGTTGAGCATGGCGGCCTGAGTGGCCGCGGCAGTGCCGAAAAGCATGGCGTCCTTGGCTTCCCCTTTGCCCAGCAGCAAACCGGCCAGCAGTCCGGCCATGGACAGCAGACTGACTTTTTGTGCGGCCTCGATGCGTTTGGCCACATGGCGCTGGGTCACGTGCGCCAGTTCGTGGGCCAGCACCCCCGCAACTTCCGATTCGTTTTCAAGATTGAGCAGCAGACCGGTGTAGACAAAAACGTATCCGCCGGGCGTGGCGAATGCGTTCATGTTATTGTCCAGCACCACGCTGGTTTCAAAAGGAAAAGGCTGAGGCGGAATGACGGCCTGCAGACGGGCCACAAGTTCCCGCACATAATCTGCTATTTCAGGATCTTCAATGATTGGCAGGCGGGATTTTACAAGAACTCTGAACTTTTTGCCCAGTTCGATTTCGTCTTTGACAGTGAATTCACCAAACCCGAAGGCGTGCGCCGGAGCGGCAGCAAGCGGTGCCAGAACAAGGTTCAGGCAGAGCACTGCGATTAGCAGAGCCGCGTACCGGCGCCGCACAGGGCGCCGGTAACGCGGAATGGTGAACTCGGGTGCTGCCATATCAGGCTATGTCCCAGACGGCTCCTGCGGGGGTGTCCTGTACTTCGACGCCCATACGCGCCAGCTCTTCGCGGATGGCGTCCGACCGTTCAAAGTCCTTGGCCTTGCGTGCTTCCTGCCGTTCGAGAAGCAGCGTTTCAACGCGGGCGGTATCAACGTCCCTGCGGGCTGCGCGGCAGTCTCTCATTTCGCGCAGAAACTCTGCCGGCTGCCGGGTAAACAGTCCGAGCACTGCGCCCCAGCGGGCCATCATGCTCTGCATGCGCAGCAGTGCATCACGGGCCTGCGCGCTTTTGCGCATGGTCTTGTCTTCAATGATGCGGTTTACCAGACGGACGAGACCGAAGATATGCCCCAGCGCTGCGGCTGTGTTCAGGTCATCTTCCATGGCTTCGTTCCACGCGCGTTCTGTTTCATCCATTTCGCTGAGTACTTCTTCGGGCAGGGGCGCTGCGGACCACTTGGTCTTCTGCAGTTCGTTTTCCACAAGATTCAGCGTCTGGTAGATGCGCCTCAGGTTTTTTTCCGCTTCATCCATACCGTCAAAGGTGAAGTCTATGGGGCTTCTGTAATGCTTGGTCAGCAGGAAATAGCGCAAAGTTTCCGGCAGGTATCCTTGCAGAATATCGCGTATGGTGCTGAAGTTGCCGAGAGATTTTGACATTTTTTCAGCATTGACCTGCACAAAGCCGTTATGCACCCAGTAGCGTGCAAATTCTTTACCGGTGGCGGCTTCGGTCTGGGCTATTTCGTTTTCGTGATGCGGAAACACAAGGTCCTGACCGCCGCCGTGGATATCAAGAGGCAGCGGCAGGTGTTTTTCGCTCATGGCCGAACATTCGATATGCCAGCCGGGCCGGCCGTTGCCCCAGGGGCTTTCCCAGTACGGCTCTCCGGGTTTTGCACTTTTCCACAAAGCGAAATCCAGCGGATCTTCCTTTTCTTCGCCCGGTGCCACCCGTGCTCCGGAGCGCATGTCATCCACATCGCGCCCGGAAAGTTTACCATAGGACGCAAAGCTTCTGACCCTGAAGTACACATCGCCGGAGGCTGTGGAGTAGGCTTTGCCTTTGCTGATCAGGTCTTCGCACAGGGCTATCATTTCTCCGATGTGCTGGGTGCAGCGGGGTTCTATGTCGGCGCGCAGGCAACCCAGCCTGTCCATGTCTTCATGGAAGGCCGCCATATATTTTTCCGCCACTTCGGTGCTGGTCAGTCCTGTCTCTCCGGCCCGTTTGATGATTTTATCGTCCACGTCGGTAAAGTTGCGGACAAAAGTCACATCAAGCCCCGTATGGCGCAGGTAGCGCACCAGCACATCAAAAGCCACAGAAGATCTGGCATGGCCGAGATGGCAGAGGTCGTAGGCGGTGATGCCGCACACGTAGACGCTGGCTTTACCTTCACGCTGGGGGATAAATTTTTCTTTTTTTCGGGTCAGTGTATTATATAGCTGCATTCTGTATCGTCTCCGGAAGGAACCAGCTGTTTTCAGGCGCTGGCAGAATCAAACAGGTCGATGCGGCGCTGATGCCGCCCGCCTTCAAACTCGGTTTCAAGAAAAAGCCTGGCAAGCTCAAGTGCAACACCGGGGCCGGTCACGCGTTCGCCCAGACAGAGAACATTGGCGTTGTTGTGCAGACGGGTGGCCCTGGCATGGAATTCGGTGGTACAGAGTGCGGCGCGTATGCCGTCAATGCGGTTGGCAGCCATGGACATGCCTATGCCGGTTCCGCAGATGAGAATTCCCTGTGCTTTTTGCTGCAGAACCCGTTCGCATACTTTCTGCGCAAAAAGCGGATAGTCACAGCTTTCCGCGGTTGCCGGTCCCATGTCGTGTACATCGTACCCGCTTTTGGTAAGTTCAGAAACAAGAAGTTCCTTGAGGCTGAAACCGGCATGATCGGAGCCGATGATTACTTGCTTGGCCATTGCGTTTCCTTGTCTTTACTGGTTTGCCTGCGGGACTGACCCGTTGTCGGCCGGATGTCTTTTTTCATACTTCAGCCGCTGTTTTTCTATAAAACGTGCCCTGTCTGCCATGGCGTTTTCTTTCAGTCTGTCTATTTCATCGCGCAGAAAGCGCACCTGCCGTGCGGCAAGGTCCATTTCTGGCGATGCCGTCTTGTCGGACAGACCCTGCTGTTCCAGATCATTTTCTGCAGACAGCGCATGCTCGCAGGCGCTGCCCAGTACCTTCAGTTCCTGATCCAGACGGCGCTGTATCTGTCTGATTTCATGCGCATGAATGCTGCCGCGCACCAGCCAGAGGAGTTCGCCGGAAAGAACCCCCAGGCCGGCGGCGAGATTGCCTGTCATGTGCCGGACGGTTTCCGCCATTGTATGTACGGATGATGACATTGTGTCTCCTGAAAAGCTGAAGGACTGCACGGCGTCAACGTTGCCGTACCGGTCTGATGTGCGTATCCGGCGGCAGCGTGAGGGCCAGCTCGGCCGGAGTATAGGCGGCAGCGTGCTTCTGCCGTGATTTTACAAATATTGTAGCCTGCCGTGTATCACTGATAATCATGTCGATGCGCTCCGGCAATGCATCCGGTGTATTTTCGTACCGAGAAAAGGCCACGTGCCAGCCGGATGCGCCGGTCCAGCGTACCGGCCGTGCCAGCGCATCAAGCAGCAGGGTGCCAGCACCGCCGGCTTGCGAGGGCAGACTGTAAGCTATCGTTCCGTCGGCGACAACCTCGGTCCTGTCGTATCCCGCGGCAAAAAAATTTCCGAATCTGCCCTGCAGGAGAGCGACCATATCCTGTATGGTGAAGGGTACGGGTATGCCCAGAGCAAGAGCAGGGCTGCCGTCACCTTCATGCACCAGCGCCGTTGCTTCACGCGGGCTGTACGCCACGAAAAGCCCTTTCTCCTCGCGTATCTGCGCGATGAGCGCTCCCACGCCTGCCTCCACATCCAGCCTGAGCGGCGCAGGGCCGTTACCCCACATGCGCATGGTCACCCTGTGTCCGGAGTCCTGATTACGGTAACGCAGGCTGGCGGTCAGGCTGAAGGGGCCAGCGTTCTGCTGGCGGACCGATGATTGCGCCAGGAAACGTTGCCAGCGCCGGGCGGCTTCGGCCGGGTCGGCGGGGCCGGGCATTCTGGCGGCGGTGCAGCCGGAAAGGTAAACCGCAGCACAGCACAGCAGCAGTGCGGTCAGTGCATACAGAGAGCGGCGGTGATGGCGCCGGGGCAGAGAAGAACGCCGCAGCCGGATCATTGCAGCCCGTTGATTTTGTTTCTGATGGCATCAGCTTGGGGAGAGCCCAGCCTGATGGCCTTGCGATAGGCTTCCAGTGCAAGTTTGCGCTGACCGGCACGAGCGGCGATGTCTCCGTAATGTTCCCACATGGTCGGGTCGTCGCCGCCTTCGGCGGCAACGGCAAGACGGATATTTTTGAGCGCCAGCGCGTTGTTGCCGAGTTTGTAATGTACCCATGCCAGTGAGTCGAGTATGTAGGCGCTGCCGGGGCTCAGTTTGAGCGCGCTTTCGATGAGCACGAGCGCCCTGTCCAGATCGCGTCCCTGTTCTGCCAGCGTGTAGCCCACATAATTAAGCGCGCGGTAATGGTCGGTGTCGGCCAGAATGACCTGTTCCATAAATTCAAGCGCTTTCTGCTTTTCTCCGCGGGTGTCGTACAGGCTGCCCAGCGCAAAAAGAAACTGCGGGTCTCCGGGCCAGTTCCCCAGCGCTTCACGCAGGATGCGTTCCGCACTGGTAAAGTCTTCACGTTCAAATGCCGCTCCGGCCTCTATCAGCCAGAATTCCGGCGAGTCGGGAAAACGTCGTTTCCCTTCGTCGATAAGCTGCTGTGCCGCAGGGTAATCGCCCTGTTCTATCAGCAGGTCGGCGCGGAACCGCAGGGCCTGACTGTAGTATCTGTTTGAAACAGGCACTCTGGCAAAGTTGGCGATGGCCGCGTCGGCATCATCGTGACCGCGCAGCGAAAGCACTCCCAGATAAAACCAGATTTCTTCGGGGCTGTCAGGGCGGTTGCTCACGGGCAGCAGAATTTCTTCTGCCTCTTCGTAAAAGCCTTCCTCCAGAAAGAGTGTTCCGGCCTGCAGGGTGAAGGCCAGGCTGTCAGGGCCCTGACGGGTGTATTCAAGCGCCTTCTGCGGGTGGTTAAGCTTGAGGTTCAGATCCACAAGACGCAGCCATACTTCGGGGCCGGCGTCACCAAGCTCCAGAATGCGGGCATACGTCTGTTCCGCTGCGGGGTAATCTTTCTGCAGTTCATAAAGATATGCCAGCTCCGCCCATGCTTCGACGGCTGAATCCGGTTCCATTTTAAGCGCCGTGTGCAGGGCCTCTTCGGCCTCTTCAAATTTGCTCAGGCCTATATGCGCCTTGGCAAGATAGTAATAGGAATGCGCGCTGCGTCTGTCTTCGGGGACCGCTTCCAGCATGTCGGCAGCCTGTGCGTATTCCTTTGCATCCAGAAGATATATGGCAAGTATCTGTTGCGCCTCGTAGTCATCCTTGTGCCTGTGCACAAAGTCTGTCAAAGCGGCCAGAGCGGCATCCGGTCTGTTTTCCTGCATATAGGCTTCCACAAGCGCCAGTGTCAGATCCAGATTGTCGGGGTGCAGCTCAATGCCTTTCTGCAGGATGGGGCGCGCGAACGATGCTTCGCCCCGCAGGCGGTAATAATTGGCCGCTGCCAGATATATTTCGGGCGAATTGTTCAGCTCAAGTAGGCGCGAGATGGCAGCCGAAGCCGTGGCATCGTCGTTTTCCCGCACGGCTTCGTTAAGCAGCAGAAAATTATAGGTGCGCTGTGCACTTTCAGACATCTGCCAGCCGGCGGGAGTCTGTTCCGGTGCTGTGTCGCCGTTGTACCGTCCTGTGGCGCATCCGGCAGTGAGTGACGCGCACAACGCTGTTGCCAGCGTGATGTGCCTGAAGGAAAACATGACAGTCTCTCTTGTAAGTGTATTCTGCTATCTGGTTATCCAGTCCGAAGAGAAATCCTTGATTTCCTTGAACAGGTGGTCACGGATCTTCTGGAGCAAACGGGCTTCTATCTGGCGGACCCGTTCACGGGTTATATCATACTTTTCGCCTATTTCGCGCAGGGTGACCGGGTCTTCCGAAAGCAGGCGCGAGTTGAGTATGTCCAGCTCCTTGTCATTGAGCAGGGGGACGATATCCCGGATGCGTTCCTGCACCATTGCCGCGATTTCGTTGTTGGCGAGGGTGTCTTCAATGCCGGGACCGAGCGCCGGCAGAAAGTCCATGCGCGAAGCCGAGCCGTTTTCGTCGCCGACCTGCACATCAAGCGACATGTCCGAAGCGTCAAGCCGCTGCTCCATTTCCACCACCTGCTCGGTGGTGACGTCCAGCCGCTCGGAAAGCATGGCCGCATCGGGGTCGTACCCCTGCGCTATAAGCTTCTGGCGTTCTTTGTTAAGGTTGTAGAAAAGCTTCCGCTGGGCCTGCGTGGTGCCTATTTTGACCAGCCGCCAGTTGTCCATGATGAACTTGAGGATATATGCCTTTATCCAGAATGCGGCGTAGTATGAAAATTTTATGCCCTTGTCCGGGTCAAATTTGTTGACGGCACGCATCAGCCCCACGTTGCCTTCCTGTATCAGGTCGAGCACGTTCTGCATCCAGCGGCGCTGAAAGTCCATGGCAATCTTGACCACAAGCCGCAGATGCGATGATACAAGCCGGAAGGCCGCATCACTGTCGTTGTGCAGCTGTACCCGCCGTGCAAGCTCAAACTCTTCGTCGGGCTTGAGCATGGGAAAACGGCTTATTTCGCGCAGGTACAGATGCAGCGAATCGCGCGTGGGCTTGTTGCCGGGGGGCAGGGGGGCAGGCAGGTCCGTATCGCTGACGTCGATGACATCGCCCTCGTCGATATCGATATCTTCATCGTCTTCTTCCTGATCAATTTCGATATCATAGGTCGTTTCGTCGTCTCCGGTCAGGACTTCCGCCGCGGAATCTTCTGCGGCGTTGCTGTCCGTGGCTGCGGCTGCGGTATGCTTTTTTACGGTATCTTTTGCGGGAGTCATAGATATAGAGTGTTATCCGGAGCTTTAACCGGCATCAGCCGGATATGATCTTTGATGGGAAGTCCTGCTCTTAAGAACAGGCTTGGGCATTGAATGGTATAGTTTTAGTTTGTCCTTTTCAATGTTTTTCAGTAGACCGAAGCGGTTCATACTGCCAAACCGCGGCGGGACGCGCCGTTTTTTTACCAAAAGTTTCTGCGAGGAGATAGCCGCCGTGCCCGATTTCAGACGAGCGCTGAGTGATGATACCCTGTTGTTTTTCGACGGGGCCATGGGAACCATGCTGCAGGGGCGGGGGCTGCCCGCCGGCATGAGTCCCGAAGTCTTCTGTCTTTCCAATCCGGCTGTGCTGCAGGGTGTTCATCTGGACTACGCACGCGCAGGGGCGGATGTGCTGACCACCAACACGTTCGGGGGAACACGCCTCAAGCTGCCCGAGGGCATGAACGTGGTGGAATTCAACCGCGAAATGGCCAGAGCCGCAAAGGCCGCCGCCGGTCAGGCCGGACGCACCGTGTTTGTGGCGGGCAGTGTGGGGCCCACAGGACACTTTGTAAAGCCGCTCGGCGATCTGGAATTTCCGGAGCTGGTTGATATTTTTCGTGAACAGATCCGCGGGCTTGTGCAGGGCGGAATAGACCTTGTGCTTGCCGAAACGCATTTTGATCTTGCCGAAGTGCGTGCCGTGGTGCTGGCCGCGCGCGCCGAGTGCAATCTGCCTGTGGGCGTGTCCATGACCTTTGAAGATGGCGTGAGTCTTACAGGAACACGTCCCGAAGTTTTTGTCCATACCATGCAGAACATGGGAGTGGACCTTATTGCCACCAACTGCAGCGCAGGACCGGAGCAGATGGCGGGAGTGGTGGCCGGACTGACTGCCGCGGGAGACATACCCGTACTGGTCATGCCCAATGCCGGCCTGCCCGAGCTGGAAAACGGCAACACGGTGTTCCGGCTGGGACCGGAAGAGTTTGCCGCGCAGACTGCGGATTTTGTGCGTGCCGGTGTGCGGTGTCTCGGCGGGTGCTGCGGTACGACCCCCGATCATATTGCCGCGCTGGCGCGTGAGGCGCGCAGCAAGCCCCGTCCGGCGGTTGAAAAACGCCGCCGCTCCGGCATTGTGCTGACGACCAGAGCCGCTTGTCTACGTATCGGTCACGACCAGCCCTGCAGGATAATCGGGGAACGCATAAACCCCACCGGCAAAAAGGAACTGACAGCACAGCTGCAGGCAGGCGATTTTACACTGGCCATGCAGTTTGCACAGCAGCAGATTGATGCCGGAGCCCCCTTGCTGGATGTGAACGTGGGTGCGCCCATGGTGGACGAAAAAGTGCTGCTGCCGCAGCTGATCTCTGACCTCGCTGCAGCTCACGGGGTTCCTCTTTCCATAGACAGCTCGGATATGGACGCCGTGGAGGCTTCGCTTGCCGTATACGCGGGGTCCCCTCTGGTCAATTCCATCAGCGGCGAACCGGGACGCATGGAACGCCTGGGACCGCTGTGCAGAGATTACGGGGCGCCATTTGTTCTGCTGCCCCTGAAAGGCCGAAAACTGCCCGTCACGGCCGCCGAGCGTATATCCATCATCGATGAGCTGCTTCTGCAGGCCGATGATCTGGGCATTCCCCGCAGGCTGGTTATGGTTGATGTGCTGGCTCTGGCTGTTTCCTCCAAGGCGGAAGCTGCGCGGCACTGTTTCGATACCATCCGGTATTGCAACGAAGAGCTGGGACTGCCCACCACCATTGGACTGTCAAATATTTCTTTCGGTCTGCCTGCGCGTGAACTGCTGAATGCCACGTTTCTTGCCATGGCCGTGGGGGCCGGACTTACTTCCTGTATCGCCCACCCCGGCAACGTCAGACTGCGGGAAGCTCTGGCCGCAGCCGAGGTGCTTATGGCGCGCGACAGCAATGCCGAGCGGTTTATCGCCGGCTATTCCGGCTGGACATCAGGAGGCGGCAGCGGCGGCATTATTGCCGGCGGCGGAGAAGAGAAAAAACGCCCCGTCAGTCTGGAAGAGGCTGTCATACGCGGAGAACGCGACATCATTCTGGAACTGGTGGAAGACGAACTGGCCCGAGGCGCACAACCGTATGCTCTTGTTAATGAAAGGTTGATTCCGGCCATTACCGAGGTGGGCGACAAATACGAGCGCAAGGAGTATTACCTGCCGCAGCTGCTGCGTTCTGCAGAAACCATGCAGAAAGCTTTCGGCAGGCTTAAGCCCCTGCTGGAAGAGGCTTCCGGCGGCGAGACAAAACCGGTCATCATTATGGCCACCGTGGAAGGCGATATTCATGACATCGGAAAGAATATTGTCTGTCTTATGCTGGGCAACCATGGTTTTGATGTTGTTGATCTGGGCAAAGATGTTAAAGCGGTGGATATTGTAGATGCCGCAGTGGAGCATAACGCGAAGCTGATAGGGCTTTCGGCCCTGATGACCACTACCATGGTGCGCATGGAAGACACCATACAGCTGCTGCGCGAACGCGGGCTTTCCATTCCTGTTTTTGTGGGCGGGGCTGTTGTCACGCCTGCTTTTGCCGAAGCCATCGGCGCAGCGGGATACTCCCGCGATGCCGTGGAAGCGGTGAGAATTGCGCGGGGGCTTGTGGAAGCTCCAGCCAGAGTGCAGTGAGGAGTTACAGATATGAGACGTTCTTTTTTGATCATGCGGACGATGCTGACGGTATGCTGCCTTGTTGTCCTGTGGGCCGGAGCTGTCCGTGCCGCGGATGTGCAGGAAGGCGGGTCGGCGCTGTTGCTTGACTCCATTGCCGCGCAGAGCGGAAAACCCGTACTGGTGAATTTTTTTGCCAGCTGGTGCCCCCCCTGCAAAGAGGAAATTCCGGGCCTTGTCTCACTGCGTTCGCAGTATGCGGCGGATGACGTGGCCATTATCGGGGTGTCGCTGGATGAAAGCCGCTCGGCGCTGGACCGCATGATTCAGGATTTTGGAATCAATTATCCTGTTATCCGGGGCAACCGTGAACTGGCGGGCACTTTCGGCGTTACCGGCATTCCCCGTCTTCTTGTCTATTCCGCTGAGGGCAAGCTGGTCTCCGACCACCTGGGCTACATGACGGAAGAAGAACTCAGACAGCTTATTGACGCGAACATTGTAAAATAAAGGCTGCGCAATGACGTATTTACGTAAAGCCCGTATTCAGGATGTGAAGGCCATCCACGCACTTCTCATGCACCATGCCGCAGGCGGGTTGCTGTTGCCGCGTTCTCTCAGCCAGCTGTACAATCATATCCGTGAATTTTACGTGGTCGACCCGGACGACGGAGGCCCCATCAAGGGGTGCTGCGCGCTTTCCATCATATGGGATGAACTGGCGGAAGTCCGTTCTCTGGTGGTGGCTGACGACATGCAGGGCCTTGGCTGGGGGCGGCGGCTGGTCGAAGCCTGTGTCAGCGAGGCTGTGACGCTCGGGCTTTACAAGGTGTTCACTCTGACGTATCAGGCCGGTTTTTTCCGCAAGCAGGGCTTTGCGGAAGTGGCCAAAGACGTGCTGCCGCAGAAGGTGTGGGCGGACTGCATCAATTGTCCGCGCTTTCCCGACTGCGATGAAGTGGCTATGATGATTGAATTGTAACGCAACAAAGGGCAGAAAAAGATGACCGTAACCGGAATGGATGTTGTATATACCGCCGAGCAGGTGCAGGAGCGTGTGCGCGAACTGGCTGTTCAGATCAATGCTGAGTATGAAGACAAACCGCTAGTCGTGGTGTGCGTGCTCAAAGGCGCTTTCATGTTTTTTTCCGACCTGCTCAAGCATTTGACAGTCCGGCCGGAAATTGATTTCGTAAGGGTAGCAAGTTACGGTAACTCGACAACCCGTTCCAGAAACATTTCCTTTACCAAGGATCTGGAAGTGTCCATAGACGGCAAGCATGTGCTGGTGGTCGAAGACATCGTGGATACCGGCCATACCGTGGACTTTCTGTACCGTCAGCTAGCAGCGCGCGGTGCCGCCAGCATCCGGCTGTGCGCCATAGTGGACAAGGCCGAGCGCCGCGAGGTGGACGTGACCGTGGACTTCCCCGGATTTGCGTTGGATAAAGGGTACATTATCGGGTACGGGATGGATTACGCCGAACAGTACAGGGAGCTTGACGCCATTTACGACGCTCATGTCGCAAACTAGCCTCAGGGCATATACTTGTAACAGGATAAACGATGCACGTTACCTGCCCGAACTGCAAGACAGTATACAATCTTGCGGAAGAACTGGTCAGACCGGGAGCTAAATGCCGCTGCACGGTATGTAAAGAGTTGTTTCCTCTGGTTATTGATGCGCCGGAAGATGACACTGCACCTTCAGACTCCGCAACGGATTCTTCTCCCGCGTCGCTGCCATCGTTTGATCTGGATGAACCCGGCCCTGTGAATAAGAAAAAGAAGGGCGGCGCGTTGCTGGGCATTGTGGCCGCTGTTGTTCTTCTTGCGTGCGCGGCTGGCGGAATATACCTGTTTGCGCCGGAGCTTGTGTCGTTCATTGACTCCCGCCCCGTTGCGCAGGAACCTGCTCCGGAACCGGTTCCCACGGAACAGGTTAAAAAAATCGCGCTGCGCAGCGTGCGGCAGTACACCATCACCAATGAAAAAATCGGCCGGATAACTGTCATTGAAGGCAAAGTTGTCAACAACTTCAGTTCTCCCAAAGATCTTATCAAAATAGAAGCATTGCTGTTTGATGATTCAGGACAGACGGTCATGAGCAAGCAGCAGTTGTGCGGTGTTACTGCTTCGCTTTTTCAGTTGCAGGTTCTTTCCGAAAATGAGCTTGAGACAACGCTGACCAACAAGGTTGAGGTGTTGACCAATAACACCAATGTGCAGCCCGGCAGCGAAGTGCCTTTTATGGTCGCCTTTTACAATCCTCCCCAGACTGTGCGCGAGTTTCTGGTCAAGGTGGTGGAAGCCAAGAATCCCCCTCCTTCCAATTAGAGTCAGGCGGCATCTGTGGTAAAGCTTAAAGAAACGTATGTCTGCTCGTCGTGCGGGGCCGGTGCCCCGCAGTGGAGAGGACAGTGCCCGCGGTGCGGCGAATGGAACACCCTGCAGTCTGTGGTGGTGGAAAAGAACCGGCCTGCCGGACGTGCGGGCAGGCATGCCGCTGTGGCAGCCAGCCGTCCTGTACGGCTTAAAGACGTTACGGAACAGCATCATACACCTTTCGGTACAGGAATAGCCGAGCTGGACCGTATTCTGGGCAGGGGACTGGTGCCGGGGGCGGCGCTGCTTGTGGGCGGAGAGCCGGGAATCGGCAAGTCCACCCTGCTGCTTCAGGTTGCCGGTGCTGTGGCGGCTTCCGGCCGTTCCGTACTGTATCTTTCGGGGGAAGAGTCGCTGGGTCAGCTGCGCGGAAGGGCAGAGCGGCTCGGTGTTTTATACGACACCATGCTGGCCGTGTCGTCTTCACGGGTTGAAGACGCTTTGCCCATGCTGGAAGAGCAGCCGGCACCGGATCTGCTCATTGTTGACTCGGTGCAGACGCTTACCTCGACCCGTGCCGAGGGGTTGCCGGGCAGTGTCAGTCAGGTGCGGGCAGTTTCTACGGAACTGGCGGAAAAATGCAGGGCCTGCGGCACATGCGTGCTCTTTGTGGGCCATGTGACCAAAGACGGACAGCTTGCCGGGCCCAAACTGCTGGAGCATATGGTCGATACGGTTATTTCTCTGGAAGGAGACCGCAGGCAGCAGTTCCGTATGCTGCGGGTGCTTAAGAACCGTTTCGGCCCCAATCAGGAACTTCTTGTTTTCCGCATGGTGCAGCAGGGGCTGGATCTTGTGGACGACCCTTCAACTTTTTTTCTGGATGCCCGCGACCCTTCTCTCAGCGGTACTTCCGTGGTCATGACCGTAGATGGTCAGAGACCTTTTGCCGTTGAAATGCAGGCGCTTGTCACCCGCAGCTATCTTTCCATTCCCAGACGCACAGCGCTGGGGTTCGATGTGAACAGGCTGCACCTGTTGCTTGCCGTGCTGGAAAAACGCCTGCGCCTCAATTTCGGACAGGTGGACATCTATGCCAAGGTGGGCGGCGGGATGCGTGTGCAGGACCCCGGAATGGACCTTGCGCTTGTGGCGGCTATTCTGTCTTCCTTTTATGACGTGCCCCTGCCTGCACGCAGCGTCTTCTGGGGCGAGGTTGATCTCAACGGTCAGATACGCCCGGTGTCAGCGCAGTCTGTGCGTTCGGTGCAGGCTAAAAGGCTGGGCTATTCATCCATGTTCTGCCCGGAAGAGGGGGGAACAGGTGTGACCACCATCGGCATGCTGCAGGAAAAACTTTTCCGCAACCCCGCCGCGGATGCCTGATGCCTCCGCGTTTCTTCTGTTCCAAGATATTCTTGACCTGTCCGGCACGTTGCCGCATCGTATGCTATATATCATGTATCAGCTGTTTTTTTTGGTACATGCTAAGAGTTGTCAGGTAACGGTCGTTTTCCGGCGGTTTTTTGTCCAAAGCTGCCCCCGAATGCATTGAGAGGCGTTTTCATGTCAGGAACTGGCAAGCTGGTCCAAGAAAGTCTGCAACTGCTCGGCGACGTGCGGAAAAAATTGAACATGCTCATCAGCAGCAGAGAACATGAATTTCTTGCGCTGGGCGAAAACATTATGTCTCTGTCGGATGCTGTGGGCGGAGTGCGGCAGCGTTCCGCCGAGCTTGTCGAGCTTGTTTCCGGCGAAGCTATTTACAGTGTGATCAATCAGCTGGCCGACGATATGGGACGGCTGCATGAGCTGTGCAGTGTGGGGTCGGAAAGTAATCTGGACGAGCTGGTACGGGTACGCAGTAATCTTCATGAGCTGATAAGGCTTATCCAGAGTTATGCCCGTGTTGTCCGGACACTCCAGATGCTTGGAATATCAACAAGAATAGAAAGTGCACGCCTGGGCACGGATGGCCGCGGGTTTAATACCCTTGCCGATGATGTTGAAAAACTTGCCGGAAAAATTGTCGAATATTCCGGGCAGATAGTGCAGTACGCCAAAAATCTGGATGCTCTGGCAGATGAGGCTTCCGTCCGTTCGCAGATAATGCTGGGCGACCAGCAGACCTGTGCGCTTGAGGCTGCATCGGGCATGACCGATCGTGTACACCTGCTGCAGGACGCGGCTCAGGCTGCAAAGGAGCGGTCGGAGCATGTGGATGCACTGATGAGCGATATTGCAGCCAGCATGGGGCAGATAGTCTCTTCGCTGCAGTTTCATGACATCGTGCGTCAGCAGGTGGAGCATGTGGATGAGATTCTGGAAAGTGTGAGCCGCATGGTGATTGAAAAGCAGGAGGACAGTTCTCCCGATGAAGAACTGGTCTGGATTATGGATGTCGCACGTCTGCAGGCCATGCAGCTTGAGCACTCGCGGGACAGTTTTTCCGATGCCGTGGGGCAGCTTTCCGCCGGTCTCGGGCAGATAGCGTCCAATGTCATGCATGTGGCACACACTGCTGTTTCCGGCGACAGTGTGGCCGGAAGTGCTCTGGATTCCATTTCTCAGACCATCAATGACACAGCGGAGCGTATGCGCGGCGTGGCGGCACAAGGCGGAGAAATGGGCGAAACCATGTCTTCCGTGGCTTCCACGGTGGCTGATATGGCCGGATTTCTGGAACACATCGAAGATGTGGGCGCCGAGATAGAACTTATCGCTCTCAATGCCAGCATCAAGGCTGCCCATACCGGTGACAAAGGCAAGGCGCTGGGGGTTCTGGCTTCTTCCATACAGCGGCTTTCGCAGGATGCGGGCAACCAGACAGGTGTCATTGCGGCAACGCTTGACACGGTTTCATCTTCGGCAGACAGCCTGAAAAGTCAGGCCCGCTCATTTCATGATGCGACGGTTATCAACGAGACCATAGGCAAGCTGGAAGAAGTCACAGGCTCTTTGCGCGCACTGGGAATGCAGGCGGAAAACCTTGCCGCGGCATTAAGCAGTGAAGCCGGCGATATTGCTGACAGCATATCATCCGTTGTCCGCGGAATCACGTTTGAAAAAACAGTGGGCAAGGAACTGTCTGCAGCGCAGGAACGGCTGCAGGGGCTGGTACGCAGAATTGAAGCTGCCGTGCCGGACGCGAAATCTGTCCGCAGACCTGCGCAGCTTGATCAGATGATGAACAGATATACCATGAAGCAGGAACGCGATATCCACCTGAAGGCTTTCGGCGGACAATCAGACGAAGCTGATGACGACAATATCGAGTTGTTCTGAAAAGTGACACGCCGCAAGAACAGAACCGGAGAAAAGGGGGAAAAGAATGGCACCGACAATCATGACCGTAGATGATTCTGCCAGTGTGCGGCAGATGGTCAGCTTTACACTGCGCAATGAAGGGTATGAAGTTATTGAGGCTTCAGACGGTAAAGATGCGCTCGCCAAAATAAGGCCCGATGTGAAGATGGTGATTACCGACCTGAACATGCCCAACATGGACGGGATAGAACTGATCAGGAACATCAGGGCCAAATCAGGGTTTAAGTTTATTCCCATCATCATGCTTACCACCGAATCGCAGGCGGCTAAAAAACAGGACGGGAAGGCTGCGGGGGCTACCGGATGGATTGTGAAGCCTTTTAAGCCTGAACAGTTGCTCGCCGTGGTAAAAAAAGTTCTGCGCTAGGCAGCGGCAGAGTTCATGCAGGAGGATGGTGTGCAGCTGGACGTGAACAGTCAGGCTTTTATGGAAGAGGCTCAGGATCTGTTGACAGAACTTGAGTCTGCGCTGCTGGAGCTGGAAGAACAGCCCGGAGATACCGAACTGGTGGACCGGGTGTTCCGTGCCATGCACACTATCAAAGGCTCCGGCGCTATGTTCGGCTTTGACGATATAGCCGCCTTCACGCACGACGTGGAAAACATGTTCGACAGAGTGCGTAACAATGAACTGCAGCTGTCCAGAGAAATTCTTGATCTGACGCTGGCCTGCCGCGATCACATTGCATATCTGCTGCAATGCGCCAGCAGCGGCACACAGGTGGATCTGGAAAAAGGCAGTGCGCTTACCGCCAAGGTCCGGCTGATGCTGGGCGCAGGTGACCAGCAAGAGCCTGCAGACGCGGCTCCGGCTCAGACCGCCCAGTCTGCAGACAGCAGCTTTGATGAAGAAGACGGCAGCCGCAGGTTTACTTACCGAATACGCTTCAAACCAGCCCCCGATATCTTTCTTACCGGCAACAATCCGCTGCATCTCATAGAAGAGCTGCGCGATATGGGTATGCTGACCACATATGTACATACTTCCGCATTGCCTTCTCTGGCCGAACTTAATCCGGAATCCTGCTATCTGTGGTGGGACATGCTGCTGCATACCTCTGCCGGAGAGCAGGAAGTGCGCGATGTGTTCATGTTTGTGGAAGATGAATGCGAGCTGAGCGTGCAGGTTGTGGACAGCGGTGACAGGATTGATTCCGACGAGAAGTACAAGCTGATAGGTGAAATTCTTGTCGAGCGGGGTGACCTGAAGCCTGAAGACCTGCAGCGGGTGCTCAGCAGCAGACAGCCGATGGGCAAGCTGCTGCAGCAGGCCGGAGTGGTGAGTGAAGACAGTGTTGAGTCGGCGCTGCAGGAACAGCAGACAGTGCGGGACATGCAGCAGAAGCGGGAGGCTTCCTCGGAAGCCGCTTCCAGCATCCGCGTTGCCGCAAGCAAGCTTGACTATCTTGTCGATCTTGTAGGTGAACTTGTTATTGTGCAGTCTCAGATAGCGCAGATGGTGCATGAGCGTGAAGACGCCGATATGCTGGCACTGAGCGAAAATCTGGAACGGCTCAGCGATGAGCTTCGCGATGCCACGCTGGGTATCCGCATGCTGCCCATAGGTACCACCTTCAGCAAATTCCGCAGACTGGTGAGGGATCTTTCCGCTGACCTGGGCAAAGAAGTTGATCTGGTGACCTTTGGGGCAGAGACCGAACTGGATAAAACAGTCATTGAACGCCTGAGCGATCCTTTGGTGCACTGCCTGCGTAACAGTCTTGACCATGGTGTGGAACCACCGCAGCAGCGGGTGGCGGCCGGCAAACCCCGCAAGGGTACGATAACTCTGGGGGCTGCCCACTCCGGTGGTGAGGTGCTTATCACCATCAGCGATGACGGCAAAGGGCTGGACAGGGACAGGCTGCTGTCAAAGGCGGTGGAACGCGGTATTGTTGCGCCCGATGCCGAGCTTTCGGATAAAGAGATTTATGCTCTTATTTTTGCTGCCGGTTTTTCCACGGCAGAAAAAGTTACCAGTGTTTCTGGACGCGGGGTGGGCATGGATGTTGTCCGGCGTTCCATCGAAGAACTGCGCGGCACCATAGAGCTGACATCCGAACCGGGCATGTCCACGGTCATTACCATCAGGCTGCCGCTTACGCTGGCTATCATTGACGGCCTGCAGGTTCAGGTGGGTGAAGAAAGCTATGTGATTCCCCTCGCACCTGTTGAAGAGTGTGTCGAGCATTTCGGCACGGCAGACTCCGGCAGAAAGCAGATAATCAATCTGCGCGACGAGGTTGTACCCTATATTTCTCTGCGCAAGCTGTTTGACGTTTCTGGAACACCGCCGGAAATCGAACAGATAGTGGTTGTCAACGCGCTGGGCAGCCGGTTCGGTATCGTGGTGGACAGGGTGGTGGGCGAACACCAGACAGTTATTAAAAGTCTGGGCAAGGTATTCAAGAACGTCGAAGGTATTTCGGGGGCTACCATACGCGGAGACGGAACCATGGCGCTTATTCTGGACCTGCCCCGTCTGGTCCAGTCTGCGATTTCCGCCCGGTAGAGTTGCAGTTCCGGCAGCGCATCAGCCTGCTTTTGTTACGCGATTTCAACGGAGAGTGTGTCCGCATCATGGCAGCAACCACTGGAATAGCGCACCCACGCGTCATGTCCTCAAAATCATTTCAGAAGCTCAGCCAGTTTATCCACACGCAGGTCGGCATCAAGCTGCCGCAGGGCAAAAAGGTCATGCTGGAAGCGCGGCTGCAGAAGCGGTTGCGTGTGCTCGGAATGGATTCGTACGAAAGTTATGTGGATTTCCTGTTCACTGAAAAGGGGCAGCAGAGCGAGTTGCGGCCTTTGATAGATGTGGTTACCACAAACACTACAGAATTTTTCCGCGAGCCGAAGCATTTTGAAATTCTTGTTCAGGACATACTGCCGGAATGGATGCGGCGCACGGGCGGACACAGGACGCTCAGACTGTGGAGTGCGGGATGTTCCTTCGGTATGGAACCCTATACACTATCCATGGTGATGCACGAGTTTGCAGGGTGGAACAAGTCGTTTTCGTTCAGCATACTGGCCACAGATATTTCAACGCGGGCTTTGCAGCATGCAGCACGCGGCGTGTACGAACAGGACAAGATAGGCAGCATTCCGCAGCAGTTTCGTAAAAAATACCTGCTGCGGAGCAAAGACCCGAATAAAGCGCTTGTCCGTATGGGGCCGGAACTACGGCAGACTATTGATTTCAGGCGCCTGAATTTTATGGAAGAGTTTTCTTTCGATAAAGAGCTTGATATTATTTTTTGCCGTAATGTCATAATTTATTTTGATAAACCGACTCAGGAGCGCCTGTTCCGTCAGTTCTGCCGCTGTCTGCAAAAAGATGGCCACCTATTCATCGGTCATTCCGAAAGCCTGTCAGGAATGGCTCTTCCGCTGGAGCAGATTGCCCCGACCGTCTACAGGAGAGTGTAGGAACACCATGGCACGACGCATCAAGGTTCTTATTGTTGATGATTCAGCCCTTGTCCGGCAGACGCTTACCGATATCTTTTCTGCCGATCCAGAACTGGAAGTGGTGGGAACTGCCTCTGACCCCTTTGTAGCTGTCAAACGCATGGAAACGGTGGTGCCCGATGTTATTCTGCTGGATGTGGCCATGCCACGCATGGACGGGCTGACCTTTCTGCGCAAGATAATGAGTCAGCATCCCATTCCGGTGGTTATCTGTTCTGCCGTGACGGAGCAGGGAGCCGAAGCCTCCTTTAAGGCCATGGAATACGGCGCCGTTGAAATTATTCAGAAGCCGAAAGTCAGTACCAAGCAGTTTCTCGAAGAATCCAGCATAAGAATATGCGACGCAGTCAAGGCCGCTGCCCGCGCCCAGTTGCGCAAGCTGGCGGCAAAGCGTTTTGAAGTTACCCCCAAGCTGTCGGCCGATGCCATGCTGCCGGCCAATGCCGGAAGGTCCGTCGTGCAGCGAACGGAAAAGGTTGTGGTTGTGGGGGCCTCCACAGGCGGAACCGAAGCTCTGCGGGTTCTGCTGGAAGCCATGCCGCCGGACTGTCCGCCCATTGCCATTGTGCAGCATATGCCTGAACATTTTACCGCGGCATTTGCCGGCAGACTCAATTCCACCTGCCGCATACAGGTGAAGGAAGCTTCTGACGGTGATGTGATGCAGAGAGGACAGGCGCTTATTGCTCCCGGCAATCTGCATCTGCTGCTAAAGCGTTCGGGCAGCCGTTACTATGTGGAGACCAAGGAAGGTCCGCTTGTGCGGCGGCATCGTCCTTCCGTGGATGTGCTGTTCCGCTCCGCGGCCCGCTATGCGGGAAACAATGCCGTGGCAGCCATTATGACCGGCATGGGGGATGACGGCGCCGCAGGCATGAAAGAGCTGCATGAAACCGGCGCCTATACCATTGCGCAGGACGAAGCTACCTGTGTGGTGTACGGTATGCCGCATGAAGCCGTGAAGCTGGGCGGGGTGGATGCCGTTCTGCCGCTGGGAGCACTGGCTGCGGCGATTGTTAAAGCCTGCAACAGCTGAAAATCTGCTGCGGCAGCACACCATGTCCATGTGTGTTGTCAATTTCTTACGGAATTATTGTCTTTTCTGATACCTTGCGGCTGCAAGATTTTTTTGAACCGGCGCATGGTGGCTGTTGTTTTCCGTTCATTTTGTTGTTTTCTGTACAGTGAGGCTGCCGGTTTTCTCCGGCGTCATTCCTTGTGTCCGTCGTTGTGCCGGTAAAAGATAACCTGAACCGGTTCCAGAGTGACCAGCCCTTCACGCATGAGACTGTCTACCTGCGGTAGAAACGCATCGATTTTTTTCCGGGAATCAATAATTTCAATGACCAGCGGCAGGTCTTCGGAAAGGCGCAGTACCTTGAGGGTGTGTACGCGGCTGTTGGCGCCGAATCCGGAAATGCCGCGCAGCACCGTGGCCCCGGCAAGTCCGGCATGGCGGGCTTTTTCAACCAGCAGTTCATACAGCGGCCTGCCGTCGGATGTGTCGTTTTCACCGGTATAAATGCATAGCCTTGCGGCGTCTTTCGGGGGGGTATGCATAGTGTCTCCTGTGGTTTTAAGGTAGCAGAAGGGTGTTCAGACAAGTTTGCCCAGATACAGGCCGGCCGCCAGCAGCAGGATGCCCAGCACTATCTGTCCCGTTATGTTCAGTGCCGCAAACAGCCATTGCGAGCTGTTGAGCAGCGCCACGCTTTCAAAGATGAATGTGGAGAACGTGGTGAAAGCCCCCATGAATCCGGTGAGGGCAATCATGCGGGCGGCCGGACCCAGAGTAAGTCTGCCTTCAAGAAATCCCCACACCAATCCGAAAAGAAAACAGCCTGTGATGTTGACGACGAACGTCCCCGCAGGGAAGGATGCACCGAAAAGGCGCTGCACGGCACCTGCCAGCGAGTAACGGCTCAGGCTGCCAAGTCCGCCGGCAATGGCTATAAGTAACAGTTTTTGCAAAATGAACCTCCGGTGATGGCATGCCGTTGCCGGTAACTGTGTACAGGGTGAATATGTCTTACGAGGTGGAACTGAAATATACCGGTGTCGACTTCACTGCTCTGCGTCCGCGGCTGCATCGGCTTGGCGGCGTCAGCCGCGGGCGCCATTGGGAACGTAATATCGTTTTTGATACTCCGCAACGTGATCTGAAGGCAACGGGAAGACTGTTGCGGCTGCGCTCGCAGCAGTGGGCGCAGCAGTACGGCAGGGACCGGCGCTGTGTGCTTACGCTCAAGGTGCCGCCGGCGCAACCGGTGCCTGATGATGTAAAAGTGTGGGATGAGCGCGAGACGACTGTTGCCGGCTTTGATTCCATGCGTGGCATTCTGGAAGGGCTTGGATACGAGGCCGCATTCCGGTACGATAAGATACGCGAAGAGTGGCTGTGCGCCGGGGTGACGGTATGCCTCGACACACTGGTGTTCGGTGATGTGGTTGAACTTGAGGGAGAGCGGGAGGCCATTTTCCGCCTGGCGGAGGCGCTGGGATTTTCCGGCTGTCAGGCCACCAGAGCAACCTATCACGACCTTAACAGGCAGTACCGCCTGACAGCCGGTCTTCCGCAGGATGATAATTTTCATTTTCCCGATGACGAAGCGGCCTTGTCTCTGCTGGGCAGTATCGCCTGACCGTGGCCTCGACATCTGTGAACGTGACACTATACTGCTTTCTACGGGAGGCACGGAACAACCTATGAGTGACCGTAAGCTGTCCACCAGAGAGGACGCCGATGTCCTGCTGGAGGAGGAACTTAAAGAGCCGCGCCGGTTCAGGGTGCTGCTGCATAATGATGACTATACGTCCATGGATTTTGTTGTGGCCGTACTGATTGATATTTTTCGTAAAAGCCGCGAGCAGGCCATGTCGATAATGCTCAGCGTGCATGAAAAGGGTATAGGCGTGTGCGGCGTCTACACAGCCGAAGTAGCAGAAACCAAAGTAGCCATGGTACATGCCCGTGCCCGGGCCGAAGGTTTTCCGCTCCGGTGCAGCATGGAAGAGGTGTAATATGATCGGCAAGAGGCTTGAAGCCGTTTTATCCGTCGCGGTAAGCGAAGTGAAGGCGAGAAACCATGAGTATCTCACCCTTGAGCATGTGCTGTATGCCATGACGCTGGAACCGCAGGGCATTTATATACTGGAAGGCTGCGGGGCCGATGCCGAGAATCTGCGCAAGCGGTTAGAGATTTTTTTTGATTCTCATCTTGAATCGCTTCCGGAAGAGACCCCCACAGAGGTTGTGCAGACGATGGGGGTGCAGCGCGTGTTGCAGCGGGCCGTCATGCAGATGCAGTCATCCGGCAAAAATGCGGTGGAGCTGGGCGATGTGCTGGCCGCCATGTTTGAAGAGGAAGACTCTTATGCGCTGTATTTTTTGAGGGCGCAGGGGGTGGCGCGGCTCGACGTGCTGGAATTCATTTCGCACGGCATGGGAGACTGGTCCGACGGAGAACCTGAACCGGCAGCGCAGACTGCGGATGGCGGCGAACGGCAGGGCAGAGCTTCTGCTCTTGATCAGTTTACCGTCAATCTGACAGCGCGGGCCCGTGACGGGCTGATTGATCCTCTTATCGGCCGGTCTGCCGAGCTGGAGCGCACAGTGCAGGTGCTTGCCCGCCGCAGAAAGAATAATCCGCTTTTTGTGGGAGACCCCGGCGTGGGCAAGACAGCCATAGCCGAGGGGCTGGCTTTGCGCATTGCGGATGGCGATGTGCCCGAAAGCTTTGCCGATGCCGAAATATTCGCGCTGGATATGGGAACCTTGCTGGCGGGGACAAAATACCGGGGTGATTTCGAGGCCCGGCTTAAAGCGGTTATCAAGGATTTGTCGGCAATTCCTGAAGCCATTTTGTTTATTGATGAAATACATACCATTGTGGGAGCGGGAGCCACCAGCGGCGGTTCAATGGATGCTTCGAACATCCTCAAACCGGTGCTGGCATCGGGTGGTATACGCTGTATCGGCTCCACGACATACGAGGAATACCGCAACCACTTTGAAAAAGACCGTGCGCTTTCGCGGCGGTTTCAGAAAATCGACGTGCAGGAACCTTCGCAGGATGAGTGCCTTGAAATTCTCAAGGGATTGCGTCCGTATTACGAAGAGTTTCACGAAGTGCGTTACACTCAGCCTGCACTCAAGGCGGCGGTGGAACTTTCCAGCCGGTACCTGCAGGACAGGTTTCTGCCTGATAAAGCCATAGATGTCATTGATGAGGCGGGTGCCGTATACAAGCTGGGCGCACACGGGCGCAAGCGCAACACCATTACCGTGAGCGATATTGAGCGTGTTATTTCCCGTATGGCGCAGATTCCCGCACAACGGGTCAGTGTTTCGGACAGGGGCAGGCTGGAACGGCTGGAAGAAGACCTGCATTCCGTTGTCTTTGGCCAGCAGGCTGCGGTGGACAGTGTTACCAAAGCCATCCTGCGGTCACGCGCAGGTCTTTCCAGTCCCGAGCGTCCCACCGGCAGTTTCCTTTTTTATGGTCCCACCGGGGTGGGCAAGACAGAGCTTGCCAAACAGCTGGCTGCTACTCTGGGGGTCAGCTTCATACGCTTTGACATGAGCGAGTATATGGAAAAACACGCCGTGGCCAGGCTTATCGGGGCTCCTCCGGGCTATGTGGGGTTTGATCAGGGAGGGCTGCTTACAGAAGCCGTGCGCAAGACACCTCATGCCGTGGTGCTGCTTGACGAGATTGAAAAAGCACACCCCGATATGTTCAACATTTTGCTGCAGGTAATGGATTACGCCAAACTGACGGATAATACCGGACGCAAAGCCGATTTCCGTAATGTCATTCTTATTATGACCTCCAATGCCGGAGCACAGGAAATGGCGGCCAAAACCATCGGCTTCGGCGACAGTGCCGGGCAGGATATGGCGGCAAAGGGGCTGAAGGCCGTGGAAAAGCTGTTCAGCCCTGAATTCCGTAACCGGCTTGATGCCCTCGTTCCGTTCAGTAATCTTTCCCGCGAAGTGATGCTGAAAATTGTAGAAAAATTCATAAGTGAGCTGCAAAGACAGATGAAGGACAGGCGGGTGACCATCCATCTTTCGGACAAAGCCCGCGAACGTCTGGCGGAGAAAGGATATGATCCCGCTTTCGGCGCCCGGCCCATGGGACGCATCATCAGAACAGGCATTGAGGACGTGCTTGCCCGTGAGGTGCTGTTCGGCAGGCTGCAGAAAGGCGGCGCAGTGCGGATAGGAGTCCGCAAGCCGGCAGCGCACGGAACGGATGATGACCTCGGGCTCACGTTCAGATTCGAGGCTTCCGCCTCGTAGCGGTACGGACCCGGGCAGGAGTCTGCATGCACCTTTACGCACTGTCTGAAAAGCTGGAGTTTCCCGACCCGCAGACGGCATCGTCGGAAGGGCTGCTGGCCATAGGGGGCGACCTCAGTGTCGCCCGGCTGGTCACTGCCTACGCAAACGGTATCTTTCCGTGGTACGATGATGACACCCCCATCCTGTGGTGGTCGCCCGACCCGCGGTGCGTGTTGTATCCTTCGCAGCTGCATGTGCCTGCAAGCCTGCGCAGGCGTATCAACTCCGGGCAGTTTGAAGTGACGCTCGATACCGCTTTTGAGGCGGTTATACATGCCTGTGCCGACGCTGCGCGTCCCGGGCAGAGCGGAACATGGATTGTAGATGAGATGATAGACGCCTATATGAATCTGCACGAGGCCGGTGTGGCGCATTCTGTGGAGGTATGGAGCCGCGGTGCGGGTGATGGGCGCGTGCTGGCCGGCGGGCTGTATGGTGTAGCGTTGGGTGGCGTTTTTTACGGCGAGTCAATGTTCTACCGCCGCACTGATGCTTCAAAGGTGGCGGTGGTGTGGCTTGTGCGCCTGCTTGAATTCTGGGGATACCGCGTTGTGGATTGTCAGCAGACTACGACACATATGCTGCGCTTTGGCGCGCAGGAGGTGTCCCGGGCATGTTTTCTGGAAGAGCTTGACCGCGCGCTGCGGATGCCTTTGCGGGCGGGCAGGTGGCAGATACCCGATGGATTCCGCCCGTTGCGGCGCGCGACGCTGCCGGATGAGAATCAGTGAGCTGTAACGCCCGCCGGTATGCCGGCGGGCGTTTTTGATGTGAAAAGGATCAGATGTTTTCGCCCACCAGAGGTTCATGCTGGGCCAGATCATAAAAGCCCTGTATGCCGAACGGCAGAGTGTAGTTACGTACCCTGCTGAAGTGGATGAAACCAAGCGTTTTGCCTTCGGGGATGTCTGAAAGAGCCGTGACCCCCTGCGGGATGGGCAGCGAAAGCGGGCACGCACTGATGCAGGTCAGTCTGGTTGCGTATCTGTCCCTGAGATATTCGACCACACGGTCTCTTTCGTCAGGAGTGAACGCCTCGGCCAGCATGCGTTTTACACCCTCCGGCGAGCCGGGGTTTTCCGGGTCGAGCGGCGGACCGATAAGGTTCTGCCACGGATAGTCAGCCACGTTTTCAATGCTGGCACCGGTTTTGAAAAGGTGGGCTTCAACATCTCTGCGGCCCTTGAAGGTACGGATGGTGATGCTGACAACGTGAATGCGTTCTATAGGCTCATTCCCTTCGGCGGGAACTATGCTTACTTCCATGGAAAACTCCCGGTATGGTATGAAATCGCTCAGTTTATGAAATATTTCTTTTCCTTTGTTCTAGGGGATTTTCCCGCCGGTGTGAAGTGGGTTGCGTATTTACGGAACCGGCAGGACAGGCTAAATACCTATGTTTGCAGCAGGCGGATGCGGTGCCGGATGTCCGGCGGGTACAGGGCCGCTGCGGTTCTTTTTTGATTTTCAGGATGAATCATGCAGGATAGCGTTTTCCGGATAGAGTCGGAGTATGTGCCCAGAGGCGACCAGCCGGAGGCCATCACCCAGTTGAGTGACAACATCAGAGCCGGAGTGGCTCATCAGGTACTGCTGGGGGTGACCGGTTCTGGCAAGACGTTCACCATGGCGCATACCATAGAACGCTGCCAGCGTCCCGCGCTGATTCTTGCTCCCAACAAGACGCTGGCCGCACAGCTGTATAACGAATTCCGCGCGCTGTTTCCGCATAATGCCGTGGAATATTTCGTCAGCTATTATGACTACTACCAGCCGGAAGCCTATGTGCCGACTTCCGACACCTATATAGAAAAAGACTCTTCCATCAACGACAATATAGACAAGCTGCGCCATGCCGCAACGCACGCCCTGCTTACACGACGGGATGTGATCATCATCGCTTCGGTTTCCTGCATCTACGGGCTGGGGTCTCCGGAATACTATGCAAAGATGGTCATACCTGTGGAAGCCGGCCAGCACATGAGCATGGACAGCCTGATAGGCAGACTTGTCGATGTGCAGTACGAGCGCAACGACTATGATTTTCACCGCGGTACATTCCGTGTCCGGGGAGACGTGCTGGAAGTCATTCCCGCCTATCACCACGAGCGGGCGCTGCGGCTGGAGTTTTTCGGCGACGAAATTGATTCCATAAAAGAAATCGACCCGTTGACCGGCAATGTGCTGGGCGATGTGGGCAAAACGGTGATTTATCCTGCAAGCCACTATGTTTCCGACAGAGACAACCTGAACAGAGCCGTCTCCGATATTCGGGAAGAACTGCGTCTACGGCTGGAAGAATACCGGCAGGGGAACAGACTGGTGGAGGCGCAGCGACTCGAACAGCGAACAATGCTTGATCTTGAAATGATTGAGGAAATGGGCTACTGCACCGGTATTGAAAACTATTCCCGCCATCTGGACGGCCGCACGGCGGGAGAGCCTCCGGCGTGTCTGCTTGATTATTTTCCCGATAATTTCATTCTGTTCGTGGATGAATCGCACATTACCGTTTCACAGGTGGGCGCCATGTACAAAGGCGACCGGTCGCGCAAGCAGACGCTGGTTGATTTCGGCTTCCGCCTGCCTTCCGCGCTGGATAACCGTCCGCTGGAGTTCAGCGAATTTGAAAAGCGGCTCAATCAGGTTGTCTATGTTTCGGCCACACCGTCCAGATGGGAGCTTGACCGGTCCGAGGGCATTGTTGTCGAGCAGATTATCCGGCCCACAGGTCTGCTTGATCCGCTGACTGAAGTGCGGCCGACCAAAGGCCAGATGGAAGACCTGATGACCGAGTGCCGCTCCAGAACGGCACGGGATGAGCGGGTGCTTGTAACCACGCTGACCAAGCGCATGGCGGAGGACCTGACAGAATACCTGACATCCATGGGCGTGAGTGCGCGGTATCTGCATTCCGACATCGATACCATGGAGCGCATGGCTATTATTCAGGCGCTGCGTCGTAAAGAATTTGATGTGCTTGTGGGTATTAACCTGCTGCGTGAAGGTCTTGATATTCCGGAAGTTTCTCTGGTGGCCATTCTGGATGCCGACAAAGAGGGCTTTTTGCGCTCCACCGGATCGCTTATTCAGACATTCGGCCGCGCCGCGCGCAATGTGGACGGCCGCGTTATCATGTATGCCGACAGCGTGACACGTTCCATGGCGGCGGCCATGCAGGAAACGGAACGCAGACGTGAAAAGCAGCGCCTGTTTAACGAGGAGCACGGCATAGAGCCTGTGAGCGTCCGTAAATCGCTTGAGACGCCGTTTGACACGCTGTATTCCGATGCCCGGTCTGCTGCTGCCAAAGGCAGGGGCAAGGGCAGAGGACGGCAGGCTGCACCGGCCCAGACCGCTGCGGAGGACACCACGGCGTACGGCATCAGCGCAGAGGAACTGGGCGGTCTTATCCAGCGTCTTGAACGCGAGATGCGGGAATCGGCGCGCGATCTTGAATTTGAAAAGGCAGCTGAACTGCGCGACAGAATACGTATGCTGCGCGAACGGCTGCTGCAGCAGGATTGAGCTTTTCTGAATCTTTATACGGAACACAGTGCATGGACGAGAAGACGTTACGTGTGCGTATAATACGCCTCCGCAACAGGGTAGGGACATTCTGGCCGCTGGTGTTCAGCCAGCTGACCATGTTTCTGGTCTTTTTTGCGGCGGTGTTCTCATATATGCACATCGAGGGCTGGGATTTCTGGGACAGCTGCTACATGGTGGTTATCACGCTGTCCACGGTTGGCTTTCAGGAAGTACATCCCATGTCCACGCAGGGACGTATTCTGACCACATTGCTTATTCTGACCGGTGTGGGCAACTTTGCGTTCATTCTCGGGGCGTTTTCGCAGATGCTTGTGGAAGGTAAATTATTTAAGGCTTTCGGGAGGCGCAGGGTGCTCAAAGCCATAGCCAGACTCAAAGGGCACAGTATTGTTTGCGGTTACGGCAGAATAGGCCGGGTGGTGGCGGAAGAGATCATGCATGAAGGCGGCTCGGTGGTGGTCATCGAACAGAACCCTGAAAGTGTGACGCAACTGGATGAAAAAGGCATTCTGCACATCGCAGGCGACGCCACATCCGACCAGGTTCTTGAAGAGGCCAATATCCGCAATGCGACCAACCTGATAGCCGCGCTGGAGCTGGACTCTGCCAATGTCTATGTGGTTCTCAGCGCCCGTCAGTTTAACCCCGACCTGCACATAGTGGCCCGTGCCGGAGCGGAGTCGCACATAAGCAAGCTGATGCAGGCAGGCGCCAACAAGGTGCTGCTGCCGCATCGCATAGGCGGTCTGCGCATGGCGCAGTCAGTGCTGCGTCCCACCGTTACAAGCTTTGTCGAGCTGACCCAGCGCGGCGGCAAAATGGATATCCAGATGGAGGAACTGCTGATCACGGCATCTTCCGGGCTTGTGGGCAAAGCACTGATGGATTCCGGCATCCGCGCGCGGTTCAATCTTATTGTCATTGCAGTGAAAGATGTGGACGGCACCATGCATTTCAATCCTGCTTCCGATTTTGTCATCAATGCGGGACATACGCTTATCGTGGTCGGTTCAGAAGATAATCTTGCGTCGTTTCAGGAGATTTTGTAGCACGCCATGCGCATTGCGGCTGTTATACTGCACTATGGCAACCCGCAGCTGACCATGCGTCTGCAGCAGCAGATGCTGGCGGCCGATCCGCAGCGGGCGGCGGATATCATGGTACTGGACAACTGCGCACCGGAACCGTTTTGCGGCGCATGGCAGCGGACCTCTGAAAACCTGTACTGGGCGGGGGCGCTGGAATACACTCTTGCGTCTGTCATGGGGCTCGGCTACACGCACCTGTGGTTTTTGAACAACGATATCATGTTTGACACGCGCCCGCCGCTGCTGGCGCGGGCGGAAGCCCGTATGGCCCGCATGCAGCGGCGTACCGGTGCTATAGGGGTGTGGGCGCCTGCCGTGGTGCGCAGCCCTTACCATGAGCATATGGTTGCCGACCCCCGTTACCAGTTCCGGCGGGTTGCGTATGTAGACGGTATCGCACCGGTTATCAGCATTGACTGCTGGCGGCAGACCGGCGGCGTGGACTATGCCGGCAACCCCTACGGATACGGGGTGGATATCTGGTTTTCGCTTTGCGCACACCGTGCGGGTTGGGCGGTGGTGGTGGACAACGGCATTGTTGTGCAGCACGCATATCATTCCACGGCCAGAACAGTGAGCGGTTTTTTAGAGACGGCGGCGCGGGCGGAAAATGAATACCTTACCGCCCGGCTTGGCCCGCAATACAACGAGCTGCTTCAGGATATGAAGCGGCAGTGGACAGACGAGGAGCACCTGTGAAGCAGGATTCGGCCAAGGTTGAACAGCGCATGGAAGAACTGCGCACTTTGCTGGAGTATCACGGTCACCGGTACTACGTGATGGATGAGCCCGAAATATCCGATGCGGAGTACGATGCCCTTTTCAGGGAACTGGTGCGGCTGGAGGAGGAACACCCTGAGCATATCCATCCGGGGTCGCCCACGCATAAGGTTGGCGGGCAGATACTAGACGGACTGAAGCCCCGTGAGCACTCCCTGCGCATGTACAGTCTGGATAACGCATTCGGTATTGAAGAGTTCCGCGAATTTGTCGAGCGCGTTGTCCGGCTGGAACCTGATGCTCCGCTTGAATTCTGGGTTGACCCCAAAATGGACGGGTTGGCCATGGAACTTGTTTATGAAAATGGAGTGTTTTCGCTGGCTGTGACCCGCGGAGACGGCAGCATGGGGGAAGATGTGACCCACACCATGCGCACGGTACGCAATGTCCGCATGCGGCTGAATCCGGAAATTGAAGCACCCGTGCGGCTTGAAGTGCGTGGAGAGGTTATTATCACCCGCGCCGATTTTGAAGCGCTTAATGCGCGGCAGCAGCAGAAGGGGGGCAAACTGTTTGCCAACCCCCGCAATGCCGCCGCAGGCTCTGTTCGCCAGCTGGATTCTTCCGTGGCGGCGGCGCGCCCTCTGCGTTTCATGGCATATGGCGTGGGGCAGGTTGTCTGGGCGGACGGCAGACAGCGCTGGCGGACCCAATATGACATAATGCGGGGACTGCAGGAGCTTGGGTTTGCCGTACCTTCTCAGGGCAGACTGTGCGCTGCGCCTGCAGATGTGGAAGCCGCTTTTACCGAGCTTTCTGCCGCGCGGCATGAACTGCCGTTTGAAATAGACGGCGTAGTCGCCAAGCTGAACGACCTTGACCTGCAGGAGGCTCTGGGGTTTACGGCCAGGGCTCCTCGCTGGGCCATTGCGCTTAAATTTCCCGCGCATCAGGCGCGTACCCGCCTTAAGGACATCAGAATTCAGGTGGGGCGGACCGGTGTGATGACGCCTGTGGCCGAGCTTGAGCCGGTGACTGTGGGCGGGGTGACTGTTTCCAGCGCCACTTTGCATAATGAAGATGAAATACGTGCCAAGGGCCTTATGCTGGGCGATGTTGTCATTGTGCAGCGGGCGGGGGATGTGATTCCCGAAGTGGTACGCGCGGTGCCGGAAGAACGCACCGGAGCTGAACGTGAGTATGTTTTTCCTGCCGTGTGTCCTGTCTGCGGCAGTGCTGCCGTGCGCGGCGAAGGGGAGGCCGCCTGGCGCTGCACCAATATGCAGTGCCCTGCCGTGCGCAAGCAGGCAATCATTCATTTTGTTTCCAAGGCCGGTCTGGACATAGACGGAGTGGGTCGCAAGTGGATTGAGCAGCTGGTGGACAGCGGCAGGGTGGTTTCTCCGGCTGATCTTTTCCGCATTACGCGGGAGGACCTGCTGGGCATGGAGCGCATGGGCGAAAAACTGGCTTCCAATTTTATAGAGGCTTTTGATTCGGCACGTCACGAATCCACGCTCCAGCGTTTCATCTGCGCGCTGGGTATCCGCCATGTGGGTGAACAGACTGCCAGAACGCTTGCCGCCCGTTTCGGCAATATGGACGAACTGATGCGTGCCGATCAGGAGACATTGCAGTCTCTGCGTGATATCGGCGGCGAGGTGGCCGGTTCCATACGAGCTTTTTTTGCCAACGGGCAGAACAGGGAGCTTTTGCAGCAGTTCAAGAATCTTGGTCTGTGGCCCGAGGAGCAGCAGCCTGCAGGTGACAGCACGCCGGTGACACCGCTTGCGGGCAAAAAAATTCTTTTTACCGGTTCGCTGGTGCGTATGACACGCTCTGAAGCCAAAGCTATGGCAGAAAAAGCGGGGGCAGCCGTCATGAGCGGCGTTTCCGCCAGACTTGATATACTTGTGGCCGGAGACAAGCCCGGCAGCAAGCTGGAAAAAGCCCGTTCACTGGGAATAACGGTTCTGACGGAAGATGAATTCATCAGGCAGGCATCAGAGTCTGAAGAAATTTCCGGACAGGCTGCAGATGACTATGAAAACAGTCTGCTGCGCGTGCAGTAGGCGCCAGAGCGAGGAGGACGTCATGAGTGTTTCCGTTATTGTGATGGGTGCCGGCGGGCGTATGGGCACAACCATTACCGGTATGGTGCGTGCTGACGGAGAATGCCGTCTTGCCGGTGTGGTCGAACGCGAAGGCCGCCGTGAAGGACTGGAACATCTGGGCTGTCAGGTGGCCGGAACGCTGGAGGAACTGCTGCCCGGACTGCCCGATGCCGTGGTCATCGATTTTACCGCACCGGAAGCCAGCGTGCATAACGCGCGGGCGTGTGCGCGGCACGGCAGCGGGCTGGTCATCGGCACAACGGGTTTCACCGAAGAGCAGAAAGCCGAACTTGCGGATTGCGCATTGCAGACTCCCGTGTTCTGGGCTCCCAACATGAGTGTGGGGGTTAATGTGCTGCTGAAAATTCTGCCCCAGCTGGTAACGTTGCTGGGCGAACAGTATGATCTGGAAATGGTGGAACTGCACCACAACAAAAAGAAAGACTCTCCCAGCGGGACGGCACTGCGCCTTGCCGAATGTCTGGCGGAAGCCCGGAAATGGGATCTGGACACGGTGGCCAATTATCACCGTGAAGGTATCATCGGAGAACGTCCGCACGAGGAAATAGGCATTCAGACCATTCGCGGCGGAGATGTGGTCGGCGTACACACGGTCTATGCTCTGGGTCCCGGCGAGCGCATCGAAGTGACCCATCAGGCCCATTCGCGTGAAACCTTTGCAGCAGGGGCTATCCGTGCCGCAAAGTGGCTGGCGCAGAACAGACCCGGTAAACTGTATACCATGTCGGACATGCTGTAGATGCGTATCGCTCTGTTACAACTGAACCCCGTGGTGGGTGATCTTGCAGCCAATGCGTCTGCCATTGCCGGTGCGGTGCGAAGCGCCAGTGCAGGGGGTGCCCGGCTGTGCGTGACTTCCGAGCTGGCTTTGTGCGGGTATCCCCCCCGCGATCTTCTGCTGATGGACGAATTTATCTCCGCCTGCCGCGGCCATCTGGACAGGCTGGCGCAGGAGCTTGCGGATTGCTGTCCGGTGCTGGTCGGTGCTCCCGTGGCAGCAGCCGGCGATTATCCCGATACCGTGCGCAATGCGGCAGTGCTGCTGCGTGACGGCGTTGCGGAGGTTGCAGGCTCCAAGGTGCTGCTGCCCACGTATGATGTGTTCGACGAACGCCGGTATTTCACCCCGGGGCACCGGTGCGGTCTGGTCACCGTGGACGGATACCGTGTGGGCGTAAGCATCTGCGAAGATATATGGAATGACAAGGAGTACTGGGGAGAGCACAGACGCTATCCCCATGATCCCGTGGCGGAACTCGCCTCGGAAGGTGTGGACCTCTTGGTGAACCTTTCGGCTTCTCCGTTTTCGCTGGGCAAGCAGGCGCAACGTGAGTCCATGCTGGGTGCCGTGGCGGCGCGTATTGGTGTTCCCGTGGTGTATGTGAATCAGGTCGGCGGTAATGACGATCTGATTTTTGCGGGCAAAAGTATGGTGATGGGCGCCGACGGCACGTTGCTGGCCCGCGCTGCGGGGTTTGTTCCCGAGGTGTTGCTGGCGGATGCCTGCGCCGCGTCGGCCGGTGCTGTCGCACCTGACGCTCCGGAGCCCGAGGCCCAGATATGGCAGGCTCTGGTGCTGGGTACGCGCGACTATGCTGCCAAATGCGGCTTTAAAGGTGCGGTGCTGGGGCTTTCCGGTGGTATTGATTCGGCGTTGGTGGCCTGCATCGCCGCCGAAGCACTGGGGCCGGAAAATGTCCTCGGCGTGATGATGCCTTCTCCGTATTCCAGCAGAGGCAGTGTGGATGATTCGGTTGCACTGGTGCAAAATCTGGGCATACGCTCGCGCGTTGTGCCCATTGAACCGCTGATGCGCTCGTTTGATGCTGCTCTTTCTGAATCTTTTGCAGGGCTGGATGCCGATGTGACAGAAGAAAATATCCAGTCGCGTATCCGTGGCAATATTCTTATGGCCATGTCCAACAAATTCGGCAAAGTGCTGCTGACCACAGGTAACAAGTCCGAGCTGGCCGTGGGGTACTGCACCATTTACGGCGACATGGCAGGTGGGCTCGGCGTGATAGCCGACCTGCCCAAAACCATGGTGTACGCCGTGTGCCGTTGGCTTAACAGCGTCCGCGGTTTTGAAGTGATTCCCCGCGCTGTTCTGGAAAAGGCTCCTTCTGCGGAGCTGCGGCCCGACCAGAAGGACGTAGATTCGCTGCCTGACTATGCCGTTCTGGATGATGTGCTGGAACGGCATATCGTGCGGAAGCAGGGGATGGCCGCCATTGTGGCGGCGGGACACCATCCTGAAACGGTACGCCGCATCATCGGGCTTGTCCGGAGGGCGGAATTCAAACGGCGTCAGGCACCGCCCGGCCTCAAGGTCACTGACAGGGCGTTCGGTTCGGGCTGGCGCATGCCGGTGGCGGCCAGATATGCTTGCTGAGCTTGTGCTGCTTTTATCCCCGCTCCTTTCCGGAGCGGGGTTTTTTATTATTCGGTGCTGAACGGCATGCGCATTTCCATACCGAGCAGGGAAGAATTACATTTTATGCCTGCGGGTGCGGCGGCTCTGCCTGCAACTTTTTGATAGCGGCTTTCTGGCTGTAGAAGGCCGCGCCTTCTCCGGCATCTGTAACCAGCGGGGCTGTAAGCCCGTTGGCCCCCCAGCCGCGGCTGACCCAGCCACCGCGCCGCAACCGCACGGCGGAAGGATGAATAGCGGGATCAAAGCGGACGGTGACCTGCATCTGGCCGCCGGGTGTGCAAAGTAAAGCAGCTTCGCCGTCTGCGATGCCCGCCGCCTGTGCCGCGCAAGGCGCTGCGGCAAGTTCCGGCAGGCCCTGTTGCATCCCGGCAGGAATCTGTGAATGCAGTGTGTTGCGGCTTATGAGGGTCAGCAGGAAAAACGGGTAGTCTCCGGAATCTTCCTTGTCAGGTGAAAGTTCGGCGACACAATGGAACAGGCCATCCTGATGGTCTGTACGCATACCTTCATATGCGATGAACGGGTGTTCGGCGGTGGCGAATCCCTCCTGCCGCAGACGGGAAAGCGTTGTCTGCAGAAGCGGGGAATCAAGCGCGCGACGCAGGCATGTCTCTCTGTCCGGCAGACGCACCGGTTCAGAAAGCCTGCTGCCCAGCTCATCCAGTATGTCAAAGTCGTCGCGGCATTCACCGGGCGGCGGAAACACCGGTGCGCAGTAGTTTATCTGGTTGTGCATGAAGGATCCGACTATTTCTTCCCGTTCCAGCATCAGGCTGCACGGCAGAAGGACGTCTGCCAGTGCGGCTGTATCGTTCATAAATGCATCGAGGACAATAACAAATGCATGCCGGAGAGCCGCTGCTGTGGTGTGTGAATCAGGGCACTGGTTGACGAAATTGATGCCCCTGCACAGTACCAGCTCCACAGGGGGGGCTGCACCGGCAAGCTCCTGCCCTATGCGCGGCAGACTCAACCTGCGCGAAGGTTCCGGAAGATCCTGCATCCACTGGCGGTTGAAGTTCCGTGACGACGATATGTTGTAGAAAACACCGGCGCCGTTTTTTCCTATATGGCCGCTTATCATGGCAAGGGCATTTATGTGCCTGACGTTCTGGGCGCCGCGTATGTAGCGCTGCAGCCCCCATCCCAGCAGGGTTGATACAGCGGCATCCGTGTCGGCGTACCAGTCTGTCAGTTTTTCCAGAGCGGCGGTTGATACATCGCACGCCGTCAGCAGGGCGTGTTCATCCATGGCGTCAAGGCAGGCAAGGTATGCGTCTGCATTGGCAGAACAGCGTAAAAGGCGCTGACGGAAACCGGGGCGCGTCAGCAGTCGTCTGGCCGCCGCGGCGGCCAGAAAGCGGTCTGTACCCGGGCGTACTGTGATAACTTCGTCGGCATAGCCTGCGGCGCCTGACGGGCAGGGACTTATGAGCAGAACCTGTGTTCCCTTTTTTCTGGCTTCATTGACAATTTTTGCCAGATGAACCGACGAGCGTGAAATGTCGCGTCCCCAGTTTACAATGTGGTCTGCATTAAAAAGATCGTGGGGATGGTTCATATTCAGCGAACCGAAGTCAGCCTTGCACGCTTCGATACCTGTCTCGTCGCACAGCGAGCCGTGCGTGGCAGCCATACGCAGGCGGGCGGGCAGTTCTCCCGCGGCGTCGAAGAGAACTCCACGGGTTCCTGCACCCCGTATATGCAGCATTTTTTCCGGGGTGGCGCGCAGGGCATCTATTTTCGCGGCACATACAGACAGCGCTTCGTCCCACGAAGCTTTGCGGAGCGTACCGTTGCGGCGCACAAGAGGCGTTGTGATACGTTCGGACGATTGCAGGCGCTGTACGAAGTTTTTTCCTTTGCCGCAGATGAGCCCCTGAGTAAAAGGATGTGCCGGATTGCCCTGTATGGACAGGGTGCCGTCTTGCCGGGGTACGGCCACCATGGAGCAGCAGTCCGGACAGTCGAGTGTGCAGCCTGTTACGAGCTGTGTCATGTCGTTATCCTTTTATGCAGATCAGAGGGCGCAGTCTTGCCACTTTGCGGGCAATGCCTGTCGCGCAGGCCGTATCAGTCACATGGTCCACATCCTTATAGGCCAAGGGAGCCTCTTCCGCCAGCAGTTGCGGGCTGTGTGTTCTTACCGAGATTCCGGCATGCTTCAGTGCATCCATAAGACTGCGGGGTTGCTGGCGTTTGCGTGCCTGAGCGCGGCTGAGCAGTCTGCCGGCGCCGTGATTGGCCGAGTACATGCTGGCCTCTGCTCCCCGGGCGGCACATAATATCCATGATGCTGTGCCCATGCTGCCGCCCACAAGCACAGGCTGTCCCGTTGCATCGAACAGGGGGCCGAGGGCTGCATGGCCGGAAGGCAGAGCACGAGTGGCTCCTTTGCGGTGTACAAAAAGCCGTCTGCTCTGGCCCTCGATGACGTGGTGTTCTTCATTGCAGGTGTTGTGCGAAACATCATACAGCTGGGTGATACGGCAGGAGGGGAACAACCGCAGAAACGTTTTGCGCACCATGTGGGCAATGGTTTGCCTGTTAGCCAGCGCGCAGTTCCGGCCGGCTTTCATGGCGGCCAGATAGCGGCGGCCGAGGTCTGATGTCAGCGGGGCGTAAGCCAGAGAAGGATCCGGTGCGGGGTGGCCGTCGGGCAGGGCGTTTTGCATGGCTTTTATGTAGTCAGTGGCAATCTGGTGTCCTGTGCCCCGTGAGCCGCTGTGGATGCTGATGGCAATCTGGTTTTCTGCAAGACCGAAATGCGCCGCTGCAGCGGTATCGTGGATGCTGTCGACAATCTGGATTTCAAGATAATGGTTGCCTGACCCCAGAGTACCCAGCTGGCCGGTGAGTCTTTGCCGGGCTTCGGTCGAGACCTGTGCTGCATCAGCTCCGGCAACGCAGCCGTTTTCTTCTGTATGCCACAAGTCCTCCTTTTCGCCCATGCCGTTGCGTACGGCCCATGCGGCGCCTTCATGCAATATCTGTTTTATTTCGTATGCGTTAAGCGAAATATGACTGCTTCCTTTCAGCCCCGCTGGAATGGCACGGAACAGAGCGTCCGCAATTTCGCCGCGCCGCGCATACACTTCTGCGGCAGGTATATCTGTCAGCAGAGTGCGCACACCGCACCCGATGTCGTATCCCACACCGCCGGCGGAAATAATTCCTTCTTTACCGGCACAGAATCCGGCCACACACCCGATGGGAAATCCATAACCTGAGTGGGCATCGGGCATGCATATGACGGAACCGGCGACACCGGGCAGACTGGCTGCAGTTGTCAGCTGGTGTATTGTTTCCGTATCCATGACCGATATGAGAGCTTCCGAAGCAAAAATGTCCACGGGTACTCTCATGGTACCGACCGGGTAGATGCGCCAGCGGTTCTCCGCCTTTCTGACCGGCCGGATGTTCTGGTTGCGCGGGGACATACATGCTCCGTGAATAAAAAAAGGCCGGAGTGTTCCGGCCCGTTGATGATGCGTGTGCTCGTCGGTGTTACCCGTTGTACAGTTTGTCACCGGGAATGACGGTAAAGCCTTTGCCGGTAAGCACTTCAATGGCCTGATCGGTTCTGTCGAACCGGAAAATGAGCACGGCGTTGGTGCCGCCGGGCTGTACATAGGCATACATGTATTCCACATTGACCTTGCTGTCGGAAAGGGTCTGCAGAATATCGTTGAGCCCGCCGGGCTGGTCAGGAACCTCCACAGCGACAACTGTGGTGCGGCCCACGGTGAAGCCTTTGTCTTTCAGTACCTGTTTGGCTTTCTCGTGGTCGGCCACAATCATGCGCAGGATGCCGAAGTCCGAGGTGTCTGCCAGTGACAGCGCACGCAGGTTGATGTTTGCGTCGGCAAGAGCGTTTGTCACTTCGGCCAGACGGCCTGCCTTGTTTTCGAGAAAAACAGAGATCTGTTCGACTTTCATGGCTGGTCAGTCCCGTTTGAGTTGTATGTCATAAACGCACAGGGGCGTCCTCTTCTCTTTTCATTTCAGTATCATTCCCCTTCGCCGATGACAAGAGCACACGGCGCGGGGTTGCGCATGCCCGCTGCTTGGATATACTGTATGGCCGATCAGTCGTTTTGACCCATGATAAACGGCGCAGTACGGAGAATTTATGTCCAATCCCATGAATTTTGCTTTTTTAAGAAAATCCCCGCTACCGCCCAACGGCCGCAAAGTGGGCATTATAGGTGCAGGCCCCTCCGGACTTGCCGCCTGCGGATATCTGGCCTGTCTGGGATACGAGGTTGTGGTGTACGATAAACTGCCGCAACCCGGAGGATTGATGGTGTTCGGCATTCCCAGAAAGCGTATTCCGCCTGAACGTATCCGGGCAGGTGTGCGGCGCATGGAACGGCAGTTCGGAGTTGTGTTCCGCACAAAGACAAAAATATGCTGCAGTGCTCCGTTGCATGAAGAGGAAGGCGATCACTTTTCCTGTGATATCCGCGGCCTCGGCGAGCTTGTGGAAGAGCATGATGCGGTCATGATCTGTACCGGTTCATGGAAGTCCCGAAAGCTCGGTATTCCCGGGGAAAATCTGGCGGGAGTGCATTCCGGCCTTGAGTTTTTGTTTCCCATCAGGGCGGCAAAATATGCCTCGCCCAATGTCACCATGCCCGATGTGCGCGGAAAGCGCGTGGCTGTGGTCGGTGCCGGTCATTCCGCCGTTGACGTGGTGGACAGTGCCCATGCGCTTGGTGCCGCCAAAATATACATGATATACAGACGGACAGCCCGCGAGGCCCCCTGCGGCAGTTTCGAGATTGACCGCATCTGCGAGATGGGCGCCGAATGGCTTGAGCGGCGCACACCGCTGCGGGTGGAAGGTGAATGCGGCGTGCAGCGGCTGGAGCTTGCCAACGGTATGACCGGCGAGGCGGAGCATCTGGATGTGGACATGCTTATAACTGCCATCGGTGAAATTCCCACTCCTCCCTTTCAGCAGGAACTGGGGCTAGAAAACGTACGCAAAGGCGAAGTGCGCTGGCTTCATATGACCAGTATAGAGAACGTGTTTGTCGCCGGAGATGTGCTGACAGGCCCCAGCAAGATAGGCAAGGCTGTCTACAGCGGTTTGCGGGCTTCGCGATCACTGACCAACTGGCTTGACCTGAAGGCGCAGAACCGCGAGGGCGAATACAGATACGACGAGGACAGAATTGTCCCCTAGCCAGCATAGCCCGGAGGCTCAATGTAATGTCCTGTGAAGGGAAAACTCTTTTTATTGATTACAGCCGCTGTATCGGCTGTGAAAGTTGCGAGGCTGTCTGTAAATTTTTGTACGATACGCCGCGCATAGCCATGACTCGTACAGTTGAAGGCATCATGGTTCCTCTGTACTGCAAGCACTGCGAACAGGCACATTGCATGAAAGTGTGCAACCGCGGGGCGCTGATGCGTGACAGAGACGGAGCCGTTGTGCTGCAGCCGCTGCTGTGCCGCGGGTGCGAAACCCGCAACTGTATTCTGGCGTGTCCGTATGCCGCTTTTTTTGCCACTGATCTCGGTGTCACGGTGCAAAAATGTGACCTGTGTGCTTCCAGACGGGATGTGGGGCTTGAGCCTGCCTGTGTGGAAATGTGCCCGTGCGAGGCCATCATGCTGGTTGACAGGGACACTGTTCCTGACATGGAGACTGAAGAGTCACGCCGGGCTTATGAACGGGTCATGGCCCATATCCGGCCGCCGGCCAGAAAAAAATGACCGTGTTGTCCGTTTACCGGCTGCTGTCATGCGGCCATAAAAAAGGGAAGCAGATGCTTCCCTTTTTTATGGCCGAGCTGCCGGAATGTTATTCGTTGCGCAGGTCGAGAACCCGTTTGGCTTTGCCTTCCGAACGCTGGATCGAGCGGGGGTCCACAAGGCGTACCCTGGCTGTGACGCCGAGGAATTCCTTGATGGTTTTCTGAATGCGGCTTTCAAGCCGCTGGAGGTTTTTGATTTCGTCCGAAAACAGATTTTCCGAAACTTCAACATGCACTTCCATGATATCCAGATTGCCATCCCGTTTGACAACTATCTGATAGTGCGGAGAGGCTCCTTCAGTTTCCAGCAGAATGGACTCGATCTGCGAGGGGAATACATTGACCCCGCGGATAATCAGCATGTCGTCGCTGCGGCCCATGACACGCTTCATACGTACATGGGTTCTGCCGCAGCAGCATGGGGTGTAATTCAGCATGCTGATGTCACGTGTGCGGTAACGGATAAGCGGAATGCCTTCTTTGGTCAGCGTGGTGATGACCAGTTCGCCCTGCTGTCCGGCGGGCAGCTGTTCGCCCGTGACGGGGTCTATTATCTCAGGCAGGAAGTGGTCTTCCCATATGTGCATGCCGTCTTTGGCGTCTTCACATTCCATGGAGACTCCCGGCCCCATGATTTCTGACAGACCGTATATGTTGACGGCCGAGATGCCCATTTTCTGTTCGATGTCGTGGCGCATTTCATCGGTCCACGGCTCTGCGCCGAAAATACCGATGCGCAGCGGCAGTTCGCGCATGTCGATGCCGGCTTCCAGCGCGGCTTCGTACAGATACAGGCTGTACGAAGGGGTACAGCAGATGGCTGTGGCCCCGAAATCGCGCAGCAGAACCACCTGCCTTTTGGTGTTGCCGCCGGATACCGGAATGACCGTTGCGCCGAGCTTTTCGGCACCGTAATGCGCTCCCAGCCCGCCCGTGAACAGGCCGTAACCGTATGCGTTATGGATCAGGTCGCGGCTGGAAAGTCCGCCCGCGGTGAAGCTGCGTGCCATCATTTCAGCCCAGTTGTTGAGATCGCGCGCGGTATAGCCCACTACAGTGGCTTTGCCTGTGGTGCCGCTGGAGGCGTGCAGGCGCACGATGTGCTCCTTTGGCACGGCAAACAGGCCGTAAGGATAGTTGTTGCGTAGGTCCTGCTTCTCGGTAAACGGCAGATACTTGAGGTCGGAAAGGCTTTTGATGTCCGCAGGGGTTATTCCCGCTTCGTCAAACTTGCGTCTGTAATGGGGCACATTCGCATAAACCCGTTCACAAAGGTTTTTCAGACGCCTCACCTGAAGAGCTTCAAGCTCTTCCCGCGGCAGTGTTTCGCGGTCCACATCATAAATCATGCCGTTGTCTCCCTCTGGCGCTTTCCAGAAAATTAATATGTCTACCGAGATATAGCAGGATGCCCGTACTGAAACGGACGTAAACTGTTTGTCTGCACCAAAGCAGGGCGGCGGTCAAGCAGGATGGGCCGTGCGGTGCGCGTGACACTGGGAAAAAGAAGGGGCATCTTTTCAGCCGGCTTTTCTGCGGACCGGTACCTGCCGTTTGGGGTATGGCTGTCTTTGGCTGCGTACGGAGGCGGCATTGCGCCGGGGCAGCACTCTGTTCAACGGCTCTGCAGTGCCTCGCAGCGCATGCGGTGCAGCAGGCGTCCCGATTCGGGCCCCCGTCCCTGCTGGTCCGGGGGCAGTTTTACCCGCAGCAGGATATCGAGTTCTTCCGCTGCCGGTCTGCGAAAGTCACTGCCGGTGACAGCTAGGATGAAGGTAAAGAAATCATCGAGTAATGCGGCGAGATGCAGCCGCATGAGCAGCGAAACACGGCTTTCAGCCTTAAGTGCGGGGTAATGCATGCCTTCTTTGTGGCATGAAGCGGCCACCTCGGCAGCGCGTACAAAGGAATTCGGGGCCTTGATGCGCATGGCGAATCTGCGGGCTGCCGGAGCTGCCGCATGGTGCTGCGGCTGTTTCCGCACCGGCGTTGGGGCTGCGGCGGGTAACGGACTTTGCGTTGCGCCTGTGTTCAAATCGTGGCACAGAGCCATCCATACAGCCATGGGCACGCCTGCCGCTCTGTCCATGATATCTGCCGTACGGTGCAGCGCGGCTGCATCCTCTTCAGCAGGGGCGAACTCCTGCAGCCATGCGGTCAGGCAGTCAGCCTCGTTGAGTGTCCGCAGAAAGTTGCCGGGCCGTGCACTGTGCAGTACTTTGTGAATTTCGCTGCCGATACGTTCCGGAGCTGCATCCATTATTTTGCCGGAACCGGCTTCTGTACGCATGGCGCGCTTCAGGTCTGCGGAAATGTGAAAACCGGGCAGGGCGGCTGTGAACCTTGCGGCTCTGAACAGCCGTACCGGATCGTCCGCAAGGGCATGAGATGAAGCGGGCGACAGTCTGTGCAGTGCCAGATCCCGCAGGGCTTCAGGATGGGCAAACAGTCTGCCGTCGGCGTCAAGCGCCATGGCATTGACGGTGAAGTCGCGCGAAGCCAGATCCTCATGTATGGTCTTTCCGCGCATGGGGGCGAATTCCAGCCCGTTGTAGATGGCTATGGAAAACTGTGTACCGGCCCTGCGGGCTGTTTTATGCCGCAGCAGAAACTCTTCAAGCGACCCGGAAAATACATAATCGTATTCGCGGGGAGTTCTGCCCAGCAGCATGTCGCGGACCGCACCGCCTACAAGGAATGTCTGCATAGGTTCCGGTACCATATATCGCCGCGGCACAAAAGGGCCGCGGCGTTGCGCGCAGGGTGTTTTTTCCGTGTATGAATGAGGTGGTAATGTCCTTTCCCGTGTACATTCTTTCAAAGCTGCAGGGCTGCAGCATGCGTCCTCTTGCCCCTGAGGCCCTCGGGGGAGCGCATGCCCTCTGGCAGCGTGACGTGCGGCTTTTGCCCGCTTTTGAGCCGTGCCGCAATGAAGTTTATGAAGGATATGCCACCAGCGGTGGCCCCGGTTGCGGTGCGGTTTTCATCTGCGACGGAGTGGGGTCTTCACTGGATGCCGCTCATGCGTTGCACGCTGCCGGAGAACTGCCGGTGTGGACAAGTGTGCTTGCAGTTTCGCAGCAGTTAGGAAGAGGCCAGATGCGCCGTCAGTGGGTGTCGCCGGCAGGCAACATATATGCTGCGCTGCGTTTTCCCGCCGCTTCAAACTATCCTGATTCGCTTTCTTCGCTGGTTGCGGGCTATGTGTTTGCCAGAGCGTTTGAAATGTGCGGTATTGATGTGCGCATGAAGTGGCCCAATGATCTGCTGCTGGACGACTGCAAAATGGCAGGAATTCTGCTGGAAGATCGCAACGGTGCGCTGCTTGTGGGAATAGGTATAAATGTAGCGCACTTTCCCCGGGCAGACTGCCTGCGTGAGGGGGCTGCGGTGCCCGCCTGCGGATTGGCTGCAAGGGGTTTCGATTTCGCGCCTTTTGAATTGTGGCGACAGCTTGTCGACCGTGCTTTTTTTTGCTACCGTAATGAGGTTCTTCGCTTCAGTGAAGATGGCTTGATCAGTCGCTTGGAAGCGTATCTTGCCTGGGTAGGCCGTGTTGTGATGATACACGGGAGTGATTTAGGGAGCTGTCCGGGCAGGTTAATGGGCTTGAGCCATGATGGAGCGTTGCGCGTACTCCTGTCCGGTCGGGAGCAGGTCCTCCACTCCTGCAGTCTTTCCCCTATATCATGACACCGTCGTGCCTGAATGAAACTCTAGTGATCGTTGTAACCCCGGTCGTCTATGCAATGGGCTCCGGTTGTTTTGTTGAGTACGAGGAGTGAATGGCTATCAAGACGTTCAATCAGGTTTTGGAAGAGGTGAAAGGCAAGCCTATTCTGGTTGCCAACCGGGGGATTCCCGCCCGGCGTATCTGCCGTTCTATCCGCGAACGCTTTGATGCGGTCGCCGTGATGACGGCAACCGATATCGACAAGACCTCTCCGGCCGCTTCCGCAGCGCAGGAGCTTCTGCTGCTCGGATCCGATCCCAGAGCATATCTCGATATTGACAGAATCATCAGACTGGCCAAGCAGCGGGGCATCATCGCGATTCATCCGGGCTGGGGATTTTCTTCCGAAGATCCGCGGTTTCCTTCCCGTTGTGCCGAGGCAGGACTGCTGTATATCGGCTCTACGGCAGAGGCCATGAATCTGCTCGGGAACAAGGTGCAGGTGCGCAGGCTGGCAAAACAGCTCGGCATTCCTGTTGTTCCCGGTTCGGAAGGCGCCGTTGATGTGCCCACCGGCAGAAAAATAGCTGAAGAAATCGGCTTTCCCGTCATGCTCAAGGCCGAAGGCGGCGGCGGCGGACGTGGCATATTCCTCATCAAGTCGCAGGATGAGCTTGAAGACGCTTTTGTGAAAGCGTCGACCATGGCTCAGGCTTCGTTCGGCAACCCCCGGCTGTATGTGGAAAAATACCTGCCTTCTGTACGGCATATCGAAATTCAGGTTATCGCCGACATGCACGGCAATGTGTTCGCCTTTGACGAACGCGACTGCACGGTGCAGCGTAATCACCAGAAGCTTATCGAAATCACTCCTTCTCCGTGGAAGGGCATCACTCCTGAGCTGCGTGCAAGGCTGAAAGACTACTCGCGTCAGCTTGTGCAGGAAGTAGGCTATTACTCGCTGTGCACGGTGGAGTTTCTGGTTACAGACGACGGTACTCCGTATCTTATCGAGGTGAACACCCGCCTGCAGGTGGAGCACGGAATCACCGAATGCCGGTACGGCATCGATCTGGTGGAAGAGCAGATTGCTGTCGCCTTCGGTGCGCAGCTGCGTCTTAAAGAAGACGACATGGTTCCCACGCAGCATGCCATACAGGTGCGCATCAACTGCGAGTCCCCCCAGAACGACTTTGCGCCCAACGCGGGGCTGGTCACGCGGTATGTGTCACCGGGCGGTCCCGGCATCCGTCTGGACTCCAACCTTTCCGCCGGATACGAATTCCCCTCGAACTATGATTCTGCCGGTTCACTGCTCATCGCATACGGCAAAGGGTGGGAAAAAGCTCTTGCTACCCTTAACCGGGCACTGCGTGAGTATGTTGTGGGCGGCATCAAGACGACGATTCCGTTTTTCAAGCAGATTGTGAAGCATCCCAAGTTTCTTGATGCGGATTTTGATACCAATTTCATTGCCCGCACGCCTGAACTCATGTGTTATACCGATCTGGAGCCGGAAGCCGAACGTCTGGCCCGTCTGGTGGCCGAAATTTCGGCCAAGGGATATAACCCGCATGTGAAGCTTGATGAGTACCGCACCCGCGAGACTCCGCGCATGCCTGATTTCAGGCCTGTGCTGCCCGAAATTACATCCAGAGTGCGCAAGGCAGCTTCGCCGTATCCTGTGGGAGACAGAGCAGCTCTGCTGGATATGGTCAGAGACTCAGGTTATGTGCATTTTACCGACACCACAGCCCGTGACATAACGCAGTCCAACAGCGGCAACCGGTTCCGTCTTGCGGAAGATGCGCTCATCGGGCCGTATCTTGACAACTGTAATTTCTTCTCGCTTGAAAACGGCGGGGGGGCACACTTCCATGTGGCCATGCTGGCCAACATGACCTATCCGTTTACCGAAGCGGCGCACTGGAATCAGTTTGCCCCCAAAACGGCCAAGCAGATTCTTATCCGCTCGACAAACATTCTGGGGTACAAGCCGCAGCCGCGCAATCTCATGCGTCTGACCGGAGAGATGATCTGTGACCACTACCAGATTATCCGGTGTTTTGACTTCCTGAACCATGTCGACAACATGCGTCCGTTTGCGGAAGTGGCTCTCAACCGTTCCGGCGTGGTTTTCGAACCTGCCATATCTCTTTCCTGGGCCAGAGGCTTCGATGTTCCGCATTATCTGCAGGTGACGGAAGCCATTTTGCGCATGGTGGCGGACGTGGCGGGGGTAAGCTCTGCCAAGGCTTCTTCCATGATCATTCTTGGACTGAAGGACATGGCCGGCGTTTGCCCGCCGCGTTTCATGACGGAGCTTGTCACGGCTCTGCGCAAGGCGTGGCCTCAGCTTGTGCTGCATTATCACCGCCACTTTACGGACGGGCTTTTCGTTCCTGCCGTAGGTGCTGCTGCCAAGGCAGGCGCGCATATCGTCGATACGGCCATAGGCGCTTCCGTCCGCTGGTACGGTCAGGGTGAGGTGCTGTCCACGGCTGCTTATATTGAAGACGAACTGGGGCTTAAGACCAATCTCAATAAAGAGATGATCCGCAGCTGCAATTTTGTTCTCAAGCAGATCATGCCCTATTATGACCGCTACACGGCGCCCTATTTTCAGGGTATCGACTACGATGTGGTGGAACACGCCATGCCCGGCGGCGCCACTTCCTCTTCTCAGGAAGGCGCCATGAAGCAGGGCTACATCCATCTGCTGCCGTATATGCTCAAGTTCCTTGCCGGAACCCGGAAAATAGTGCGGTATCATGATGTGACACCCGGCTCGCAGATTACGTGGAACACGGCGTTTCTGGCGGTAACCAGCGCCTACAAGCGCGGCGGCGAGCAGGAAGTGCGCTACCTTCTGGAAGTGCTGGACAACGTGACACGTCACAGCGAAGCGGATCTCTCCTCGGAAATGAAAGAAGCCCGTCTTGCCCTGTATCAGGACAGCAATGATGCTTTCCGTGATTTGCTGATGGGCAAATACGGTAAGCTGCCGCTGGGCTTTCCCGCTGACTGGGTGTATCAGAGCGCCTTTGGCAACGAGTGGCAGCGTGCTGTGAACTGCCGCACCGAAACTTCTCCGCTGGAGTTTGTGGAAGACATGGATCTTGCCGCTGAAGAGCGGGGGTTTGTGGATATTATCCGCCGCAAGCCCACGGATGAAGAGTTCGTCATGTATCTGAACCATCCGGGCGATGCCGTGGCGACCATTCAGCTGCGTCAGCAGTTCGGCGATCCTAACAATCTGCCGCTGCATGTCTGGTTTGAAGGGATTGAACCGGGCAGAGAGCTGAACTTTACCGACTCGCACGGAAAGCCTCACCAGATGACCATTCTCAGCATTTCACTGCCGGATGAAAGCGGCATGAGCGTTGTGCGCTATGTGCTTGATTCGGAAATCATGAGTGTGGACATTCAGGTGGCCGAACCCCATGCCGATGATGTACAGGGGCTGGAAAAGGCCGACCCCGCCAATGCCTATCATGTGGCTGCGCCTTCCAACGGCGACCTGTGGGTGATGTATGTGCACCCCGGCGACTATGTGAAAAAGGGTGAGGAACTGTTCAATATTTCCATCATGAAGCAGGAAAAGGCCGTGCTTGCTCCTGTGGATGGTATGGTCAGGCGTGTGCTGAGGACCGCCGACTATAAGGAAAACAAGCAGATGGTACCTGTAAAAGGAGGCGAGCTGATTGTCGAGCTGGGGCCTGTTCCCACGTTGTGTCCCAATGAAAAATGCCGTCATCCCATCACCATAGAGGGTGTCGGTTTTTGTCCCTATTGCGGCGACAAGCTTGACTGTGCGTGCAAAGCCTAGGCTTTTGCGTCGCCTCATTGACTGGCAGAGTACCAGCGTATAATGCAGATAAGGTATGGAAAACCGTTCGGCCCGGGCCGGCGGTTTTCCGCCTTTCAATACGCGTGACCGGGATTTGACTCGAGGTATGCCCAGCCGCAGAAAAAACTATGTGGCAGGCTGGGTGTTTTCATCCCCCATAGGAGGAGAGACAATGGCCAAAGCTCAGGCAGACAAGCCCAAGGCTGAAGTGAAAAGCCAGAAGGCTAAAGCTGAGACCACTGCCCTGACTAACAAGCTGGTGCTGACAGGCGCCGAGATTACCGCCATAGGTGAAGATGCAGAATTGCTTGTGGGCGGGAAAAACTACAACACCGCCATCATCAGTCAGGTGGAAGGCGTCCGGAGCCCACAGTTCCGTGCCATTTCTTCCGTGGCTTTTCATAAGTTGCTGGATGAAACCAAGGTAAACGCGTCTTTGGTTCGCAGTGTTCTGGATAAAGAGTACAACAGCATCGACTGGAATGACACCGAGATCAACCGGGATCCGGAGTTCCTCAAGAAGTTCGTTCGTAATCTGGCCAATGAAATCCGCCAGAAAGCGGCCGCTTCCGGTGCGCAGAACATGCTCAAGACCCGAACCTTCATCAATAACGTGGTGGAAGGTTTCGCAACTTCCCCCGAGGGGATTGACCAGCTGCGCAAGCGTTCTTTGCTTGTTCAGGCTGCCATTTTATCTGTTGATCTGCCCGAGGCAGTGGCGGCCTGTGTGCGTGAAGCATACAACGCCATCTGCAAGGAAGCAGGCGTGGAGAATGTGGCAGTGGCCGTGCGTTCTTCGGCTGCGGGTGAAGATTCGCGCAAAAAAGCTTTTGCCGGTCTGCAGGACACCTATCTGAATATTGTCGGTGAAAGTCAGGCCGTTGACGCTTATCACTGGGACTGTGCCTCTGCATACAACCTGCGCAGCATGACATACCGCCGCGAGGCCATTCTTGATGCCATGGCCCGTGCAGAAGCGACCGGCGACGAATCCATAGCTGCAACGGCCAAGGAAGAGTGGGCAATTGAAAACACCTCTCTTTCCGTATGCATCATGCGTATGGTCAACCCTGTCATTTCCGGTACCGCCTTCAGTGCCGACACCGCCACAGGGTGCCGCGGAACCGCGCGCAAAGATCTGGTGTCCATCGATGCCAGCTACGGTCTGGGCGAGGCTGTTGTGGGCGGCATGGTCACTCCCGACAAGTTTTATGTGTTTCAGCGGGGTGACGGGCAGGAAGTTGTCATCCGCCAGATGGGCTGCAAGGACAAAAAAATCGTCAATGACGAGAAGGGCGGAACCAAGATGGTTTCCGTACCTGAAAACGAAGCCTTCCGCTGGTCGCTTTCTCTTGCTCAGGCAGAAGCCGTGGCCAAGGGCGTGCGTGGTATCAGCATAGCCTACGGCGGCATGATCATGGACACGGAATTCTGCATCGACAGTTCCGACCGTCTGTGGTTTGTGCAGGCCCGTCCTGAAACCCGCTGGAATGAAGAGTTCGAAAAGCACCCGCACACCATTTTCATGCGCCGGCTTGAAGTGAATGAAAAGGCTGCCAACAACGCCGAAGTCATTCTGGAAGGCAACGGTGCATCCCGCGGTGCAGGGCAGGGAACGGTCAAATATCTGCGTTCCGCTCTGGAACTGAACAAAATCAACAAGGGTGACCTGCTGGCTGCAGAACGTACCGACCCCGATATGGTGCCGGGTATGCGCATCGCCTCGGCCATTCTGGCCGACGTGGGCGGCGATACCAGCCACGCGGCCATTACCTCGCGCGAACTGGGCATTCCTGCCGTTATCGGTATTCAGCGCCTTGAGATTCTCCGCTCTCTTGACGGTCAGGAAGTGACCGTCGACGGTACTCGCGGCAAAGTATACCGTGGTATGCTTCCGCTCGAAGAAGTAGGCGGAGAGATGGATGTCAGCACGCTGCCTGCCACAAAGGCCAAGGTCGGCCTTATTCTTGCCGACGTGGGACAGGCCATGTTCCTTTCCCGTCTGCGCGACGTGGCCGGATTTGAAGTTGGCCTGCTGCGTGCCGAATTCATGCTGGGTAACATCAGTGTTCACCCTCAGGCGCTGGAAGCGTACGACAACGGCGAGCTGGACATCGTTGTTGCCGCCAAGCTGAAAGAACTGGAAGCTCGCCTTACCAAAGTGCTGCGTGATCAGTTGGGGGCCGGTCTCATAGGGCTTGATCTCAAGCTGCGTGAATACGTAGGCGTACTGACTGGACTGGCGGCAGAAATTCAGCAGCTGACCGAACGTGAGAACGTGCGCGGCACGGAAGAAGTGCTTGCCATGCACCGGCGCATGCGCGAACTCGACCACAAGCTTGATGAGCATGTGGAGCTTGCCACCCGCCGTCTGGATGTGCTGAAAACATCTGTGGATGTTGAAGACCATATCCGCGTTGTCATGGGATATGATGACGAACTGGCTCTGCTGGTCGGCAAAGAACCTGATACCGTCAAGCGTCGTGCCGAAATTGAAGGCACCGTAAAGAGCATGGCGGAGAAGGTGGCGGATGCAGCCATGGTCAAGGACGTGCTGACACGCATCAAGGCCCTGCGTCTTGAAGTGGCTCAAAAGAGCGGCCTGCTGAAAGAAATGGAAGAAGTGCGGACTGTTCCTTCAAAAATCCGCGATCTTATCCGTTCCCGCGGCTTCCGTACCGGCAAGGAACACTATGTTCAGACGCTGGCACAGGGGCTGGCGCTGTTTGCCATGGCGTTCCACGGTAAGGAAATCATCTACCGTACCACTGACTTTAAATCCAACGAATACCGGAACCTGCTGGGCGGTTCATTGTTCGAGCATGTGGAAGATAACCCCATGCTCGGATTCCGCGGTGTTTCGCGTAATCTGCACGACTGGGAAATTGAGGCATTCAAGCTGGCCCGCGGAGTCTTCGGCGGTACCAACCTGATGATCATGCTGCCTTTTGTGCGTACTCTTGAAGAAGCGCGCTCCATGCGCCGCTATCTTGAACAGGTGCACAAGCTGAAGAGCGGTGTGGACGGACTTAAGATCATTCTTATGTCCGAAATTCCCAGCAACGCCATCATGGCCAAGCAGTTCATTCAGGAATTTGACGGATTTTCCATCGGTTCCAACGATATGACCCAGATGGTGCTTGCCACGGACCGTGACAACGCCCGCCTCGGACATATCTACGACGAAGAAGATCCGGCTGTGGTGTGGGCTATTCTGGTCACCATATTCACCGGGCAGAAATACGGCAAAAAGGTCGGTTTCTGCGGGCAGGGCGTTTCCAACAGCAAGATTCTGCGCGGTATCGTAGCCGTGGCAGGTATCACCTCTGCCTCGGTTGTTCCTGACACCTACTTCCAGACCAAACACGACATGGCTGCGGTGGAGGCTGAAAACATCCCCACCAGCAAGCTGGGTGACTGGCTGCGCAGGCAGTATCTTGCCACCCTGCGCCAGTTGCTGGAAGAGAACGGCTATGGTCATATTCTTAAAAAGTACAAGAACGCCGAAGACCTTATGGAATGGTACGACGGTGAGTTGCGCAGGCTGCACGAACAGCTGCGTGAAAGCATAGAGACACCTAAAGAGAAGTTCTACAGGCAGGAGCTTGAAAACTTCCGTGCTGTTTTCCACAAGCCGGTTATCTACGCATCGTGGGACTGGAACGCCACAGTCACTGATGCCATGCATCAGGCTGGTTTCGCTTCTTTTGAAGAGCAGGCCAGGGCGCTTGAAGAACAGCGTAAAAAACAGTGGTAACACTGGGCTGACAGAATACAGCGGGGCTGCCTTACGGCAGCCCTTTTTTTGTTCCGGCGGAATATCACCGGATGCTGCTAGTCCGGCAACTCGCCAGAGGGTTACGCCTCCGGCCTGCGGGGTCCGCAGCTGTATGCATACAGGTTGTGCTCTGCCACTGTTTAGATGCTGCAGGGCATTATGCATGGACCGGTCCGGCGACCGGCAAAAAGAAAGGCCGCCCGGAGGCGGCCTTTTTGTCTGGCTTATGTCTTGCTGAAGCAGGCTCAGCGTTCGAGCCTGTCCGTGATGTTATGTTTGATCCAGCGGGGATCGAGCCATTCCAGCGGCTGAACCGGCAGCCCTGAAAGTATGACACCGAAGTGCAGATGGTCACCGCCTGCCATGCCGGTAGTGCCGGTAAGTCCCAGAATATCGCCGCGCTGTACCGTGTCGCCGTCTTTCACGTGGATTTCTGAAAGGTGGGCATACAGTGTCTGCAGGCCCAGCCCGTGGTCCACCACAACGCACAGTCCGTAAATGCCCATGTCGTCGGCAAAGACAACCGTTCCGTTGTTGGCGGCAGGAATGGGTGCCCGTGCGATGGAGGCCATGTCCAGTCCCAGATGGTACTGGTCGTCTACCTGCTGACCGTTGTAGATGTAGGCGCGGTGATCGGCGAATCCCGCTCTGTTGCTGGCGTTGGGCAGGTTGAGGAACCGGCCGGACCACAGCATGGCCGGAGACGTCTTGCGGCCAATGCTCAGCAGGGCAGCTCTGTTGGCTTTTCGCAAGTCTCTGTTCACTTTGAGAAAACGCTCAAGAGAAGACATCTGTCCCGGGAACTCATCGGTGAAGTCCTGCATCTTGTTATCAAGGAAGGAATCGGGCAGCCGGATGGTATCCTCTTTGAACGCCACATGCAGCGGCTTTACTGCCAGTGATATGGATGTGACGTTGCCGGCCTCGTCCTCTGCGGTTACACGCGGAGCATAGGTGTTTGTGTCTTCATAGAACGGAAAAGCAAAGAAGCACAGATACGAGCCATCGGCCTGTCTGTAGCCGGGAAAGAAGAGGTCATTCACGGTAACGCCGGTCTGCCTGACGTCTTCATTGACGGTATAGGCAATACAGGCGGAACCGCCGCGGCGCACGTAGGGCGGCAAGGTGGTTACACTGATGCGCGGGGGCTGGCTGTCGAGCCGCAGCGTGAACGAGCGGGTGGATGTATTGCCTTTGCCGAAGGCGGCAAAGGATGAGTCGGTGGCTTTGACAATAAGCTCCACCGTTCCTTCACCCATTTCCTCGGCTTTTTCCAGGCTGAACTCTTCCGTGCGCGAGACAAGTTTGTCCGCCCACTGCTGGTCCAGCGCGATAAATTCACGGCTGTTTTTCTTTACGCGCACACTCAGCGCTTTCACGCCGCTGTTGGTGTCTTTTGCGGTCAGCTTAAAGACAGTCCGCGGAGATATGCGGCCTTCAGCGGGGGTCAGGGATATCTGCGGACCTTGCTGGTCGCGGAACAACAGAAAACCCAGAACGACAAGACCGCCCACGATAGCCAGAAGCGCGGTGGACAGCAGGAATTTTTTCATAGAAATCTGACTCCAGTGCAATGCAATGGCCGCCCGCATGGCGAGCGGCCGGTCTCTGATACAAAAAGGCAGACGCGTCGCGCCTACACGGTTTCTACAGCGTCCAGAAGGCTGATGGTCAGCTTGAGAAAATCAGCTTCCGTCACAATACCCACAAGAATGCCGCTTTCCACAACGGGCAGGCACCCGTATTTGTGTCGGAAAAGCATTTCCGCGGCATCACGCAGCCGCATGTCGGGGGGGACTCTGCGGACATCCGTGCGCATGATCTCACTGACGGGAATGCCGGAGTCTATTTCGTCCTGTACAGAGTTCTCCACTTCTGCAAAGCGGGAAATAGTGGCCTCGAGTATGTCCCTGTGTGTCAGCAGGCCTATGAACCGTCCGTGCTCATCCACGATGGGGATGTGCCGGATACGGGCCAGCTGCATGAGCGAGCGGGCGGTTTTGAGGGTATCTGTTTCCAGCAGGGTGAACAGCTCCGTAGTCATCAGGTCACCGACATTAAGCATGGACGCCTCCCGGACTTGTTTCGTGGAAGTTTCGCATACTCTGGCCGGATGTCAAGACGGGAAGCGCTTCATGTGCGGGATGTTTATCCTGCACCAAGGTTGACTTAGAGGCGAAAATCTGATTTCCAACCGAAGCCCCGCCTGTTATTGTCGGCGGCACAGGCCACAACGGGCTCGAAGGAAAGCCACACGCTATGATTGATAAAAGGCGCAGCAGAGAACGTATGGTGCGCGAGCAGCTAACAGCGAGGGGAATAACAGACCCCGCCGTGCTGGCCGCCATGCGCAAGATACCCAGACATCTTTTTGTTCAGGAGGCTCTGCAGGCGCAGGCCTATGAGGACCATCCGCTTCCCATAGGCTATGGTCAGACCATCTCGCAGCCGTTCATCGTGGCGCTGATGTCACAGATTCTGCGAGTCACTCCGGGAATGCGTGTGCTTGAAATAGGGACAGGGTCCGGCTATCAGGCGGCCGTGCTGGCTGAAATGGGAGCCGAAGTCTATACCGTGGAAAGAATTGCGGGACTGCAGGCCCATGCACGCGGCCTGCTGCGCAGGCTGGGATACGCCAGAATACGGACAAAGCTGGATGACGGCACCATGGGCTGGCCGCTGGCAGCACCTTTTGACAGAATCATCGTCACGGCCGGAGGGCCCGGCATTCCCGAGCCGCTGGCGGAACAGCTGGCAGACCCCGGCACCATGGCCATACCTGTGGGCGCTTCGCGGCGCGAACAGGAGCTTTTTTTGATGCATAAGAACGACGGCGCATTGTCGTATGAAAATTATGGCAAGGTGGCCTTTGTGGACCTTGTCGGCAACCACGGATGGTAGGACGGCGCAATGAGCTTTTTCAAACCTATGCTTGACCGTCTGTGGCGCATGGCCGACAGCGCCGGGGCCACCCGTGTGCTTGCTATCGTTTCCTTTACCGAGTCTGTTTTTTTCCCCGTTCCCCCCGATTTGCTGCTTATCCCCATGGCGCTTGCACGGCGTGACAAAGCCTTCCGCCTTGCTTTTATCTGTCTTGTCTCCTCTCTGCTGGGCGGTATTGTCGGATATTTTCTCGGGTATTATTTTATGGAAGTGGCAGGCATGCCTATTGTCCGCTTTTACGGACTGCTTGATAAATATGATGCCATCAGAGTCTGGTACGAGACTTATGATGCGTGGGCTGTGGCCATAGCGGGACTCACACCTGTGCCCTATAAGGTATGTACGCTTACCGCCGGAGCCTTCCGCATTGATTTCATGGTGTTTATCATCGCTTCCGTGCTAAGTCGCGGCCTTCGCTTTTTTGCCATTGCCGGTCTGATTTATCTTTTCGGTGAACGGGTGCGTTTTTTCCTCGAAAAGCGTTTTGATCTGGTGCTGATTGTTTTTACGATACTCGGTATAGCCGGATTTTTTGCAATCAGATATCTGAAGTGATTTGCTGCCCCTGCCAAAGCGGGGTTGTCTGCCGGCTGGGAGTTGTGCCCCACCGGTCCATTTGTAAGGAGTGTGAGCCATGTCGTCATGTAAAAGCCGTCCCGACAGTGTGAAGGACGGCGATATCGCCAAAAACGCCTTCGGGGTTTCCCAGCAGGAATTGAATATCCAGTCCGTGCTGCAGCGTATCCGGTACAAGCTCTTTGTGATGAGCGGCAAAGGCGGAGTAGGAAAAAGCTCCGTTACAGTCAATACCGCGGCTGCTCTGGCAGCCAAAGGGTTCAAAGTGGGAATTCTGGATGTGGATATCCACGGTCCCAGTGTGCCCAATCTGCTGGGTATCAAATCGGGACTGGAAGTGGACGAGAAGACCCGCCGCATCTGTCCCGCCCCCTACAGCGAGAATCTTTTTGTGGTTTCCATGGACTCTCTGCTGCGTGACAAGGATTCCGCGGTTCTGTGGCGCGGCCCCAAAAAAACAGCAGCCATCCGCCAGTTTGTTTCCGATGTGGAGTGGGGAGAACTCGACTTTCTGCTTATTGATTCGCCTCCCGGCACCGGCGACGAGCATATGACCGTGCTCAAGACGATTCCCGACGCTCTCTGTGTGGTGGTGACCACCCCGCAGGAGGTTTCACTGGCTGATGTGCGCAAGGCCATCAACTTTTTGCAGTACGCCCAGTCCAATGTTCTCGGCATAGTCGAAAACATGAGCGGACTGGTCTGTCCTCATTGCGGCGGAGAGATTTCTCTGTTCAAAAAGGGCGGGGGCAAGGCGCTTGCAGAACGTTACGGCTTGCCCTTTCTCGGGGCTGTGCCGCTGGACCCTGCCACAGTGGTGGCCGCTGATGTGGGCCGGCCGGTGGTGCTGCTGGAAGAAGATTCCCACGCCAAGAAGGGATTTCTGGATCTGGCAGAGAACATCGTGCACGCCTGTGAGAACAGCCTGGAAGTCATAGCCAGTGTTCATGCCTGATAATGCGGGGCCTTCCGGCCCCGCTGTTTTATGCCGCCCGCTGCGGGTCGCCAGTTCTGTTTTTTTGCTGTATAGCTTTTTTGTGCCAATATATTGTAATGTGACATGGGGGTCAGTTTCCGATGCTTACCTTGGCAAATAAAATCACGCTGTTCCGTATTGTCATTGTGCCCCTGATTGTTGTTTTTCTGTATTTTCCCGGTCGGATAACCTGTCTGCTGGCCATGCTGGGTTTCATACTTGCCGCGCTTTCAGACATGGTGGACGGGCACATTGCAAGACGCTCCAACACGGTGACCAGCTTTGGTAAATTTCTTGATCCGCTGGCGGACAAGCTGCTTATCAGTTCGGTACTTGTCATGCTGTCCGCGCTGGGCTGGGTGCCTGCATGGGTTGTTATTGTCATTATCTGCCGCGAGCTTATGGTTACAGGGCTGCGCGCCATTGCCGCAGACGAAGGCGTGGTCATTGCCGCCGATAAATTCGGCAAGATGAAAACCGTGCTTCAGATGCTGGCTTTGACCCCGCTGCTTCTGCATTACCCGTGGTTCGGATTCGACCCTAACCCCGCGGGACAGTTTCTGCTTTACATGGCGTTGATTCTCACGGTATTTTCTGGTGGAAACTACCTGTATGCGTTTTATAAAAACTGGCGCACGGCGGATGCCGGTTAATAGCCGGCAGGCGCGGTTTTCCGCGTTGTTCAGAGGCTGCAGGTTCTCAGGAGAGTGATCGTGCAGGAACATGACGAATTGCAGAGCCGCTTGCGGAACTGTTTGCAGACCATTCTGGAACTGGAACCTGATCTTGAGGATCTTGAAATCGGGCACGATCTCATGAAAGAACTCAATATGCTGAAGACGTTCATGAAAAAGCTCGATAGCGTTGATCTTGAAGAGGATGATGTGCTGCGCATTGAAAAAGCCACAGCCAATTTTCTGAAAGAACTGGAAGGGCCCTTGTCTCTGTACCGGAAACAGCAGGCTGCCCGCCACTATCTGCAGTAACCATGCTCTGGCGCCATATTGCTCTGGGCGGTTCTTTGCTGTTCAATATGATAATGCTGTATACGCTTATCTGGGGAACGCAAGGCGTGATTGCCTATAATGATTTGAAATCGCAGTACAAACGGTTGCAGGCGCAGATTGCTTCGCTTGATAACCGCAACATCGCCCTGAGCAGAGAAATCCGTTTATTACAGTCTGACGGCCGGTATATTGAAAAGATGGTCCGAAAAAGAATGAACTTTGTCCGCGAAGACGAAATTCTGTATATCTTTTCCGGAAAGGCGTCACAGGGAACTTTGGGAGCGGCTCCGGATGAACGAGAAGATTAAGTGGTATCGTGAAGTTCTTGAGCTTGAGCCAAGCTCTAAAGTGTTTTTTCCCCTTGCCAGGCTGTTTTCGGATAACGGACAGCCCGCGGAAGCAGTTGAAACGCTGCGGCAGGGGCTGGAGCGGCATCCGGAGCATCTTGAAGCGCGGATGCTGCTTATCGAGTGTCTTGACACACTCGGACGCGAACTTGAAGCAGATGACGAAGCTGAAGCGCTGAGTGACAGACTGCGCAGATACCCCCAGTTCTGGCAGGCATGGGGCCGTACGCTGGCGGCTCAGCCGGACTCGCGCGATGCTTCGCTGGCTCTTGATTTTCTTGCTGCCTCATTCGGCGACACACCTGTTTCGTGGGCTGCTGTCATCGAACAGGGGCTTCGTTCGCTGGGGACCTGCCCCGGCGGTGCCGGAGATGATGAACCTGCTGTTTACCCCCCCGCGCATGCTGCCGCACCCCCGGTGCATCAGGATGATGCCGCTGAGGCGGCAGGTGGCGGGCTGGAGCAGGAATGCGGCACTGAAGCTGTGGCTGCCGCAACGGATAATACTCAGATAAGTCCGGCTGCGCCGGAGGCTGTGCCGTCCGGCGGAGTCACATACAAAGCTGACATAATTTCAGAGGCTCAGGCCGACGAGGACGATGACATCCCTGATGAACCGTTGTCGCTGCGCACGCGCTCCATGGCTGAAGTGCTGGCACAGCAGGGGGATATCAAGGGGGCCATGGAAATCCTTGATGAGCTGCTTGCAGGTACGGCAGACAGCGAAGTGCGCCGCGATATCATGGCCAGAAAAGATTCTCTGGCGCTTGCCGGTTCAGCAGGCGCTGTCAAAGAAGAAGGGGCGGAACAGCCCCTGCACTCAAAGCACAAGCTGCTGACCATGCTGGAAACCCTTGCGGAACGCCTAGAGGCCCGCGCTGCCGGCTAAGTCAGGCGCTTTCGTTTTTATCTATTTATATCAGGAGAGTTACGTGATTCGCTTTGGGCGACTCTTTTTATTGGTCATGCTGCTTGCGGCCTTAACCGGTTGCAAACAGGATGCAAAGAATTACTGGAAGGATACCCGTAAGCTGTACCGGACGTATGTAAATACACCCGCTGCGCTGGACACGGATCAGGAACTGGACGTCATGCCTGTGGAATCCAAGATAGCCACGGTTTTCACGGCAATGGACGAGCAGCTGGAGCAGATGCGCCGTGTGCTGGAAAATCAGGACACTTTTCCTTCTGACGAATGGGTTGCCGGTTTTCTGGAGCGTTTCCCGTGGGTGAGCGGTGTCGCCGTGGTTGATGCTGACGGCAATGTGCTGTTGCGCCAGCCCGAGCTTGAGCTGAAGGCATACAATTATGCGCCGTTGCTTGAAAAAGATGAAAATGCCCCTGAACGCGCAATGCGGGGGTATGCCGAAGCCAATCCCGTCGGACCGGAGTTTTATCTGGCCAATCCTGTTTTTTCGGGGCGCGAGGTCAAAGGGTTGCTGGTGGCACACTTTGACATACGCAATCTGCTGGCGTACAGCCCGAGCCCCGGCGACATTGTTCTTGTTTCCCGTGACGCGGTGCTGTGGCCCGGTAAATATGTGTACGACCAGACGCCGCTTGCCGCTGTCGACTGGTCGGCAGCGCTGAAAAGCGATGTGACGGGCGAAGCGGAAGACGAACGCGGACATTTTTTGTGGATAGCCCGCTATCTGGGCGGAGTGCCTCTGGTGTATGCCGCTTCTGTGGATTCTTACCCGGAAGACCCCGCCGCCATGGCGGCGCTTGCCGCATGGTTTGAAACTCGCGAAGCCTTGCGGAACGGGCCTGCGGCAGCACAGACCGAGGTTGATTCTTCTGCCATGGCTGCGCGCGCGCAGACTGTTGCTCCCGCTGCTGAAGACCTGCCGTCGGATGAACTGCCGTCAGGCAGTGTGATGCCGGGGCTGCATGAAGAGCCTGCTCCTGCACCTCCTACGACAGATTATGTTTACTCTGTGCAGATCGGAGCATTTATCAACGGGAACTATGCTGCCGAACGTGTGGCACTGCTTCGTGACGCCGGTTTCGATCCCTGTACGATGAAGCTGTACGATAAAGATGGTCAGCTCTGGAACATCGTGCAGATAGGGGATTACCGTGACTCCGCTGATGCATGGAACAGAGTGCGTGATTTTGTGAAAGCCGGAACCGGCTTTGATTACAATATAGAGATTCTTGATGCCGGTGTTGTCAGCCGACGCAAGCAATGTCCCTAATACGGTGAACTGATAAGGAGACATAATGCGACAGGTTACCGTGACTGAACATCTGCTGCTGCACCAGACTAAATCGCCTGCTGCAACGGGGCAGTTTACAGCACTGCTGTACGATCTGATTCTGGCTGCCAAAATTATATCCAAGAGTGTGAATAAAGCCGGTCTGCTCGACGTGCTTGGCGGCACCGGACAGGTAAACGTGCAGGGTGAACACGTCCAGAAGCTTGATGAATATGCCAACAGAGTGCTCATTCACAGGATGGAACGCACCGGTGTGCTGTGCGCCATGGCTTCTGAAGAAAATGCAGATCTCATCAGAGTGCCCGAACGGTTTGAGGCCGGAGATTACATTCTGATTTTTGATCCCCTTGACGGTTCTTCCAATATTGATGTCAACATCAACGTGGGGACGATTTTTTCCATCCTCAAGCGCAAGCCGGGAGCGTCGGGAAGTAAAGACGTGACCTTGGGCGATGTATTGCAGAGCGGGGTGGAGCAGGTTGCCGCAGGGTATTTCCTGTACGGCCCTTCTACCATGCTGGTGTATTCTTCGGGGCAGGGCGTGCACGGATTTACGCTGGACCCCAGTGTCGGCGAGTTCCTGCTGTCCCATCCCGATATCCGCTACCCCGAGCAGGGCAGAATTTATTCGGTGAACGAATCGTACTGGCACTACTGGGATGAACCCACCCGCGAGGTGGTCAATTATTTCAAAGGGCCGGACAATCCTCTGGGCAAGCCGTATTCGCTGCGCTATGTCGGCTCGTTGGTTGCTGATTTTCACCGCAACCTGTTTTATGGCGGTATCTTTATGTATCCCATGGACTACCGGCTTCCCGAAAAGCCTCAGGGCAAGCTGCGTCTGATGTGCGAAGCTTCGCCGCTGGCTTTTCTGGCTGAGCAGGCAGGAGGTCGTGCCACAGACGGTACAAAGCGCATTCTCGATATCGTACCCGGAGAACTGCATCAGCGGGTGCCGCTCTTTATCGGGTCGGCGGGTGATGTTGATGCAGTGGAAGCAATTTACCGGCGTCACTCCTGAGGTGCCGGAGCAAGGTGATTCAATGGCCGGCTGTCCTGCTTCCGGGGCTGCCGGCTTCATTTCTGTGCGGTGGGGCGTATGCGTTGTTTAGGTATTGAATCAAGCTGTGACGAGACTGCTCTGGCCATAGTGGACGACGGCCGTCTGGTCGATGCTGTGATGTCCACACAGGCGGAACTGCATGCGCTTTTTGGCGGGGTTGTGCCTGAACTGGCCTCGCGCGAGCATTACCGGTTGATTGGGCGCATGTTTGATTCGCTTATGCTCCGGTGCGGACTTGGCGTTCAGGATATTGATGTGATTTCTGTAGCCCGTGGGCCGGGTTTGCTGGGAAGCCTCCTCGTGGGGGTGGGGTTTGCCAAGGGGCTGGCATTGGCCGGAGGCCAGCGGCTGGTAGGTGTCAATCATCTGCATGCTCACCTGCTGGCTGCGGGGCTGGAGCACCGCCTTGTTTTTCCTGCTCTGGGAGTTCTTGTTTCCGGCGGGCACACCCATCTTTACCGGATTGATTCGCCTCGTAATTTCACGCTGGTGGGGCGCACTCTGGATGATGCCGCCGGTGAGGCCTTTGATAAAGTGGCAAAAATGCTCAATCTGCCGTATCCCGGCGGGCGCTTTATTGATGTATTGGGGCATATGGCTGACCCTGATGACAGCATGTTCCCGCGGCCCTACACCGATAATGACAATCTCGATTTCAGCTTCAGCGGCTTGAAGACAGCAGTTTCCACGTGGTTGAAAGCTCACGGTGGCACAGCGCTTGCGGCTCCGCCGGCGGAATCCGAGCTGCAGGCCATGCTGCAGAACAATGTGCTGCCGTCGGGTATGTCTGCAGATATGCCGCTTGTTTGCGCATCATTTAATGCGGCTGTGGCTGATACGTTGTACATTAAAACCCGCAGGGCGTTGCAGCGTCTGGGAGGGCGTGGGCAAATCCGGTCTGTGGTGGTCGCGGGCGGGGTGGCTGCAAACAGCCGTGTGCGTACTTCAATGCAACGTCTTGCCGCCGAAGAAGGCCTGCACTTGCATTTGCCGTCCCCTGCATTATGTACTGACAACGGGGCCATGATTGCCTACACGGGCTGGTTGCTGGCATCCGAAGGGCTTCATCATTCGCTCGAACTGGAAACTATGCCGAGAGGGCGTGTTATTCCGGATGATTACATTCATGATGCCCACTGATTCAAATGCGTCCCCAGGCAGCGTTCCCTTGACAGGTTCCGGTTGCCCTAATATCTCTTGTTGAATTGGCTTGTGACTCCTGACGGGAGTTGCATTTTAGCTATGAAGCGGCAGAAGCAGTCCGCTAAACGTTAATGAAAAGGAGCTTCCCATGGCTGTGCAGGTTACCGATAGCAATTTTGAAGCTGAAGTGATCAAGTCTGAACTCCCCACCCTGATTGATTTCTGGGCACCCTGGTGCGGCCCGTGCCGTGCTATGGGACCGGTCATCGACGAACTGGCAGCCGAATTCGCCGGAAAGGTGAACATCGTCAAGATGAATGTTGACGAAAATCCCGCAACCCCCAGCAAGTACGGCATCCGCGCCATCCCCACCCTTATTCTTTTCAAGGGCGGAGAAGTTGTTGAGCAGATCACCGGCGCAGTGTCCAAGAGCAGCATAAAGGACATGATCACCCAGAAGGCTCTTGGGTAATGAAGCTCTACGATTCCATTGTTATCGGAGGGGGGCCGGCAGGCATGACGGCCGCCCTTTATCTTCTTCGTTCCGGTGTTTCCGTTGCATGGTGCGAAAAGCTGTCACCCGGCGGTCAGATGCTGATGACGGAAGAAATCGAGAATTACCCGGGATTTCCCAAAGGATTGAAAGGGTACGAGCTGGTGGATTTGTTTGCCGCTCACCTCGATGGCTGGTCATTTGATAAATATACTGACGAAGTGGCTGAAATTATTCCCGGAAACGGCGTGCACAGGGTGCGTGTGGGCGATGAGTGGGTTGAAGGAAAGACCCTCATTATCTGCTCCGGTGCCCGTTACAAGCGTCTGGGGCTGCCTAACGAAGAAAGGTTGACCGGTAAGGGGATTTCATACTGCGCGCTGTGTGACGGCAACTTTTTCCGCGGTCAGGAAGTCGGCGTCGTCGGCGGAGGGAACTCCGCGCTCGAAGAGTCGCTGTATCTTTCTAAGCTTGTGAAAAAGCTGCACCTGATCCACCGTCGCGATGATTTCCGCGCTATGAAATGCTATCAGGACAAGGTGTGCATCAAGCCTGATATCGAGGTTGTGCGCAGCACCGTAGTAACTGAGATTCACGGTGAAAATGCTCTCGAAGGCGTTACCTTGCGCAACCTGAAGACCGGTGAAGAACATTTTCTTAAACTTGATGGGCTGTTTGTGTTTATCGGCTTTGAGCCTGTTACCGGATTTTTCCCGGACCAGCTCGGCGTTGATGCGCAGGGGTTCATCATTACGGACGTGGAAATGGCGACGAATGTTCCCGGTATTTTTGCCGCGGGCGATGTGCGTTCCAAGCTGTGCCGTCAGGTGACTACCGCCGTTGGCGACGGTGCCACAGCAGCCAATTCTGCTTTCCTTTATCTGGAACAGCTTGATGCGTAGAACCATTGTACGCTTTATGGTGATGCTGCCGTTGCTGGCAACTCTTTCCGGCTGCGGCATCATTGACTATTTTTTCCTGCCTCCGCCGGAAGACACCGCGCAGGAGCTTTTTGAATCCGGTAATGATGCCATGCGTGAAAAAGATTACGCATCCGCCACCGGCTATTTCAGCAAGTTGAAAGATAACTTCCCCTTCAGTCCGTATGCCATCGAGGCCGAACTGTCGCTGGGGGATGCATACTTTCTGGATGAAGAATATGCCATGGCGGCAGAGGCATATAAGGAATTTGAAACTCTGCATCCGCGGCATAAAGCCATTCCGTATGTGCTTTTTCAGATAGGCAATGCCAACCTGAAAAGTTTTGTGTCCATTGACAGACCGCAGACCAATGTTGCGGAGGCATACGAATACTTCAGCCGTGTGCGTGAGTCTTATCCGGGCAGCGAGTATGCCCAGAAAGCCGGCGAATTGCTGGGAGAGTGCCGCAGGCTTATGGCCGAGCATGAACTCTTCGTGGCGGATTTTTACTGGCGTACCGGAAAATTCCGTTCCGCGGCATCCCGCTATCAGCATGTGGCGCAGGAGTTTCCGGATGTGGAAGACCTGCGGGCGTATGCCGAGGAAAAAGGGAAAATAGCCTATCTGCGTGCCACGGAAGAAAAGGCGCAGCAGGACAGAGACCGGCGCCACGGCTCGTGGAAGCAGTGGTTCGAGTGGTTGTAACAGAACAATATCAAGGCGGCTGAGGCCGCCTTTTTTTATTTCTCCTGCGCGTCTTTGCAGTTGCGGCTGGTTACTGTATAGTCCTTCAGGGGACATTGGTTCTGATTCTGAGAAAAATTCAACTTTCCGGTGTGGTTGATGTCTGACGCCTTTTTTCCTTCGTGGGTTGATGGCCGTATTGTCGCCGATGATGCTTTTGCACAAGCGTATGCCGCAGTATCCGACAGACAACGCGCTTGGCTGAAAACAACCATAGCCCGCCATCAGGCTTTGTATGGTTTTCCGGAATGTGATGCCGGTTCTGCACGCTTTTCATTGCGACAGGGCGGAGCCGTATCGGTGCACAGCCGTCCGGCGGACTGGTGCATTGCAGTGCTGGAAAAAAATTATGCATCGGGACCGCGTCTTCTGGCTGCAACGCTGCCTGCGCTTTTAAGCGGCGTCAGGGCTGTCTGCGTGGTGCGCATCGGTGCGGACGACAGCTGGCCTGCCGCAGTGCTTACCGCCTGTGAACTCGCAGGAATAGAGCTGGTGGCGGATATGACTCCCGATGCTGCCGTGTCTCTGATTCAGGAGGTGCATGCCCGCGGACGGGGCAGGGTGATGCTGCTCGGCAACCATGAACAGGTGGCGTCTGTGGGGCAGATATGTGCGGCGGCGGATATTGCTGCGTGGCGTGAACCGCATATCTCCTGTCTGGCTGCGGACAGCGCGGCCGATAAGGATGTTCTGCGCTGGGCGCATCCCGGCGTCGATGTGGTGGAGGCGACCTCGGCTTCTGCAGCGCGCGCGCTGGTTGCTGCTGCGCAGAAGACGGACATCTGCCGGCACGCAATCGTCCATCTGGGTACAGGGCAGGAAGGGCTGTTCTACTGGCCCCAGCTTTCCCGCGCTTTTTTTACTGAGCAATCTGTTTCTTTCACCGGGTAATGTTCTGTCTCTTTTTCCATCGCATGATTAACAGCAGGTCTGGTACCGAGTATGACAGCCAAATCTCATTCTGATGAGTACATGAAGTCTTTGCGCAATATCGGGGTCATTGCCCATATCGATGCGGGAAAAACTACTCTTACTGAACGTTTTTTGTATTATTCAGACAAGATACACAGAATGGGAGAGGTGCATGACGGCACTGCCACCATGGATTATCTGCCCGAAGAGCAGGAGCGCGGAATCACCATTACGTCAGCTTGTACTACCTGCCGTTGGAAAGATCACGATATTAACATCATAGACACCCCGGGGCATGTCGATTTCACCATTGAGGTGGAACGCTCGTTGCGCGTTCTTGATGGCGCGGTGGGCGTTTTCTGTGCTGTTGGCGGCGTTGAACCGCAGTCGGAGACCGTCTGGCGGCAGTCTCAGCGTTTCAACGTGCCCAAGCTGGCATTTATTAACAAAATGGACAGAGTCGGCGCGGATTTTGAGCGCGTGCTGGGCGATATCCGTTCCAGACTCAAAGCCAACGCCGTGGCAGTGCAGATTCCCGTAGGACAGGGAGAAACGTTTGAGGCCGTCATTGATCTTGTACACATGCGGCGCATCGATTTTGATGCTTCTGATTACGGAAAAACATATTCTTTTTCAGATCTTTCAGAGCAGGAACTGTCGCTTGCAGAATCATGGCGCGAGCGTCTGATCGAGGCGTTGGCAGATTTTGACGACGGGCTTCTTGCGGCGTATCTCTCCGGAGAGGCTGTTTGTGCAGACCAGCTTGAAGCACACCTGCGCACGGCTACGCTGGAGCATGGTCTGGTTCCTGTTTTTGCCGGCTCTGCCCTGCGTAATGTGGGTGTCCAGCCTGTGATGGATGCTGTGTGCAGGTACCTTCCGGGACCTGCTGATGTGCCCGCTCCGGCCGGAGCAACTGAAAACGGAAACATTCAGCTGGCCATTACTCCGGATGCTCCGCTTGCCGCACTGGTTTTTAAGGTCATCATGGAAGGGTCGCGCGCTGTTGCGCTTATACGGCTGTATTCCGGTGTGCTGCACGAAGGGACCGCGTGCTGGAACAGCAGCCGTCAGTGTTTTGAAAAGGCTGCCCAGCTTTTCCGTCTGCATGCGGGGCGCAGAGAGCGTGTGGAACAGGCGCGTGCCGGGGAAATTGTAGGTGTTGTGGGGTTTAAGCAGGCCCGCACCGGCGATACGCTGACGGATAAAGGCTCGCCGGTCGTGCTCGAAAACATCCAGCAGTACCGCCCTGTTATTTCATTGGCTCTGGAACCCCGTAATGCTGAAGAAGCTGAAAAGCTGGACGATGTGCTTTCGCGCGTGCTGGTGGAAGACCCCACTCTTACGCTTGAACATGACGAAGACTCCGGACAGCGGGTGCTTTCGGGCATGGGCGAACTGCATCTGGAGGTGGTGCTCGAGCGGTTGCGCCGCGAATACGGTGTGTCTCCCCGTTCCGGAAACCCTCAGGTTGTCTATCAGGAAACGGTACGCATGACCGCGGAAGCGGAAGCTGAATTTGACCGTGAACTGGGTGATACCCGTCTGTACGGGCACGTGGCGGTTCGTCTAGAACCGCTGGTACGGGATGCCGGTGTGGATGTGCAGACGGCGGTAGATGACGAGACAATTCCTGAAAGCTGGATAGCCGAAGCTGTGCAGGGAGTGAAAGACTGTCTGTTGAGCGGAGTGGTCAAAGGCTTTCCCGTACAGGATGTCAGGGTGACAGTTACGGCTCTGTACCGCACAGACGGGGTCTCTTCCGCCGCCGGGTACCGCATGGCTGCCGTGGCTGCCGTGAAGGCGGCGCTGGAAAAAGCCGGTCCGGTTCTTCTTGAGCCCATAATGACAGTGGAAATTTCTGTACCCGCAGAGTTTGTCGGCGAAGCCATCAGCCTGATGGGTGCCAAAGGGGGGCGTGTGGAAGAAATGCTTGACCAGAGCGGTGTTAAAATCGTGCGCGGCATAGCCCCCATGCGAATGCTTTTCGGTTTCACCACGCAGTTGCGCAGCGCGACACAGGGGCGTGCGGCCCTTGTGCTCACCTTTAACCGTTTTGACATGCTGCAGTAACCGTTGGTGTGTATATCACTTTGCGGAGGAAAAAAGATCCGTGCATTGGTGGGCTTCTTTCAGGCGCCTGTTGCGTTTTCAATACCTCAGGCTGCTGCGCTTAAAAGCATCGACACATTCAATTGCCATGGGGCTGGCTGTGGGCATCTTTGTGGGATGTCTGCCTGTCATCCCGTTTCAGACCATAGCCGCTGTGGTTATGGCGTTTGTTTTCCGCGGCAGCAAGGTGGCTGCGGCACTGGGGACCTGGATTTCAAATCCGGTGAATATGATTCCGTTTTATACAATGCTGTACTACATAGGCAGCCTTGTCATGCCGGTGCAGGCGCACTTCAACCCGCATCACCTTGAACTCGAAGCCATGCTGCACCAGGGCTGGGAGATTGTGGTTGTTATGTTTGCCGGTGGTATTCTGCTGGGGGTTCCTCTGGCTTTTCTGACATATATAGTCACCTTCCGCATGGTGAACGCCTACCGGCAGCGCAGAATGATAAAGCTGCTTAAACAATACGAAGCGGGCAGGAAGGCGAGAGAACATGCTGACATGGGAGCAGGCAGATAATCATCAGGCACTGTGGGCAAAGGTGGCCGTTGCCCCGGAGGTGCTGCTTATGCTTGACTATGATGGTACGCTGGCACCTTTTACCGCTGAACGGGACAGAGCATGGCCGTATGACGGCGTGAGGGAATCCCTCCGCCGGTTGGCTGCGTGCACCGGCATTGTGCCGGTTATTGTTTCCGGCAGACAGTGTCACGAAATTCCGCCTTTGCTGGACCTTGGTATTCCGCTGGAAGTATGGGGCGGGCACGGGGCCGAAAGGCAGCTTCCCGGTGCTCAGTGTGAAAAGGCTGCGCTGTCCGGTGATTTGCGCCAGCGGCTGGATGATGCGTTCGCTCTTGCCTGCGGGCAGGTCTGTCTGCGCCGGATTGAACGCAAAACCTTCAGCGTGGCTGTGCACGTGCGGGGCATGGACTCCGGCACGGCATCCTCAGTGCTGGATGCGCTGCGGGGGCAGTGGACACTGCTTGCAAGTGACGCGGCGTTGGAGATTCTGCCATTCGAATGCGGCCTGGAACTGCGTGTAGCCGGTTTCAGCAAGGCCCGTGCAGTGACGCAGCTTTTGAAAGATCATCCCCTGGCTGCGGCATTTTATCTGGGAGATGACAAAACAGACGAAGATGCTTTCCGCGTGCTTGTTCCTGTTCTGGCATCCGGTGACCGTACAGGCGCTGCTGTTCTGGTTACTGACCGTCCTGCTGCGGTTTCTGCTGCACAGTGGCATCTTGTGCCGCCGGTGCAGCTGCTGGCCTTTTTATCCCGCCTTGCAGCCTGCCGCTGCTGATTGCCTTTGTTTTTTTCCGCGTAATTCTGCTCCGGGTTGTCCGGCAGTGCCGTTGCCGTTATAGTTTCCTCCACTGCAATTATCAGAAGGAGGCTTCCATGACGCCAGCAAAGGGCCTGATCGTCGTATCCAACCGGCTTCCCGTCGTGTTGTCCAGAAATGAAGACGGGTGGGGAATAACGACCGGTGCCGGAGGTCTGGTTTCTGCCATGGCTCCGGTACTGAGAGACCGGGGAGGCACCTGGGTGGGATGGACCGGCGCCAGCGGTGAACATGAGGCCGAATCACTTCTGGGCGAGTTTTCCCGTGAGGCCGGCTATTCCCTCAAGCCGGTCAGGCTGGAGAAAGAAGATGTGGCCGATTTTTACTATGGCTTTGCCAACGAGGTTATCTGGCCGCTGTTTCATGATTTCCAGTCGCTGTGCAATTTTTTTCCGAAATACTGGAAATCGTACCTGCGGGTGAACGAGTTGTATGCCCGTGCTGTCATGGATTCCGGCGATCCGGAAGCGTACGTCTGGGTGCATGACTATCACCTGATGCATGTGGGCGAAATGCTCAAGTCCATGGGCAGCAGGCGCAGGGCAGGTTTTTTTCTGCACATTCCTTTTCCCCCGATGGACAATTATCTGAAGCTGCCGTGGCGGCGCAGACTGCTGTCCGCGCTGCTGGAGTATGATCTTGTGGGGTTTCAGACCTATCGTGACCGCAGAAATTTCATGCAGTCGGTACAGGTACTGCTTCCTCATGTGAAACCGCAGGGGAGGGGGCCTGTAATCGAACTGCTGCTGGACGGGCGCAAGGTAAGGCTGGGGGCTTTTCCCATCAGCATCGATTACCGGTCTTTTGTCCGTACGGCACGTTCTCCTGCGGTGTCCGGCAGGGTGAACGAGCTGAAAAGCGCCATGGACGGGCGCAGGATGCTTCTGGCCGTGGACCGGCTTGATTATTCTAAAGGAATAACATTCCGGCTGGAGGCCTTTCGGGAAGCGCTGGAAAAATACCCCGGACTGCGGGGCAATGTCACCCTGATGCAGATAATGGTTCCCAGCCGGCAGGAGGTGCCCAGATACAACGCCCTGAAGCAGGAAATTGAAAGGCTGGTCGGGGAAATCAACGGGCTGTTCAGCAGACCGGGCTGGAATCCTGTGCAGTACCAGTACAGAAGCCTTGGCAGGGAAGAGCTTGTGGCGTATTACAGGGCCGCTTCGATGGCCATAGTCACCCCTCTGCGTGACGGCATGAATCTGGTGGCCAAAGAATACTGCGCCTGCAATGTGAACCGGCGGGGCGTGCTGTTGCTCAGCGAATTTGCCGGTGCCGCAGCGCAGCTGCAGAACGGAGCCGTGCTGGTGAACCCTTTTGACAGGGAAGGCATGGCGCAGAGCATCAAAGAGGCTCTGGATATGCCTGCCGAGGAAGCACGCCGTAGGATGGACAGAATGCGGGACGTGATTCGAAAAAATGATATTTTCCGCTGGGTGGATATGTTTCTGCTGGCTGCGTTTTCGCGCCATCTTGATGACTTTCCGCCGACCTATGCCCGTAAATAATGACTGATAAGGAATACCAGCATATTATGACCGAACGAACCGCATCTGCGCCACGGGCGAAGAAAAGCCTGGGGCAGAATTTTCTGCAGGACAAGAATATCTCAGCCAAAATAGTCGCTGCCCTGCAGATCGGCCCGGCAGATTGCGTCATTGAAATCGGCCCGGGGCCGGGGGCATTGACTGATTTTATCCAGAAGGCTGCGCCCGCAAGTTTGTGGCTGCTGGAAAAAGATACATACTGGGCAGGGGAACACCGTCGCTCGGACAGCAGAACGCCGGTGGAAAAACAGGTGGTGCTCACCGATGCCCTGACGTTTCCGTGGGAACGCCTGTCGGATGACCGTTCATGGAAGCTTATAGGAAATCTGCCCTATAACGTGGCTTCGCCCCTTATGTGGGACTGTCTCAGTCTTGCCGCTTTCAGCCGTGCTGTTTTTATGATTCAGAAGGAAGTCGGGGACCGCATTGTGGCCGCCCCGCGTTCGCGGCAGTACGGCGCGCTCAGTGTATGGTTACAGAGTCATACGGTTCCCAGAAAGGAACTGATCGTGCCGCCTACTGTTTTCAAACCCCGGCCCAAGGTTGATTCGGCGGTCCTTTCTTTTGCACCTCTGCCGCTTTCGGCCAGAAATTTCAGTCCGGGGGCTCTTTCAGTTCTTTTAAAGATATGCTTTCAGCAGCGCAGAAAGCAATTGCAAAAAATATTAAAGCGTTACTGGAGTGATGCAGTGTGCGGCTGGTTTGAGCAGCAGGGATTGCCGCCCGCCGCCCGGCCTGAGGAATTGTCGCCTAACCAGTTTCAACAACTTGCAAACCTGCTGGAATCACAGCTTGTGTCTTGACGCAGGGCATTGAAATATGCTTGAGTCTTTTCTGCCGATAGTGCCGGTTGCGCCTCCCAAGGTGTTCTGGTATCGGAAAAAAAGAAGCTTGAGAAAAAAATCTCAAAGTGCCGGTTGCAGATATTGTGTGGGTGCGCCGGTCGTAACGCTTTAGCCTGATAATCCTGCAAACCCTGAGAGGAGGAGACGGCAGATGACCAAGGCTGATCTGGTGGAAAAAATTGCTGAAAAAGCGAACCTGACTAAGGCCAACGCAGAACGTTCTCTGAACGCTTTTCTTGAATCCGTTGAGGATGTGCTGGTAAAGGAAGGCAAACTTACCCTTACCGGCTTCGGTACTTTTATGGTTGAAACCCGTCAGGAACGTCAGGGCCGCAACCCCCGCACGGGCGATCCCATTGTCATTCCTGCTGCCAAGGTTGTTAAGTTCCGTCCCGGCAAACTGCTTAAAGACGCAGTAAAGTAACCATCGGAGGCTTTTGTCATGATGCTGCATGGTGAAACCATACAGAGCCCGCTCCCCATGGATATCCCGTGGTGGGCTCCTGATCACTTTGTGTTTTTCGGCGTGTTGTACGCAGTGCTTTTTGTGCTGTTTGCCGGCCTCGGTTATGTGGTGTTCAAGTCGGCTGCACAGGCTGCGCAGGACTGTCAGGGCGGCGGGTCGCACCACTAGACTCCGTTTTTCGGGGCGGCCTTCGGGTCGCCTTTTTTTGTGCCGTGGCAAAACAAGGGTTGCCATGGCGTAGTTTGTCGGGTAAAGAAATCTGTTCACGGCATCCGCTACGGCGGCAGACTGCCGTTGTAGGGAGGTGATTTCTTTGCCCGGTGTATACCTTGACGATAACGAATACAACTTTGATATCGCACTGCGTCGCTTCAAGAAGCAGGTCGAAAAGGCCGGCGTTCTTTCCGAAATGAAGAAGCGTCAGCACTTTGAAAAGCCCAGCGTGATGCGCAAGAAGAAGAAAGCGGCTGCCCGCAAGCGTCTTCTGAAGAAAATGCGCAAGGCTAACATGGGTTAGTTGCACCCTCTCTGTTATGAAGGCCCGCAAGCTTCGCTGTGGCTGATATAACTTTCACGGGAAATCCGGCTTGCTCCGGGTTTCCCGTATTGTCTTGCAAAAGGGGTAATTCATGACTCTTTCTTCCCGTATCGAAACAGACTACATCGCCGCTTACAAAGCCAAGGACTCTTTGCGTCTTGGCGTTTTGCGTCTTTTGAAGACCGCCGTAAAGAATCTGCAGGTTGAAAAAATGCGTCCGCTTACAGAAGACGAAGTTCTGGAAGTGGTCATCCGGCAGACCAAGCAGCGGCAGGACTCCATTGAACAGTACACGGCTGCCGGCCGTCAGGATCTGGCAGACACTGAAGCCGCCGAGCTTGAAATTTTGAAAGACTACATGCCCGCGCAGATAGGTGAAGACGAGCTGGCCGCACTTGTGGAAAAGACCATTGCCGATCTGGGTGCCTCTGGCATGCAGGATATGGGCAAGGTGATGAACGCCATCATGGCGGACTACAAGGGACGTGTGGACGGCAAGGCTCTCAGCGGGATGGTGCGCACCAAGCTGCAGGCTCAGTCCAGTTAGATATGCAGTCCAGAAGCGCGCACGTACTGGAATTTGATAAGGTGCTCCGGCACCTTGCCGGATATGCTGTATCCGAAGCCGGGGCACAGGCCTGTCTTTTGCTGGCGCCCGCCGCTGACTGTGACAGCGCCAGAATGCGCTGCGCTTTTTTCCGTCAGGGACAGCTGTGGGCGGAACGGACAGGGTTCTCTCTTGCTCCGTTTCCCGATCTTTCAGGTGTGTTCCGTTTTCTGGAATCACCGGCGGCTGTGCTGGATATTGACGCCCTGTGGGCCGTGCGGCAGGTGCTTGCGCAATCACGCGAGCTGGCCGTTGCCATAGGGAGTGGCAATACGGCGGAAAACTGGCCGCTTCTGGCGCAGATGCTGGAACGTTACCGCATGCCTGAAAAGGCTCTTTCCGGACTGATGCGTTGCCTTGGCGAAGACGGGTTGCTGCGTGATGAAAGTTCACCGGAGCTGCTGCTGGTCCGGGAAGAAATACGCCGTATTCACCGGCTCTGCACACGCAAGGTGAAAGAGCTGGCCAATACTTACAATCTCAGCCATTACATGCAGGATGAGTTCCTGACGCTTTCCTCTGACAGATATGTGCTTCCTTTGAAGGCAAACTTCAAAGGCCGGCTGCAGGGAATAATTCACGAATACTCCCAGACCGGTGAAACCTGCTATTTCGAACCCATGTTTCTTGTGGAGATCAACAACGATCTTCAGAATCTGAAACGGCAGGAACGCGCGGAAGAGCGCAAGGTTTTTGAATATCTCACGGGTCTGCTTCGCGCAGAGATGGAAGGCGTGAACGCGTGCTGGAACCTGCTTGTGGAAGCGGATGTGCTGCTGGCGCGGTGCGCTCTGGCCGGTGCTTTTGGCGGCATCGCCATAGATTTTGACGACACAAGACCCTTTTCTCTGCGCGGGGTGAAGCATCCGCTGCTGGCACTGTCTTCTGCGGATACGCATCCGGTGGACCTTGAATTGCTGGAAGGACAGAACTGCCTGATCATCAGCGGGGGTAATGCCGGCGGCAAGACGGTAAGCCTGAAGACCATAGGTCTTGTGGCGCTGATGGCCGCTGCCGGGCTGCCCGTGCCTGCTGCTGAAGGCAGCACCCTGCCGTGCTGGCGTGCAGTTCATGCTTTTATCGGCGACGAACAGAGCCTTGAGGGCAATGTCAGTACGTTCACGGCTCAGATACGCAACCTTAGTGATATCTGGCAGGAAGTCGGTAGCGGTTCGCTTGTTATTCTTGACGAATTCGGTGCGGGAACGGACCCCGCGCAGGGCGCCGCGCTGGCTCAGGCTGTGGTTGACGAGCTTATGGAAAAGAATGTCACCGTGTGTGTGGCTACTCATTTTCCGGCTCTCAAAGCCTATGCCCTGAGCAGGGAAGGTGTCCGCGCTGCTTCGGTGCTTTTTGATCCCGGTACCAAGAGACCTCTGTACCGTCTTGCCTATGATCAGGTTGGGGCCAGTCAGGCTCTGGATGTTGCCCGTGAACATGGCATGCCCGATGCTGTGCTCAGGCGTGCGCATAACTATCTGCTGCTGGACGGAGAAGATTCAGCTGCGCTTATTGAACGTCTTAATGCCCTTGCAGTATCCAGAGAACAGGAACTGGATGATCTTGAACGCGAAAAGCTGCGACTGAAGAGCAAGCGGGACAAGCTTGAAGCCAGATTTGAAAAGGAGCGGCTCCGTCTTTTTGAAAGTGTGCAGGCTCAGGCGCAGGACGTGCTGCGTGACTGGAAACAGGGTAAGCGCAGCCATAAGCAGGCGTTGAAAGACCTTGCGGCGGTGCGTCAGCGTCTTGTCAGCGAGCAGGCCGCGGCGCAGCAGGAACAGGCCGCCCCGGTGGAAGCACTTTGCGCAGGCATGACTGTCCGTTATATTCCCTGGGGAAAAAAGGCTGTCATTGAAGAGGTTGACGCACGCAAAGAGCGCCTTAAAGTTGACTTGAACGGTGTGTCTTTGTGGGTTTCTTGCAAGGATGTGGCCGCGTCGGTACCGCCTGCCGCGCCGAAGACCGTACGGCGTGAGTCGGTGGTGGCGGAAGATAACGTGCAGGAACCTGCCGGTCCGCCCATGCGCGCAGATCTGCGCGGGATGAGAGCCGATGTGGCCGTGGCAGAGCTTGCGGCTGTGCTTGATAACGCACTGCTTGCCGGTACCCGCGAGGTGGAAGTGGTCCATGGCCGGGGTACAGGTGCGCTGCGGAAGGAAGTTCACGCTTTTTTGCGGAGTTTTGCTGCGGTCGATGCTTTCCGCCTTGCACCCGAAGGGCGCGGCGGCGACGGCATGACCATTGTCGAATTGAAGTAGCCTTGCATTTGCGGAGATTGTGCCATTATGTCGGGTCACGATAATTCGGCTGTACAGGCCATCAAGTCCAGACTGAATCTTGCCGAGCTGGCGCGGCGATATGTTGAATTGCGCCGTATAGGCAACCGCTGGATGGCACCGTGTCCTTTTCATCAGGAGACCAAACCTTCTTTTTCCATCAATGAGGAAGAGGGCTTTTTCTACTGCTTCGGTTGTCAGGCTTCCGGTGATATAATTGATTTTTACAGCCGGATAAACGGACTTGAATTCCGGGAGGCGTTGGAGCAGCTTGCCGAAGAGGCGGGGGTGACTCTGGGCCAGCGGCAGGCCGATCCCAGAGAAGAGCAGGAGCGCAAGTTCCGGTCCCGCTGTTATGAAATGTACGAGCTGGCGACAAAGCATTTCCGCAGAAATCTGCAGTCCGCGGCCGGTGCTGAGTGCCGCAGCTACATTGCCGACCGGGGAATACCCGACGAGATTGTCAGTTCTTTTGAGCTGGGCTGGAGCAAAAGAGAGTGGGCTGCACTTTCCGATGAATTACAGCGTGCCGGGTATGCTCCCCGCGATGCCACCCGTGCCGGGCTGCTTTCATCCAACGACTCCGGCAGAATGTATGACAGGTTCCGGGGCAGACTTATTTTTCCCATCAAAAATCTTTCGGGAAAAGTTATTGCTTTTGGCGGCAGAATAATTAGCTCAGAAGATCAGGCGAAATATATAAACAGCAGTGACAGTACCATATACAAAAAGGGCGACCATCTGTACGGCCTGTATCAGGCCAGAAGGTCCATATCGCAGCATAAGCGTGCTCTTTTGACAGAAGGGTATATGGACGTGCTGGCTTTGCACCAGTTCGGGCATACCAATGCCTGCGGCGTGCTGGGTACGGCCCTGACGGAGGCGCAGGTAAAGCGTCTCGGCGGATTTTGTTCGCATGTTGACCTGCTTTTTGACGGTGACGGTCCCGGGCGCAAGGCCGCTTTGCGCAGCTGCGAAATGATGCTGGTGAAAGGTATGGATTGTCGTGTGGTGCTGATGCCCGAGGGCGAAGATATCGACAGCCTGCTGCACCAGCAGGGGGCACAGGCTTTTCGTGAATTGACGGAATCAGCTCCCGACGGGCTTGAATACTGCATCAGGACGCTACGGGATTCTTATTCGCCGCGGGAGATTCTGGACTGGACGGCGGCTTTTCTGCGCCAGCTCGACCGGCCCGATCTGGCAAGCTTTTATGTGACGCGTCTTGCCGGCGGTCTGGGGCTGCAGGAAGCGGACCTGCGGGCTTCGCTTTCTTCGCCTGCAGGGCGAAACAGACAGCAGCGTGCAGCGGGCAATCGTGTGCAGACGGGAAAGGAAAAGAAACTTGAGATGCATCTTATGGAGTTTCTCGTCCGCTTTCCGCACCATATTTCCAACCTGCAGGCCCGCGGCGCGGAGGAAGTGCTTGTTTCGCGCTGGGCCAGAGATATGTGGGATAAACTTTTGGCGTTCGGAGCCGATGAAGCGCCGAACCATTTTTCTGAAGAACAGAAAGCGCTTTGGATCAGATGCAGGGTTGCCAGCCCTATTCCGGCTGAGAACGAGCGGCAGGAACTTGAGGACTTATACTCCAAGTTGGCCGAACTGAATCAGAAAGAACAAAGCAGGATGATGCTGGCGGCACTGAGACAGCTGAGCAGTGATGCAAATTCCGAAGCGGGTTTTGAGCTTCTTCGGGCCATGAAAGATAATCTGGGGAGATCCGATGGGCAACATTAAGGAAATCCAGCAAATCAAGACCCTGATTGCCAAAGGCAAGGTCGCGGGCTTTCTCACGTTTGAGGAAGTTAACAAAGCTTTGCCGGCAGAGGTCAACACGCCTGAGCAGATTGAAGAAATCATCGGGATTTTCGATCAGCTTGATATTGCGATTGTCGATTCTGAAAAAGACGGCAAAAAAATAAGCGTTTCCCCTGCCGAGGCAGATGACGAAGGGGGTGACGGAGGGCTGGAGCTGACCGATGAAGACGATCCTGCCGACTATTCTTCGCGCAGTACAGACCCTGTAAGGATGTACCTGCGGGAAATGGGCGCTGTGCCGTTGCTCGACCGTGACGGTGAAGTGAACATTGCCAAGAAGATAGAGACCGGAGAGCAGGATGTTCTGTACGCTCTGGTGGAAGTTCCCATCGCTGTGGAAGAGCTTATTTCCGTGGGCGAAGACCTGAAGGAAAACCGCATCAAACTTAAGGATGTGGTTAAAACCATCGAGGAAGACGACCCCAGCGAAGACGAGATGAACCAGCGGCAGCGGGTTATTTTGCTGCTGGATGAAATCCAGTCTACATTCAAGAAAAAACGCAAGGTTTATCAGCGTCTTGACGAGTGCTGTACGCTTGAGCGCCGCGTATATGGTATCCAGAAGGAAATTATCGCCTATAAAGAGGAGATAGTCTCCCGACTGCGCGACATCAAGCTGGAAAAAACGCTTATCGACCGTATTATAGAAACGGTTGAAGACTATGTGCGTCAGATGCATAACTGCCAGCGGGACCTTTCGGCATATATATTGTCCACCGGCAAGACCCAGACGGAAATGCGCGAGCTGTTCCGTCAGCTGGACGACCGCGAAATCAATCCGGTTGTGGCGGCAGACAGCCTTAATCTGACGGTTGAAGAGCTGTTTTCATTCAAGGAAATGATCATGGGCAAAATGGAAATCCTGAACAGGCTTCAGGAGAAATGCTGCCACAACGTGACTGACCTTGAAGAAGTGCTCTGGCGTATCAAGCGCGGAAACAGTCATGCCATGCGTGCCAAGCAGGAACTTATCCGTTCCAACCTGCGCCTTGTGGTGAGCATCGCCAAAAAATACACCAACCGCGGTTTGCAGTTTCTTGACCTGATTCAGGAAGGGAACATCGGCCTGATGAAAGCTGTAGACAAGTTCGAGTATCAGCGCGGGTACAAGTTTTCGACCTACGCCACGTGGTGGATCCGTCAGGCCATCACGCGCGCCATTGCAGATCAGGCGCGGACAATCCGTATTCCTGTGCATATGATCGAAACCATCAACAAGCTGATCCGTACATCGCGTTATCTTGTTCAGGAACTCGGGCGTGACCCCACACCTGAAGAAATCGCCGAACGTATGGATTACCCCATCGACAAGGTGAAAAAGGTTCTGAAAATTGCCAAGGAACCCATCTCCCTTGAAACGCCTATCGGCGATGAAGAAGATTCGAGCCTCGGTGATTTTATTGAAGACAAGAAAGCCGTTGCTCCTGCCGAAGAAGTGGTCAACACCAAGCTGAGCGAGCAGATTGCCGCAGTGCTGGCTGATCTGACTCCCCGCGAAGAGCAGGTGCTGCGTAAGCGCTTCGGCATCAACGAGAAGTCCGATCACACTCTTGAGGAGGTCGGAAAGCTGTTTAACGTGACACGAGAGCGCATCAGGCAGATAGAAGCCAAGGCGCTGCGCAAGCTCAGGCATCCGGTAAGGAGCCAGACCCTGCGCTCGTACTACGAAAGCTAGACTTCAGGGCGGCTCCGCACGGGGCCGCCTTTTTGGTGTTTCATGCATAAAAAAGCCCTGCCGGTGAGCGTACCTGCCGCGTATGCAGTGATGCGACTATGTTTGTGCACGTTTCTGCTGGCGTGTTTTGCCTGCACTGCAGAAGCCGGACTCCTGCGGTATGATATCTCCTCGGTACCTGACGGCGATACGATAGTCCTTGCCGGCGGAACAGTTGTCCGTCTCAGGGGAATTGATGCTCCCGAAGTGGGCCGTAACGGCCATGCTTCCGGCTTTTATGCACACAGAGCGCATCAACAGCTTGTCGGGTTGCTGAAGAAGCGGCAGGTGCTGATCGATATGGAAAAAAGCAGCCGTGACAGGTACGGAAGGGTACTGGCAGACGTGTATCTGCCGGACAGACGCCTGCTGAGCGAAGTGCTTGTCGCGTCAGGGGCAGCCTGGCTTTATCAGCACGCCGATACGCCTGTCGGCCTGCGCGACACCCTGCTGGCCGCGCAACGGCGGGCAATAACCGCAAAGACAGGCATGTGGAGGCATGTGGCAGACCTAGATACCCCGCAGGGGGGGTACCGCGGAAACAGGCGCAGTATGCGGTTTTTTACACAGAAATGCGAAGCCTATTATAAAATTTCCTATCGGAATGTCGTGCATTTTGATACTCTGACCGAAAGCTTCATGGCAGGCATGGCTCCGGCAAGGTCATGCGATGTCTGGCCGTTACAGTGATCATGTAGTGATAATCCTTCTGCTGACAGGTATAGTGTTATGAAGATTAGCCCGCTTAAAGATGTTGCCGGTTCGGTGCATGCTGTCTGCGACGACCGCCTGCACTGCGATTTTTCTGCTGACGGCCGTATGTGCGAAGCTCTTGACAACGCAGGAGTGCCCCGTGATGCAAAGTGGCGGACTCTTGTTTTGTACATGCGAGGCATGCAGGAATATTCCTATCTGACAGATGAACAGAAAATGCAGGTTCAGCAACTGCTTGTTGACCTGTTGCAAAACAAAGATTTTTCAGACCGGAATTACGAGAGAATTCTGGAGCGTGACAGACAGATTCTTGTGGCACCCTATGAGCAGCGCCTTAACAGGGCCATGCAGGAAACCATGGCTCTTGCCGGCGAGTTCCGCAGTATCCTGCTGCGCAGAAAAGGTGATGTGGAGCATCTGGAATCCCGCAGCATTCAGGCGGTGACCGAGGGCAGAGAGCCCGAAGAAGTCGTGGCTTTGTTGAAAGATACCTTTCGTGAAGTTCTGCTTGAGATGGAACGTGACGCCGCAGCCATGACAGAACTGACCCAGCGTGATCCTTTGAGTGGTCTGCATAACAGGCGCGCATTTGATGCCTTTCTTTCCGGCGCGGTTCAAAGCTGGCGCAGAGAGGGAACCCCGCTTTCTCTCATCATGCTGGACATTGATAATTTTAAAAATTTCAACGACGAATACGGCCACCGCATAGGGGATCAGGCCATTCAGACCGTGGCCAGAATTTTACAGGAGGCTGTCCGCGGGCATGCTGCCGAACACGAAAAAGATTTTCTTGTTGCCCGTTACGGGGGCGAGGAGTTTTCCGTGGTGCTCAGAGGGGCACTTGCTTCTCTGGCGGAAAAAATTGCAGAGAGCGCCCGCAGCAGCATGGAGAATTTTAACTTTGTCATCCGCAATAACAGCGGGGAGGTGGTGCGAAGCGGCATCAGCATCACCCTGAGTGCCGGAGTGGCTTTTGCCAGCAGTTTGTGGCGCGGCGCTTATGAGGATAATCTTATCGATTCCGCAGATCGGGCTCTTTATGAGGCCAAACGCGGCGGACGTAATCTGGTGTTCAGGTACCGTGATGATCAGGACGGCAACAGCCGGTATGAGCTTGTGGACAGCTGAACGCAGACAGCGAATTGAATAAAAAAGGCCGGGTGACCGGCCTTGATTTTTATCGGGCCCCGCCGTGGCGGGAATTGTGTTCTGCTAGCCCAGTTTGGCCCGCTGTTCACCTTCGTCTTTATACAGTTTGTAGGTAATGGAATCCACCAGCGCCTGCCAGCTGGCTTCGATGATGTTGAATGATACCCCTACGGTTACCCAGCGGCTATGCTGGTCACCGGACTCAATGAGCACCCGTACGACGGAGGCCGTACCGCCGTCGCTGCGTTTGCTTCCGTTCAGCACCCGCACCTTGAAATCGAGCAGCCGCATTTCGTTGAGGCGGGGGTAAAAACCCGAAAGCGCTTTGCGCAGGGCGTTGTCCAGCGCGTTGACAGGACCCCGGCCGGAAGCTGCCGTGTGCTCTTCCACTCCTTCCACTTCTACCATGACTGTGGCTTCCGACATGGGTTCGGCGTCGCGTCCCTGTTTTGACTCTATGACGCGGAAATTGATAAGCCGGAAAAACTGCCGGACACCCCTGCGGGCCAGCTTTTTAAAAAGCAGCAGCTCCACAGATGCCTCTGCAGCCGCATAGTCGTACCCAAGACTTGCGTTGTCTTTCAGTTCCTTGAGAAGACCTTTGACAACTGGTTCATCCTTGTCGAGATGAAAACCGAATCTGCGGGCTATGGAAACAATGTTGCTCCTGCCTGCAAGTTCGGTAAGCAGTACCCGCTGTCTGTTGCCCACTTCTTCGGGGTCCATATGTTCATACAGGCTGGCCATACGGTTAACGGCACTGGCATGAATGCCCCCCTTGTGCGCAAAGGCCGACCTGCCCACAAAGGGCTGGCGGCTGAACGGCTGCACATTGGCCACTTCGGAGACAAAGTGGGAAATACGTGTCAGCTGCGGAAGCCTGCCCTCGGGCAGACACTGATACGTCCGGGCAAATTTCTGTTCCAGCGTGGGGATGATGGAGCAGAGGTTGGCGTTGCCGCAGCGTTCACCGACTCCGTTCATTGTGCCCTGAATATGGGTTGCCCCGCTTTGTACCGCGGCGATGGAATTAGCCACCGCAAGCTCGCAGTCGTTGTGTGCGTGTATGCCCAGCGCGGCATCGGGCAGGGCTTTGCGCACAGAGGCGGTTATGGTTGCCACTTCACTGGGCAGGCTGCCGCCGTTTGTATCGCACAGCACCAGCACGCGGGCTCCGGCTGCATAAGCCTGCCGGAGCACCGCAAGAGCATAGTCGGGATTTGCCTTGAAGCCGTCGAAGAAATGTTCGGCGTCAAAAAGCACTTCCGAGAGCTTTTGACGCAGATAGGCAACGGAATCGTGAACGATTTCCAGATTGCGTTGCTCTGTGACACGTAGCGCTTCCTTGACATGCACATCCCAGCTTTTGCCGAAAATGGTGGCTGTACTGACGCCCGATTCGATAATGGCCCGCAGGTTGGGGTCTTCCTGTGCCTGAAAGTTAGGATGGTGCGTACTGCCGAAAGCGGCAATGCGCGCTGTTTTCAGGGCATAGTTTTCAATATCGCTGAAAAACGATCTGTCCACAGGGTTGGACCCCGGCCAGCCGCCTTCAATATACCGGACTCCCAGCTCATCCAGCTTGAGAGCTATCTTGATTTTATCTTCGGTGCTGAGGTTTATATCCTCGGCCTGAGTGCCGTCACGCAGCGTGGTGTCGTATATTTCTATGTGCTTCATGGCATTGTGTGTCAGCCCGCCTGTGACTGATCTTTGTCGAGGCCGAAGGCATCATGCAGTGTGCGGACGGCCAGTTCTGTGTATTTTTCTTCTATCAGACAGGTTATTTTGATTTCAGAAGTGCTGATCATCAGAATATTGATGTTTTCTCTGCGCAGCGTGGCAAAAGTTTTGCTGGCAACGCCCGAATGATTGCGCATGCCGACGCCGATTGCCGAAACTTTGCAAACATTGAGGTCGTGCAGCACTTCCTTGGCGCCCACTTCTGCTCTGGTTTTTTCCACCAGTTCAAGCGCTCTCGTCAGGTCTTTGCGGGGAACGGTGAACGTCATGTCTGTGACGCCGTCCAGACTCGGGTTCTGGACTATCATGTCCACCACTATGCCGGCATCGGCAAGGGGACAGAACAGCGACGCGGCCACGCCGGGCGTGTCCGGCACACCGCGTAGGGTAATTCGTGCCTGATCCTTGTCATATGCAATGCCGGATACCATGACGGCTTCCATCTGAGAGTCCTCCTGAGTAAGCAATGTTCCTGAATCATTGGTAAAAGTTGAGCGAACGCGGACAGGCACCTTGTATTTTTTTGCAAATTCCACAGAACGTATCTGCAGAACCTTTGCTCCCATGCTGGCCATCTCAAGCATTTCGTCATAGGAAATGCGGTCCAGTTTACGGGCTGAGGAACACATATTGGGGTCTGTCGTGTATACGCCGTCCACATCAGTATAAATTTCGCATTCACAGCCCAGAGCCGCCGCCAGCGCCACGGCAGAAGTATCGGAGCCGCCGCGACCGAGCGTGGTTATGCGGTTATCATCGTTTATGCCCTGAAAGCCGGCAACGGCCAGCACATCGTGCGCTTCAAGCAGTTCGACCAGGGTGTCTTTGCGGATATCAAGAATGCGGGCACGGCTGTACGCCGTATTGGTTTTCAGCGGAATCTGAAAACCAAGCACCGAGCGGGCCTTGATGCCTTCGTTCTGCAGCAGCATGGCAAAAAGCGATACCGAGACCTGCTCGCCCGTGGAGATGAGCGCATCCACTTCCGCCTCGTCGGGGCATTGCGACCACTGGCCGGCCATGTTGAGCAGCCGGTTGGTTTCTCCGGACATGGCGGAAAGAACGGCTATTACTTTGTAACCGTTTTCTCGGGCGTGCAGCACTTTCTGCTTGACCTGCTGCATGCATTCCAGATTTGCGACTGAAGTTCCACCGAACTTCTGAACCAGAATACGCATACCGTAATCCTAATCGTTTAGCGTAGTTTCAAAGGGCGCCGTGTTGTGCTTATGCAGTGAACCCGGCCGTCTGCGGGGTCAGACAGGCAAGTACATTTTCTGCTCCGGTGCCGGAAGCCTGGATGGTTACCAGTCTGCCTTGGGGCTGTTCGAGCCATGTGAGCACCAGAGCGTTGTCAGGCTTTGCATCGGCAGGCAGGTATTCGGCCCACTCGATAATCACGACGGAAGAACCGTCTTCCACATGATCGTAAAGACTGTCATCCACCGGAGCACCCTGCAGCCTGTACAGGTCGTAGTGCACCGTTTCCGGTCCGGTGGGGTATATGTTGCATATATTGAAGCTGGGGCTGCTCACTTCAGCGGCAAAGCCGCCGGGCAGGGCCGACACCAGTCCGCGGACAAGTGTTGTTTTACCGGCACCCAGACTGCCGCAGAGAAGAAGCGCAATACCACTGCCGGACTGCCGTATGCAGTCCGCAAGTATCGCTCCCAGTTTCAGCGTGGCTTCTGCATCATGAAGCCTGAGTGAAAGCTGCATGGCTTGAATACGGGCTAAACGCCGACCAGCGTGCGCAGAACATCTTCTTTGCCGACAACGCCGACAAGAATGCCGTCCTTGACAACGGGCAGCGTATAATACTTGGAATCCACCATCAGGGTGGCGACTTCATCCAGCGGGGTATCCGGCGTGACAGTGGCCGGATTGTCGGTCATGGCATCGCTGACACGGGTGGCAGCGACCTTGCGCATTTCCGAATCCATGTCAGATAGCGATTTCAGCGGAATGAAGCCGTCAAGAATGGTGAAAAGAGAGGGCAGATTGACCTTTTTCTGCTGAGCGACAAGGTCGCTCTGACACAGCACTCCCACCAGCTTGCCGGCGTCGTCCACAACGGGCAGGCCGTTGAACTTGTATTCCAGCATCAGTTTGGTGGCTTCGATGATATCCATGTCAGGAGCTACGGTCACAGGGTCTGCGGACATGATGTCTTTTGCGCTAAGCATGATAAAGCTCCTTTCTGGTACGGGGAATGGTATCAGCTATTTCAGATGCGGTAGTACCGCGCAACGGAAATTCCTGCAACAGGAGTTCTCCGGCTTTTCCGTGGATGAATGCCGCAGCGGCGGCGGCATTGAATGCCCCAAGGCCCTGTGCCGCAAATGCGGCGCATATACCGGCAAGCACATCGCCGGAGCCGCCCACCGCCAGTGACGGCCCTCCGGCGTCGATAAACGCTGTAAATGACTGTGTGCTGCCCACCAGAGTGCCTGCGCCCTTCAGAATACAGGTTGCTGCTGTGCGCCGCGTCAGCATTTCCAGCGCGGCAAGCCTGTCTGCCTGTACCTGCTCTATGGTCAGACCCGTCAGAAAAGCCATTTCGCCCGGATGAGGTGTAAGAATATCTGTTTCACGCATCAATGCAAGCATCTGCGTAGGGTGGCGTAAATGGAAAAGTGCGTCCGCATCGATGACGGAGGCAGGCCTGGGGGTTTTCAAAATTTCGGCAAGCGCCTCGCCGGCGTGAGCCGAGCGCCCCATGCCGTTGCCCACAATGACTGCGTCGTAGCGCTCATCCAGCCCTTCCAGCATGCGTGCGTCAAAAGCGGCCCAGTCGTCGCCGCACGCAAGCGGCAATGTCATGATGTCCGGATTGCCATGTCTGACACAGGCTTCAAGGCGGGCAGGAACGGCCACCGTGACGAGTCCGGCACCGGCGCGCAAGGCTCCGGCAGCCGCCAGCAGCGGAGCACCGCAAAGCCCTGCGGACCCGCCGATGACCAGCACACGGCCTGCCGTGCCCTTGTGCATGGCCGCCGAGGGCGGGGGGGGCAGTGCGGCAACAGCACATGTGGCCCTGCGAAGTCGCGTGGGATACCTGTTCTGGATAGCGGGAGGAATGCCGATGTCCCGTATGTGCAGCCTGCCGGTATATTCCTTTGCCTCGGGGTGAAGCAGTCCTGTCTTCGGAGCCTGAAATGTGACGGTGCAGCGGGCACAGACGCACTCCGGAGAGGGCAGCCCCGTCAGTCCGTCCATACCGCTGGGAATATCCAGTGAAAAGACAAATGCGGTCCGTGCCAGCGCATTGATATGCCGGATAAGTGCCAGCAGCGAATCTGACACTTCGCCCCGCAGTCCCGTTCCCAGCAGACCGTCAACCACGATGTCCGGCATGACGGGCACCGGACAGGCGTCGTCGTTCCAGTTTGATAATTCCTTGGTGGAAAGGACAGCGGGGATAACTGCGGGACAAGATGCGTCATACTGTACAAAAAGCACTCCCGCCTGAAGTGCACGCTCTATGTGCCATGCCGCCTCCTGCCGGAAATCTTCAAGCGGGCGCGTGTGCACCACAAGCACGGTGGCACCGGCACCGCAAAGAAGTCTGGCCAGTGCGGCGGTATCGCCGCCGTTGTTTCCTCCACCCATGAAACAGAGGATGCGCTTTTCAGCAAGGCACCATGCAGGGTCTTCCGCCGTATGCGCGCCCGTTGCCGAGGATTTTTCAAAGCAGCCGCACAGCACTCTGAAAGCTTCGCGGGCGGCGTTTTCCATCAGCATCTCGGCAGGCATGCCCGCTTCGTCAACGGCAGCCTGATCCCACCGGTTCATTTCCTGTGGTGTGGGCAGGGGGAGAAACATAAACACACCTCTTGTTGCAGATCCGCGGGGCCCCTTTGTCAGCCTTCGAGTATGACAACGGCGGCAGCGGTGTCTCTGCCGTGGGTCAGTGAAAGGTGGATTTTTTTCACACCCATTTTTTGTGCATGCTCAAACGCGGCGCCGTGAAAGCGCAGGCATGGCTTTCCCGACAGTTCCTTATACACTTCGATGTCCCTGAACGCCACACCGCCGGTGAATCCTGTTCCCAGTGCCTTTGCCGCGGCTTCTTTGGCGGCAAAACGTGCGGCCAGCCACGCGACGGACAGACGTGGCATGGCCGCAAGTTCAGAATCATGCAGAATGCGGCGCGGAAACCTTTCAGGCTGCCTTTCAAGGGCGGCGCGTATGCGTCCGAGTTCGGTCAGGTCCAGTCCTGTTCCTAAAATCATGCCTGTTTCCGCGGTGAAGGGCTATTCGCTGAACGTGGCTATGATGGCCGCCATCTGTGCCACGGCTTTTTCCATGCCTGTCAGCACAGCTCTGGAAACAATGGAATGCCCGATGGAGTATTCGCTGATTCCGGAAACGTTCTTGAATTCGTAGATGTTGGTGTAGTTTAGTCCATGACCCAGATTAACCTTGAGCCCGAGCGTGCGGGCCAGTTCAACGCCGCGTACGATTTTATCACGCTCCCGGCGCATCTCGTCCTGAGTGGCTGCGTCGGCAAAGTGTCCGGTGTGCAGTTCCACATACTCCGAACCGACATTACGCGCGGCACGTATCTGCGCGGGGTCTGCCTCTATGAACAGGCTGGAGCGTATGCCTCTGGCATGTATGGGGGCAAGGTAGGCTGCAAGCTCTTTTTCGCGTCCGGCCACAACCAGTCCGCCTTCGGTTGTCAGTTCTTCTCTTTTTTCCGGAACCAGACAGACAATATGGGGGTTGATACGCAGGGCAATTTCGCGCATTTCGGGGGTGCCGGCCATTTCCAGATGCATGCGCGTGTTCAGGGTGGCCGCTATCATCTCCACATCCCTGTCCTGAATGTGCCGTCTGTCTTCACGCAGATGTACTATTATTCCGCGGGCTCCGGCCAGTTCAGCCAGATGGGCTGCGGTGACCGGTTCCGGTTCTTTTCCCATGCGCTGCTGGCGCAGGGTGGCAACATGATCAACATTAACAACAAGCACAGGCATGTCAGTCTCCTGAATATTTTTTTGCACTCTCAGAAGAGCCTGCCGGAAAGTCAAGCATCCGTCTTCAAAAAAACGGGGCCGCCCGCCAGGCATTGACGTTTTTGGGGGTTGTGAGTAACTGAATCGTGCAGAAAACTGATCAAGGAAGCATACTCAACGCTATAAGGATATCATAATGAACGTTTGTATTGTCGGTACTGGCTATGTAGGACTTGTCAGCGCCGCCTGCTTTGCTGAAATGGGTAATACCGTCCGTTGCGTGGACGTGAATCCCGAGGTGGTCGAAACGCTGAAAGCCGGCAAGGTGCATATTTACGAGCCGGGACTGGAAGAACTTGTACGCCGCAACTACGCAGAGGGGCGCCTGCAGTTTACCACCAGTCTTGAAGACGGGTTGAAGGACTCGCTTTTCGTGTTCATCACTGTGGGTACCCCCTCCCGCGATGACGGCTCCTGCGACCTTGGATTTGTGGAACAGGTGGCCCGTCAGGTGGGCGCCGGCATGACTGACAGAAAAATAGTGGTTGATAAATCCACAGTACCCGTGGGTACCGCTGACAAGGTTCGCGCCATTATCGCCGCGGAACTGGAAAAGCGCGGGGTGGACATTCCGTTCGACGTGGTTTCCAACCCCGAGTTCCTCAAGGAAGGCGATGCGGTCAACGATTTCATGAAGCCTGACCGGGTGGTGGTGGGAACCGACAGCGCCGAAACGGCAGAATACCTTAAGCAGCTGTATGCGCCGTTTGCCCGCAGTCGTGAAAAGCTTATTGTTATGGGCGTGCGCAGTGCTGAAATGACCAAATATGCGGCCAACTGCATGCTTGCCACCAAAATTTCGTTCATTAACGAGATCGCCACGCTGTGCGAGCGTGTGGGGGCAGATGTGCGCGACGTGCGTACGGGGATAGGTTCAGACCACCGTATCGGCTACCATTTTATTTATCCGGGAGTGGGCTACGGCGGTTCCTGCTTCCCCAAAGACGTCAAGGCACTCATCCATACCGCACGGGAGTACGGATTCAGACCCCAGTTGCTGGAAGCTGTGGAGGATGTGAACTACCGGCAGAAAAAACACATGGCTGAGCGGATTCTGGAATACTTTGCCCCGCAGGGCGGAGTGCAGGGCAAGACCATCGCCTTGTGGGGGCTGGCATTCAAGGCCAATACTGATGACATGCGCGAAGCGGCAGCCCTGACTATAATACAGGAACTTACCGCGCAGGGCATGAAGGTTCAGGCATACGACCCCGTGGCTGCCGACAATGCACGTGCACTGCTGGCCGATAATCCTCTGGTTACCATTGTGGATGAACAGTACGAAGCTGTGGAAGGCGCGCAGGCTCTGCTGGTGGTCACCGAGTGGAATCAGTTCCGTAATCCTGATTTCGGCCGCGTACGCAAGTCACTTACCGCGCCCATATTGTTTGACGGCAGAAACCTGTATTCGCCTGAATTTATGGCGAAGGAAGGCTTCGCCTACTTCTGCGTGGGGCGGCCCTCCGGCAAATGATCTTCATTTGCAAAGCAGTATTGTAAAAAAAAAGCCCCGCTTGCGCGGGGCTTTTCTCTTTTGGTCAGAGCAGCACAATTTGCGGTGCCGGACAAAAAATGTTCTAAAACCGGCGTTCGGCAAGACAGCGCCTGCATGAACGCAGCTGCAGTTCCTGCAGAATAAGCTTTTCGTATTCAAATGAGTGCTGCGGAACGGGTATTATTTCTTCCTGAAATACTTTTTCAAGGAACTGCGTCTCTTCCCAGAAATCCAGTAATTCTTCGTCTCCCAAGGACTTGATCTGAACGTTCAGCGGGACATCATCGGGATACGGAAAAATGTGAGCCATTGAGAAGTGCTCCGTGGCGCGGTGTTAGGCGGCTGCCGGTTATAAACAGGTAAAAATCCTTTTACGCGACCGCGAATCGTTTTACAACCATTTTGTAGGAGACTGCGGGGTGTGCTTCCCCGACTGTCTTATAACCGGCATGGGTTGCCAACGCTCTTGTTTTGGTTCACAATTATGCAAGTGATTCTTGCCCTGCGGCAGGAGCAGATCCGGTCACGGATTTGACAAAGGAGTTGTCAGCATGAATGAGACTCAGAGAAAGCAGGATGACGAGCTGTTGCAGCTGGTGACATTCAGTATCGGCGAAGAAGAGTTCGGCGTCGAGATCCTCAAGGTACAGGAAATTATCCGTACCATGGAGATCACTAAAGTACCCCGGGCTCCCGAGTTTGTCGAAGGTGTCATCAATCTGCGCGGCAAGGTCATTCCCATTATTGACCTGCGTCGCAGATTCGGACTTGATTCCAAAAAGCATGACAAGCATACGCGTATTATTGTTATTGAGATAAATAACATGATCGTGGGCTTTATTGTGGATTCGGTTTCCGAAGTCCTGCGTATTCCGGCCGGAACGGTCGAACCGCCGCCACCGGTGGTTGCAGGTATGGAATCGGATTACATAAGCGGTGTGGGCAAGCTGCAGGACAGGCTTCTGATTCTGCTCGATCTCGACCGGTTGCTATCACACGAAGATATGAGCGCACTTGGCACGCTGTAGCCTGCCTTGTCGCGTTTGCTGAAGCCGCCATCAACCCGTCAGCGGGGTGGCGGCTTTTGCTTGTTGACGTACTTTTTTTTACGGATTCACTGTGCAGTTTGAAGAAATAGCGAAAAGGCTGGGCGGCGGTGCGGCGCACAGCCTGCATGTGGCCCGCAGCGGCCCTGCGACCCGTGCCAGACTGGCAAAGGAACTGATTGATCAGGGCCGGAGTGTTGTGCTGGTTGCCCGCAATGCTGATGAGCTGGCAGAGCTCAGGGCGCTGGCAACGCTCTTTTCGCCGGACGAATCGTCGGAGGACGTGAGTCTGACGGTACCCGCGTGGGAGCGTCGCTGGATTATTATTCCCCAGCATCCGGCGGGCAGCCCCGGACGTACTGCGTGGGCAGCACGCATGGCCAGCCTGTATGCGCTCAACAGGCGGCACATGCCGCAGGCGGTCATAGTATCGCTTGATAATTTCATTCCCAAGCTTCCTCCTCCTTCCCTTTTTGATAAGCATCAGCTGGTTCTTTCGACCGGCGAGGACATGTCCCCCGGGCTGGTCATGGAACAGGCTGTGGAGTGGGGATACACGCGCACCGCATATGTCACCCAGCCCGGAGAAATAGCGTTGCGCGGGGATATTCTGGATATTTTTCCGCCGGGCTATGCCAAACCGGTACGGCTGGACTTTTTCGGCGACACTCTGGAAGAAATCCGTCTTTTTGATCCTTCAAGCCAGAGGTCAAAAGGCAATCTTGCGGAGGTGACTCTTATTCCCACTGCGCCGGTGGTGCTGGAAGGCGCACCCCGTGCCGAGGCCCGCAGCTTCTGGCAGCGGGCTGCCGAGTCCGGCCTGCTGCCGGACGGTGCGCCTGCAGCGCTTGATGTGGCCGCAGGAGAGGCCCGTGCAACGCTACTGCCGGGGGTATACTATCAGGATGCCGTTTTTCTGGAGCGCTGGCTGCCGCCCGATGCGGTCTATATTCTGCCTGCTGAAAGGGATGTGGCCGAAGCACTCAAGCAGTCTGCCAGAACATGGGATGATTTTTCCGACCAGCAGGAGCGGGAGTACGGCATTCATCAGCCTGCGGCCATGACCATCCGTGAGGCGGAAGACGTCACCGCTTTGTTCGGGCAGACAGTGCGTGTGTACTTTGAAGAACTGGTCATGGGAGTGGAGCAGAAGGGAGAAAACCTGCCGGAACGCGGGTATGAGGTCTTTCAGGATCTTTTTTACGAAAAAGAGCAGAGCGACCGGCCGTGGCAGACACTTATTGAAGCTCTCAAGGAATGGAGCCGCACCAGACGCCAGACTGTTCTGAGTTTCGGTTCGGCGCGCAGCAGGGCCAAATTTCTTTCACTGGCCCAGCAGGACGGCATCAGTCCGTATCTGCGGTATGACAAAAGCACCGCTGGTGTTTTTGCTCTTGTGTCGGCTTTCCGCAAGGGGGCTGAACTGCAGTGGGATAACTCGGTTGTGCTGGGCGAAGATGTGCTGCAGCCGCGTACACGGCAGCAGAGGGTGCGGTCCGGCGCTTTTGCGGGGTTGAAATCCTACGACGACCTTGAGGCGGGGGCCATGCTGGTTCACCGCGATTACGGCGTCGCCCGTTTCGAGGGCTTGCTGCGAATGGATCTGGGGGGCGTCTCAAACGATTACCTTCTGCTCCGTTATGCCGGTGATGACAAGCTGTACCTGCCTGTGGACAGACTTTCTCTGGTTCAGCGGTTCAAGGGGCCTGACGGTACGGCACCTTCGCTGGACAAGCTGGGCGGTGCCGGCTGGAGCGCCAGCAAGTCCAAAGCCCGTAAAGCCATCGAGAGGATCGCGCATGATCTGGTGGAGATGTATGCGTGGCGCAAGGTTGCAAAAGGATACCGTTATTCTCCCGTAAACGACATGTACCGCGAGTTCGAGGCATCGTTCGGGTTTGAGGAGACTCCTGATCAGGCGCGGGCCATCGAGGACGTTCTTGATGATATGGAACGTGCTGAACCCATGGACAGACTTGTATGCGGCGATGTGGGCTTCGGCAAGACGGAGGTCGCACTGCGGGCGGCATTCCGCGCCGCCATGGACGGAAAACAGGTGGCTCTGCTGTGCCCCACCACCGTGCTGGCGGAACAGCATTTCCAGACATTCCGGAGCCGCCTCGGGCAGTTTCCCGTCAATGTGGGTATGCTCAGCCGGTTTGTTTCACGTCAGCGTCAGAAGGAAGTGCTGGCCGCGTGTGAACGCGGGCAGATTGACATTCTGATCGGTACGCACAGGATTTTGTCTGATGATGTCATCCTGCCGAATCTGAGCCTGCTTATTCTGGATGAAGAACAGCGGTTCGGCGTGCGGCATAAGGAACGCCTGAAGAAAATGCGCAGGAACGTGGATGTGCTTACCCTGACTGCAACTCCTATTCCGCGGACTCTGCAGCTGTCCATGTCGGGCATCCGTGAGCTGAGCGTCATTGAAACGGCTCCGCCGGAGCGCAAGCCCGTAAAGACCGCTCTCATAGACCGGGACCCTGATATTCTGCGCGAGGTTCTGCTGCGCGAACTGCAGCGCGAGGGGCAGGTTTTCTGGGTGCACAACAGGGTGCAGGGACTTGAGCGTGTGGCCGAGTATGTCCGGTCGCTTGTTCCTGACGCCCGCGTGGGTATGGCCCACGGCCAGATGTCGGAAAAGGCGCTGGAAGAAACCATGCACAAGTTCTGGCATGCGGAACTGGACGTTCTTGTCTGTACCGCCATTGTGGAATCGGGGCTGGATTTTCCCCGTGCCAACACGCTTGTGGTGGATCAGGCGCAGATGTTCGGTCTGGGACAGCTGTATCAGTTGCGCGGCAGGGTGGGCCGCTCCGACCGGCAGGCTCATGCTGTCTTTGTTGTGCCGGATGTGGACGGTGTGCCGGAACTTGCACGCAAGCGCCTGAAAATAATACTTGAAATGGATTATCTGGGGGCCGGTTTTCAGGTCGCCATGGAAGACCTGCGTCTGCGTGGGGCCGGTAATATTCTTGGCGAGGTGCAGTCCGGACACATGGTCAAGATCGGTCTGGACATGTATCTTGAAATGCTTGAAGAAGAAGTGGCCCGCCTGAAGGGTGAGCCGGTGCGCGATGATGTGCAGACCGAGCTTAACATAGGCATTACGGCTCATATTCCCGAAGGCTATATGGACGATGGAAGAGAGCGTCTGAAATATTACAAGGCTCTTTCTTCGGCAGCGGACGGTGCTGCGCAGGAAAGCATCGAGCTGGAAATGCGGGACAGGTTCGGTCATTTTCCGCAGGAGCTTCAGGCTTTTCTGGGAATACTGCGCCTCAAGCGTTATCTGGGTACTCTTGATGTGCAGAAGGCTGATATTTTTGCGGATAAGGTGAGGCTGACCTGGGCGGAAAACGCCGGAGCGGTTTCTCCTGCCACACTGGTGGGCTGGGTTGCAGAAAGGGCAGGCAGGGCACGTCTGGTGCCGCCTGCCATCATGGAAATCCAGCTGCCGGAAGGTTCCGCTTTTGAAGACCGGCTTTCTGCCCTGCAGTCGGAACTTGAATTGCTGCGGGCACAGTAGCTAAAACCAATCGGGATGGATATGCGCAGACAGATTGCGGCCGTGGTGGCTGCATGTGTGATTATGGCAGCAGCCGGCTGCAAAGACGATGTGGAACAGCAGGGCGTGGTGGCCACGGTTAACGGCAGCCCTGTGTATCTTCAGGAGCTGGAAGCCCGCTATGATCTGGATCATCTGAGCTGGAGCGGCGCCATGGTCCCTTCCGTCGATCAGTTGCGCAAGGACTACGGCAGTGCGCTTGCCGGACTTATTGTACAGCGCCTTGTGGAGCAGGATCTGGAAAAATCCGGACTGGACGTGACAGATGAAGAGGTGCTGAAAGCCGAGGAAGAGGTGCGGGCCGACTACCCCCCCGGTGAGTTTGAAAAAGTGCTTGTCGAAGATTACATAGACCTTGCCACATGGCGGTATATGCTGCGGCAGCATCTGCAGCGCGAAAAGTTCCGTTCCGAAATTCTGCGGCCTGCGATTTCTTTGAGTTTTGAAGAAGCTGAAGATTATTACAAAGCGCATCTGAGCGATTTTTACCTGCCGGAAAGAATTAATTTTCTGTACATTTCCGGACCGGACAGAGGCACTGTGGAAAAGGCCCGCGATTTGTTGACAGAAGGTAAGGACCGGGCAGAGGTGCTCGGCAGCTTCAGCCAGCTTTCGGTCCGGGAGCTGAAAATGCGAGAAGACCGGGTTCACGGCACATGGAAGCAGCTGCTGGCCAAGCTTGAAGACGGGCAGGCTTCACCTGTGCTTAACGGCGAAGCTGGCTATGAGGCTTTTATCATGCTGGGGCTGCTGCCGGAAAAAGTTCTCGGTCCGTCTCAGGCCTATCCCATCATCGAGCGTCTGCTTATCGAGGAGAAAATGCAGCAGGTCTATGCTCAATGGCTGGAAAAACGTCTGGAGAGCGCGGAGGTGAAAGTTTCTGACCTGTTGCTTCGCCCCGGCGAAGATGAGACTCCTGTTCCGGAACTGGCGCCGGAGCCGGAGGAGCCTGCCGCTCCGGAAGCGTTCAATGCCACGGGGGCAAGCTGACGCGGCCCTTGACGGGCAGGTGTTTTCCGGCGCTCGTTGCAATGCTGATTAAAAGATATTACATCCCACAGATTATATGCATCTTACCAACTGGCCCGTTGTGCGGGCTGTTCAGGAGGGTTTCTTGCTGCGTCTACTCAAGCTCGGCGTTTTGACTGTTTCTGCCCTTGCGGTGTTTGTCGCCGGTGCCGGGGCGGAAACGGTAATCAATAAAATTGTTGCCGTTGTGAACGGTGAGATAATCACACAATACGACCTGCAGGCCCGTGCCGCTTCCAAGCTGCACCGTGCCGGCCTCAGTGCCCTTGATCCTGCGGATGCGGCCGCCATAAAAAAGATTGAGTCCGAGACTCTTGAAGACATGATCGTGGACAGGTTGATGGTGCAGGAAGCTGAACGCTATAATCTGGGGGCAGACGATGCCGCCGTGGATAATGAACTGCGTTCGCTGCTGGCCCGCATGCAGATAACCGAAGATCAGCTGGTGGCTCAGCTGAAGTCCGAAGGTCAGGATCTTGATTTTTACCGGGGGCTTATCCGCAACAATATCATGCGTCAGAAGCTGCTTTCCTTTATGGTCAGCAGAAAGGTCGTTGTGACCCGTCAGGATATTGAAGCGTATTACGAAGAGCATAAAAACGAATATATGCAGGATAAATCCATCAGTCTTAGCCTGCTTGTATTTGCCCCCACGGCAGATCCGGAACCTGTGCTGCGCGATATCCGCGAGGGGAATATCAGCTTTGCCGATGCGGTGAAGAAATATTCTGTGGGCCCTGCAGCCAGCAGCGGCGGTGCCATAGGCAAGCTGGACTGGAGTTCGCTGGTGAGCCAGTGGAAGCAGGCTCTTGAAGGTGTGGCCGCAGGGGGCCTCAGTCGCCCGATTGAGTATGACGGCCGTGCGGCCTATCTGCATGTGGACGAAGTGATTGAAGGCACTGTCCGCCCCGTGGACGAAGTGGCCGATGAAATTGAAGCTAAGCTGCGTGAACCCATGCTTAAAGAGCGTTTCGAAGAATATACACGAAAGCTGCGTGAACGTGCGGTGGTTGATATCCGCCTCTAGTCAAGGAGACGCTGATGACCTTGAAAGAATTGGGACAGGCGCTGCGGCAGGCGCGTGAAGCCCGCGGCATGTCTTTGAAGGATGCGGAAAAACGCACCAAGATCGCCGCAAGAATCATTTCCTCCATTGAGGAGGGCCGCAACGACAGTTTTCCTCACCCCGTGTATGCCAAGGGGTTTGTCAAAACCTATGCCCGTTTGCTGGAGTTTGATGCCGAACTGGTGCGTTCAGTCGTTGAACAGGAATTTGTGGACGACAGTGACGATGATCCCGTGCTGCCGCCGCCCAAGCTGGTGGTAAAACCGCGGCGCAGAACCGCTCCGCTGGTGGCCGGATTGCTTGTTGTGGTGTTGCTTGCCGCAGGCGGTTACCTGGCGTACCGTTATCTGGTGGCTCCTGTGGTTGCCGAAAAACAGCAGCGGAGCGATACCGTGCAGAGCAACGGGTCGTCTGTGCCGGCTGCTGCGGTGCCTGCGGTTTCCACGCCGTCCGCGGCTGAAGGCAACGCCACCTCTGTGCAGGGCAATGCCGCGGAATCAGCCGAGCCTGTGAACGAAACCGGCAAGGCCTCTTCCGGTGCGGCATCCCGTATCGTTGCTCCGGCGCCTGCAGAAATGGCCGTTGCGGCAGACACCGCCGGCACCGGTGCACAGACAGCACAGCAGCCTGTGCCGCAAAAAGCCCCCGTTGCCCCGCCTGTTCCGGCAGTTCCTGTTCCGCAGGCAGAACAGGCCCCTGTGGCCGGTCAGAAAAAAGCCGCAGCCGCAGGTGAGCAGCAACTGCGGGTCGAGGCCCGCCTCGACTGCTGGATAGAGGCCCGCATGGATGATGTGAGAGATCAAGAGCTTTTTTTGCGGGCCGGTCAGGCGGTGGTGTTCCGGTTTGACAAGTCGCTTTCTGTCAAGCTGGGCAATGGCGGCGGAGTGGACGTGAAGCTGAACGGGCGTGCCGTTCCGGTGGAAGCCGCACCCGGAGATGTGGTTACGTTGCAGTTTCCATAGCCGTTACCGGCAAGAGGGATATGGATTTTACGGAAAAAGCGCTGGTGCTCCGCACCGGCAGATTTCGGGAAGCGGACTTATGGGTCCGCTTTTTGTCTCCCTCAAGAGGCGTGATTACTGCGTTTGCTTTTGGCGGGTGCCGCAGCCGCAGACGTTTCTGCGGGTGTCTTGATGCGCTCAACCATGTGCTGGTAAAGGTTTCCAGTGACAAGCGGCGTACATATCTGTGTCTGGACGAAGGGACTCTGCTCAACGGCCCTGTCCGTTTGCGCTCCGACTGGGGCCGTACCGGTGTGGCTGCCAACTGCATCAAGTTTGTGGAAGCCATGGGAGTAGGGCCTGAGGGTGCTGCCGATGCGTATGATCTGACGTGCGGCATGCTGGAATTGCTGGAAACGGCCGATGTGGTGCCGGAAATTTTTCCGGTGCTTTTTCGGGGGCGGCTGGCTTTTGATCAGGGCTATCGCATTGATCCTGTCCGTTGTGCGCGCTGCGGCATGCGGCTGAAAGATGTTGCCGGTGTCCGCTTTTTGCCCCGTGAAGGTGTGTTTGAGTGTTCGGCACACGGGGGCGCGTCCGGCGGCGGTTTTATGATGTCCGCTGAAACCCTTGACGCCGTTCGATTTGTGCAGGAGAATCCCCCGCTCATGTGGACTGATATTCCGCTGTCACCCGAAGGGTGGAAGCAGTGGGGCCGCGCTGTTGATGCGTTTATTCAATACCATGTAGGCCTTGTCTGGGATAAGGGCCGGTTCCGCAGAATATGACGGGACGGACCGTTCCGGCCGGATGGTGTACTATTTATAGTGATTTAGGGGAAAATATGAACTTTCAAGACGTTATTCTTACGCTGCAGAATTTCTGGGCCCGCAGAGGCTGTGCCATACAGCAGCCTTTTGACAGCGAATGTGGTGCGGGGACGTTCAACCCTGCCACCTTTCTTCGCGTGATCGGCCCCGAACCGTGGAATGTGGCGTATGTGGAACCATCCAGACGTCCCACGGACGGCCGCTACGGAGAAAATCCCAACCGCCTGCAGCATTATTTTCAGTTTCAGGTCATTCTCAAACCTTCTCCCGACAATGTGCAGGAGATTTATATCGACAGCCTGCGCGCTCTTGGCATCAACCCCGCAGAACACGACATCCGGTTTGTGGAAGATGACTGGGAATCGCCGACGCTCGGGGCATGGGGGCTCGGCTGGGAAGTCTGGCTCAATGGTATGGAAGTCACTCAGTTCACGTATTTTCAGCAGGTCGGCGGCATTGATCTAAGCCCGACAAGTGTCGAGATTACCTACGGTCTTGAGCGGCTGTGCATGTATCTGCAGGAAAAAGAGTCGGTCTATGACCTGATGTGGAATGACACTGTGACATACGGGCATATCTACCATCGGAACGAAGTAGAAATGTCCCGTTACAATTTCGAAGAAAGTGATGCGGGCATGCTGCTGGAACTTTTCAATGCGTACGAGCGCGAATGCACCCGCCTGTGTGAAAAGCAGCTTCTCTGGCCTGCGTATGACTATTGCCTCAAGTGCTCGCATACGTTCAACCTGCTGGATGCTCGCGGAGCGATTTCCATTACGGAACGAACGGGGTATATCGGCAGAGTGCGTGTGCTTGCTTCTTCCGTGGCGCGGCTGTATGCCGCACAGCGTGAGGAAATGGGCTATCCCATGCTCAATACCGGAATCAGGAAAGGATAGGGGAGTCATATATGTCTGTTTTCGTGATGGAGATTGGAACAGAAGAACTGCCTGCCCGTTTCCTTTCCGGACTGGAGCAGGAGATTGCTTCGCGGTTTGAGGCTGCGCTTGCAGCAGCCAATGTGGAATTCGGTACTCTGAATGTGCAGTCAACCCCGCGCAGGCTGGCTCTGACCATTGAAAATATTGATGCCGTGCAGCGCGAAGCTGAAGAAGTAGTTTCCGGTCCGCCCGTGCGTATAGCTTTTGACGCACAAGGCCGGCCTACCAAGGCGGCCGAAGGATTTGCCAGAACGCAGGGCGCTGAGCTGGACGAGCTTTTCACGCTGACCACCGATAAAGGTGAATACCTTGCGGTGCGCAAGAAAACCGGCGGCCGTCCCGTACAGGAAATTCTGTCAGAGGTGGCCCCTGAGATCATTGCAGCTTTACCTTTCCCTAAAAAAATGAAGTGGGGGAGCGGCGATTTTACGTTCGGCCGTCCTCTGCGCTGGGTGCTGGCCCTCTTTGACAGTGAAGTAGTACCGTTCACAGTGGCGGGGATTGTTTCCGGCAACGAAACCTGTGGGCACAGGGTTCATGGTCCGGGGCCTTTTGAGGTTTCCGGAGCAGACGCCTATGCCGGTACCGTGCGCGATAAGTGCCATGTCACCTTGTGCGCTGCCGACCGGCGCCGCGTGACCGTAGAAGGTGGAGACGCCCTTGCCGCACAGGCCGGTGGCCGTATCCTCTGGAAAGACTCCCTGCTGGACGAAGTACAGGGCCTTTGCGAGCATCCTGTTCCCTGTCTGGGAGATTTTGATCCATCTTTTCTGGAACTGCCGGCAGAGGTTCTGCTGACCAGTATGGAAAGCCATCAGAAGAGCTTTGGCGTTGCCGCTGCCGATGGCAGCCTGATGCCGCACTTTCTGACTGTGCTCAACATGACGCCGCAGAATTCCGCGCTGGTTAAAAAAGGCTGGGAGCGGGTGTTGCGTGCACGTCTTGAAGATGCCCGTTTCTTCTGGAAGGCGGACCTTGCTTCCGATTTTGACAGCTGGCTTGCCAAGCTGGACAACGTCATCTTTCTTGCTCCGCTGGGCAGCATGGGTGACAAAACGCGCCGTCTGGAAAGGCTGTGCCGCTGGCTGGCTGCCGCCGTGGCTCCTGATATTCAGGAACAGGCCGCCCGTGCAGGCCGGTTGTCCAAGGCTGATCTTGTCTCGGAAATGGTGTACGAGTTTGATTCGCTGCAGGGGATCATGGGCGGCATTTACGCACGCCGGAAAGGAGAGGACGAGATTGTCGCCCAGGCTGTCAGCGAGCAGTACCTGCCGGCCGGTCCCGAAAGCCCTGTTCCTGATTCTTTGTGCGGTGCGCTGCTTTCCATAGCTGACAAGGCTGATACGCTGGCTGGCTGTTTCGGACTGTCCATGATTCCTACAGGTGCGGCCGATCCGTATGCATTGCGGCGTTGTGCGCTGGGTATTGCGCGTATTATGCTGGAAAAAGGTCTTCGTTTCGATGTACGCGAGCTTTTCAGATACGCGCAGGAAGGCTACGGTGAACGTCAATGGAAGCTGGAACCTGAGCAGGCAGCCGAAAAGCTGCATGAATTCTTTGTGTTGCGTCTGAAAAACCTGTTTGTGTCACAAGGGCATGAAACGCTTCTTGTGGAAGCCGCGCTGCATGCCGGTGCCGACGATGTGTGGGCCGCAGGTGCCCGGCTGGAGGCTCTGGACCGTTTCAGCAAATCTGCAGAATTCGGTCAGGCGGTGCTTACATTCAAGCGTGCGGCGAATATTATCCGCAAGCAGGGGCAGGAGGAAGACGGCGGACTGGATGGTTGCTACGATGCTTCGTTGTTTGAGGACGAAGCTGAAAAGGCGCTGGCCGGTGCGCTGGAAGACATCGCCCCTGATTTTGAAGCACGGTGGGCCGCGGATGATTACCATGCGCTGTTTGGTCTGCTGGGTGTGCTTCGTCCGGCCGTGGATGCTTTTTTTGACAGCGTCATGGTCATGTGCGAAGATCCGCATATCAGACGTAACAGGTTGAATCTGCTGCAGTCTCTTGTGCAGCGTCTTGGGCGTCTTGCTGATTTCGGTGCATTGCAGATGTAACGGTGGCAAGGCAAAAAATTGCCGGAACAGCCGGGAAAAAATAGTCTGTCAGGGTTGACAAGAGTCCGGCCTTGACTGTAAATGACTCGTTCCCCAGTGTTCCAGTAGGTCAAATATAATTTTTCACATAGAAGCCTTTTTTTTGGAGGGAGTCCCTTGGCTAACCATAAGTCTGCCATTAAGCGGCATAAGCAGAGTGTCAAAAGAGCCGCACGTAACCGCGCTGTCAAAACCCGTATCAAGAACGCTATCAAAGCCGTTCGCACAGCTGTTACGGAAAAGGATAAAGAGCAGGCTCAGGCAAAACTGACCGACGCTATGTCCGTGCTGGATAAGGCTTCCAGCAAGGGCGTTATTCACTGGAAGAACGCCGCCCGTAAGATTTCCCGTCTCAGCAAGGCTGTGGACGGAATCGAGTAATATCGTATTGTTGCTCTAGTTAGTATTGCCCGTCACTTCGGTGGCGGGCTTTTTTGTTCTGCCGGGCGCCCCGCGCACCACTGTGCATGTTGGTAAATGCTGACGGCATGTTATAGCGGTTGAACAGGCCCCGTCCTTTTGCTAGTGACCATGGTTGACCGGCAGATGCGTCCCTCTGGTTTCATCTTTTGAGAACGGATTGCACAATGCGTTTGTTTCGTAAAGAACCGAAAGCTGAACAGCTCAAGGTTATTATTATCGGCGCGGGTGAGGTGGGCTACCACATAGCCCACAGGCTGACCCGTGAGAATAAACAGGTTGTGGTGGTGGACCAGCAGCCCGAAGCCCTGCGCAGGGTGGCCGAGGCGCTTGATGTACAGACCATCAGGGGGTCGGGGTCCAGCCCCGTGGTGCTGCACGACGCCGGTGCAGAAGATGCCGATATTATTCTGGCGGTGACAGACAGTGACGAGATCAATATCATAGCATGTCTGTTCGCCAATATTATTTCGCCTGCTTCTACCAAGCTGGCCCGCATACGCAATGAAGAATATACGCTGTACCGCGATGCTCTGGCTCAGGATATTCTTAATATAAGCATGATCATCAATCCTGAAGTGGAAGTGGTAAAAAACATCGACCGGCTGCTTTCGTTGCCGGGAGCCGTTGATTACAGCGAGTTTGCCGACGGACGCATCCGCATGGTGGGCATGCGTATATGTTCCGGACCTCTTGTCGGTGTGCGGCTGATGAATTTCCGGACGGTGATTTCCGACGGCGATGTGATCATTGCGGCCATAGTGCGCAATGATGAGCTGATAATTCCTACCGGTATGGATGAAATCAGAGCAGACGACGTGGTCTACTTTGTCTGCACCGAATCCAGCCTGGAATCGGTCCGCAATGTGGTTGCCGCTCTGGAAGACCCTATCCGGAGTGCTCTTATTGTGGGTGGTGGAAACATAGGTATGCGTCTTGCCACGCTTTTCGAGCGTAAAGGTTATCATACCAAACTTGTCGACCGCGATGAGGAACGCTGTGCTGTGCTGGCAGAAAAGCTGAACTCGACCATTGTTCTGCACGGTGACGGCACCGATCAGGATCTGCTGCGTGAAGAAAACGCCGGAACCATGGATGCCGTTGTGTGTCTGACTTCTGATGAAGAGACCAATATTCTCTGCTCACTGCTGGCAAAGAATATGGGCGTGCGCAAAACCGTTGCGCGCATCAACAAGGTGGCTTACCAGCCGCTTGTCCGCGCCATCGGCATCGAGCATTCGGTCAGCCCGCGTCTGTCAGCCGTGAACAGCATTCTGCATTATATCCGCAAAGGAAAGGTGCTTTCTTCAGTAGCCATCCGCGGGGAAGAGGCTGAAGTGATGGAGGCGCTGGCGGAAGCGCAGTCAGATATTGTGGGCAGACCCATCCATAAGCTGAGCTTTCCCAAGGGAGCGCTGGTGCTGGCTCTGGTGCGCGGCACCGAGGTCGTCATCCCCAGCGGCGACACTGTTATCGAGCCGCAGGACCGCATCCTGATTCTTTCCACACGTCAGGCGGTTTCCGATGTTGAGCAGGCTCTTATGGTCAAGCTCAAGGCGTACTAGGCGGCTTGTAATGCGTATCGGCTATACATTGTATGTCATCGGGGCGTTGCTTTGCTCCGTTGGACTTACCATGATTTTTCCGCTGATGTTCGGCGTATACTATCAGGATGAAAGTATATTGCCGCTTTTGTACTCCATGGGGATAACAGTGATTGCGGGCGGCTGCCTGATTGCCGTTTTCCGTGAGCGGACCAAAACCCTGCTGAACCACAGAGAAGGCATGGCTATTGTGGCTCTGGGGTGGATAGGGGCGGGTATTGCCGGAGCGCTTCCTTTCTGGTTCGGCGGCATGCTGGGATTTACCGACGCGCTTTTCGAATCCGTTTCTGGCTTTACCACCACCGGCTCCACGGTGCTGACTGATATCGAAATAGTCCCCCGCGGTCTGCTTATGTGGCGTAGCCTCACCCATTGGCTTGGGGGCATGGGTATTATTGTGCTTTCACTTGCCATTCTGCCTTTTCTCGGCGTGGGGGGCATGCAGCTGTACAAAGCCGAAGTGCCCGGCCCTGTGCCTGACAAGCTCAAGCCCCGCATCAAAGATACAGCCATGGCTCTGTGGAAGGTCTATCTGCTTTTTTCCGTGCTGCAGGCTGTGTTGCTGTATTTCGGGGGAATGGATGTGTTCGACTCCATCTGCCATACATTCGGCACCATGGCCACGGGCGGTTTTTCAACCAAGAATGCTTCTGTGGGGCACTACGACAGCGGATACCTGCAGACCGTCATCATTATATTCATGTTCATTGCGGGTGTTAATTTTTCTCTGCATTTCCGTCTGCTGCTGGGAGAGCCCGGGGCTTTTCTCAAGGATGCGGAATTTCGTTTTTATACGGTCGTGGTGCTTGTCAGTACGGCTGTGGTTGCACTGGCCGTATATGGCACAGAGTACGACAGTTTTCTTGAAGCATTGCGTCATGCGGCTTTTCAGGTTGTTTCCATCTGTACAACAACCGGGTTTGCCACGGCGGATTATGAACAGTGGGCGCCCGTAACCATGGCAGTATTGCTGTTTCTGACGTTTCTTGGCGGGTGTGCAGGGTCCACCGGCGGCGGCATTAAATGTATGAGAGTGCTGTTGTTGCTCAAGCAGGCATATCATGAAATTTTCAGACTGATCCATCCGCACTCGGTATCTTATGTCAAGCTGGGCAACCGCATTGTGCGGGCAGAGGTACTTTCCGGTGTGCTGGGATTTTTTGTTCTGTATATCGGGTTGTTTGTACTGTCATCCACGCTCATAGCAGCTATGGGGGTTGATGTGCTGACGGCCTTTTCCGCCACGGCGGCCTGCATAGGCAATATCGGCCCGGGACTGGGGTCCGTAGGTCCCGCCGAGAATTTTGCCCACCTGCCTCAGGCTGCCAAGTGGGTGCTGACACTGTGCATGCTGCTGGGCAGACTGGAAATCTATACTGTTTTCATCCTTTTTGTGCCTGAGTTCTGGCGCAAGTAACCGGCCGTTGGCGCTGGCAGTGGTGCGGAAGGTACACGCGCGCAGAACATGTACCGCCTGCTTGCTGTCGGTGCGTTATGCATAAGAAAAGGCCCCCGCTTTCAGCGGGGGCCTTTTTGTGGCGGAAGAGATCAGACTAGGCGAGCTGGGCCAGCAAGGTTTCCTTGATGGAGTTGATGTCGCCTTCGCCGTTCAGTTCAATGTATTTGGTGGCGCCTTTGGCTGCGAGGTCTTTGTAGAAGTAGGCAGCGGCCAGAGTGCCGTCTTCGGTGTTGTAGTAGATGTCATGACGCTTGTTAATGGCACCTTCGTCCTGATCATCAGCACGGCTGCTCAGCGCGCCGCCACATACGCGGCACTTGTCGCCTTCGGGCTTGATGGCGTCGATGAAAATATTGTTGGGGTGGTTGTTGTCGTTGACACACAGACGGCGGCCCATGATGCGGTTTTTGGCCACTTCGCGGGGCAGCAGGATTTCGATGACGTAGTCAAGTTTCATGTTTTCGGCCTGCAGCGCGTCCCACAGCTTTTCAGCCTGCACCATGTTACGGGGAAAGCCGTCCAGCAGCCAGCCGTTGGCACCCTTGCTCTTGAGCGTTTCAAGAACCATGGGAATGGTGATTTCGTCGGGGACCAGATCGCCGCGATCGATGTATTCCTTGGCTTTTTTACCAAGCTCCGTACCACCGCCGATGTGTTCGCGGAAGATGGCACCGGATTCGATGTGGGCCAGATTGTATTTCTGCTTAACCAGAGAACCCTGTGTTCCCTTACCGCTACCGTTGGGGCCGAAGATGAGTATATTCACGTCATTCCTCCTTGTCATTTATTTCACGAAGTCATACTGCGAAGAATCGCACCCTGTCAATCGGATAAAAAAGAATCAGGCGGTTAGGCAGAAGCATATGCCGCCATGGCGTATCCTGGCTGTTTTTCCGCCGGGGAACTGAATGCACTTGCCCCCCTGATTTCTGTGCCAGGCATGTTCCAGCGCCATGATGGAGGCATGCAGCGGCTGTCCGGCGCCCAGAGCTTCCAGAGCTTTTTTGTACAGCCGCAGCCGGCCTGCTTTGTGCAGACCCTGCAGTGTGCTGCGGGCAATGAAAATCTGGCCGTTTTTGTCCGGTGCCAGTTCGGGCAGCACGTCTGCCCAGTAGTTTCTGTCAGCGGCTGCGGCTTCCCATAGTTCTGTGATTGTGGTTCCGAAAGAAGGATTTTCTTGCTGCAACAGGGGAATGATGGTGTTGCGGATGCGGTTGCGGGTGAACGACGGGTCAGAATTTGAAGCATCTTCGCGCCATGGGCACCGGCATGCTTCCAGAAAAGTTGTCAGCTTGTTCTTTTCTGTCACAAGCAGGGGGCGCAGCAGGCTCCGTTCGGGAATGACGGCCTGCATTCCGCCGAGTGCCGGCCAGCCTGCACCGCGGATAAGGCGCATGAGCACGTCTTCCTTAAGATCATCCGCATGGTGGCCGGTACATATGACAGGGCGGGAAAAAAGGGCGGCTGTTCTCGCGTAAAAGGCATAACGTGCTTTGCGGCCTGCTTCCTCCAGACCGCAGCGTCCGGCGGCCGCCAAATCCGCAACGTCTGTACGGACTGAAAAAAGCCTGATGCCGGCGGCGGAGCAGAGCTGACCGACAAAGCGCGCGTCGTCTGCGCTTTCCTGTCGCAGCGCATGATCAAGGTGAACGGCAACTACGGTATGTCCCATGCGCGGAGCCAGATAATGCAGGATGAGCAGCAGTGCTGTGGAGTCGGCGCCCCCGGAACAAGCCGCCAGCATCGTATACCCGTTCAGGGGGGCACTGCTCAGGGCTTGCTCACGGGAAATACAGCCGGTACGGGCAAGCTGTTCCGTCATAAAACGCCCGACATCCAGACACAGACGTGCCTGCGGCGCGGGGATATCCTGCAGCCTTGCAGGAAGCTGGTTAGGCAGTGGCGGGTACGGCATGGCAGGGTGGGCGGCAGCCCTTTAACGCGGTATAACGGCGGAAAAGGGCTGTCCCGTTCAGATGGCGATGCCGTTTTCTGACAGCAAAGAGTCAAGATAGCCGGTCATATGGGATTGCAGAGCCGGAGATGCGTAAGCGATGCATTCGCAGCGCAGCATATTGCGTGCACGGACCAGCAGTTCCATTCTAAGGGCATCGCCGCAAATTTCCAGTGCCATGGCATAGGGGCCGCACCGGGGCAGATGCTCTTTCTGCACGGGGGTCAGGTGCTCCGGCGGAACCGGAAGCCAGTAAAGGTCTTCAAGACCGGCTTCAAGCTCCATGGCTTTCAGGCGGCCGGTTATGACCGAGATGTCTTCCGGTTGCAGGTCTTCAATGACGTAAAGTTTCATAGAATGGTTTTCCCCGGACAGCCCGCAGGCAGGTCGGGCTGCGGCCGTTTGCGGTTTTTATGTGCTTCCGGCTGTTCAGGCTCGTTATCCAGATTAAACATGCGCCGCGCAAAGTCTATGTAGCGCTGGCCGGAATCCTCTTCTTCGTATCGTCTTTTCAGAAAGCAGATGGGTTCGTGGTGAATTTTTTTCACAACGGCGTTGAGCATTGCCTCAAGGGCTTTCTGAGTGCTTTCATCCACAGGCCCTATGCGGCGCAGTGTCTTCAGCAGTTCTTCCTGCGCGATTTCAGTGGACCGGGAATACATGTCCACAATGGTTGGCTGCAGATCCAGCGAGCGCAGCCAACGGCCGAAGACTTCTGTTTCGGATCTGACAATGGCTTTAGCCTTGGCGGCCTCTTCGCGCCGGTGCGACAGGTTTTCTTCAACAACTTCTTTTAAGTCGTCGATGTCGTACAGGTAGACGTTATCGAGGTTGTTCACATCCGGATCAATGTCACGGGGCACGGCGATGTCAATGAAGAACATGGGCCTGTTTTTACGGCGTTTGAGTACGTCACGGATGTCTTTTGCCCTTATGACGGCCTGCTGCGCTCCTGTGGAACTGATGACAATGTCAACTTCGGGCAGACGGGTGAACAGCTCTTCAAAAAGAATGGCTTCGCCGTCGAACTGTTTTGCCAGCTCAAGCCCGCGTTCAAAGGTTCTGTTGGCTACATAGATTTTATTCACACCACAGTTCAGCAGGTGTGTTGCGGCCAGTTCCGCCATTTCGCCCGCACCGATGAGCATGGCTTTGTATTCGTTCATTTCGCCGAATATGCGTTTGGCCAGTTCCACGGCAGCATAGCTGATGGAAACCGCGCTGGAAGCCACGGCTGTTTCTGTGCGCACACGTTTGGCTACGGAAAAAGCCTTGTGCATCATTCTGTTCAGAATGACGCGTGTGGTGTTGCGTGCCACGGCATCGCGGTAGGCATCTTTCAGCTGTCCCAGAATCTGCGGTTCTCCGAGCACCATGGAATCGAGGCTTGAAGCCACGGTGAACAGGTGCTCAACGGCTGCAAGCCCCCTGTGGATGTAGACGTAGGGGCGCAGTTCTTCCGGATGCTGGCCTCTGGCATTGGCCCACAGTGAAAGCACAGTGTCCGGCACGTCATCGCCGCGTCCGGCGACCATTATTTCCACACGGTTGCATGTGGAAAGAATGATGACTTCACTTATGCCGTTGCCCAGCGGTATCACCGCGGGTTCCAGAGAAGTACAGCCTGTAAGCGCAAACTTTTCGCGTACTTCCACGTCGGCGGTACGGTGGTTCAAACCGATGATGAATATTTCCTGATCCATGATTTACTGCTGAAAGCTGTGGTGTGTGGGCATGAAATAGTTAACGCCGACAAGCGAAAACACGGTTAGGGCAAAGAGCCAGACGGCCAATACTGCCGCCTTTCGGCCTCTCCAGCCCAGTGCCAGCCGATGATGGAAAAGCAGGGCGAACAGAAACCAGACCACAAGAGAAACCATTTCCTTGGGGTCCCATGTGATGGCACGTCCCCATTGGATGTGCCCCCAAATGAAACCGCTGGCCATGCCCAGTGTGTACAGCGGAAAGCCGGACATGACGGCTACATGGTTTACTCTGTCAAAGGCGTTGAGCGAAGGAAGGTCTTTTGCAAAACCGCTTAACCTGTCCTTGTTTTTAATTTTTTTGTCAAGGTAAAGGAATATGAGCCCCGCCCCGAAGGCCATGGTCATCAAGCCGAGGCTGAGAAAAAGCGACCCGATGTGCAGACTGAAAAACAGGCCGGACATGGAAGCCGGAAAAGCCGACTGGACCACCGTGATGCGCAACGAGGAAATGAACAGCAACAGAGCCAGCGGTGCGGCCGTGATGGCCAGAAAGGCCAGACGCATTCTCCACCATATGATGAAATAGATGAGCAGCATGCTCCATGAGAGCATCTGCATGTAATACCCTTTGGTCATTTCGGCCCATGAAGAGTCGAGAATGTTGAAGACCAGCAGCAGGGTATGCACGCCGAAACCGGCAACGGTAAGCCACGATGCCGCCTTTGTCACTCGCTGGCGGCGTGTAACCAGCCCGAACAGCTCGACACAGGTGCCCAGAAAGTAGAGCACGATAATGGTCAGGGTAAGCAGCTTAAGCAAGCTCATTCAGCAACTCTCCGATTCTGTTGTGCAATTGTTCGGGAAGCAGATTCCGTAAAAGAGCTTCTGCTTCTGTGTTGCGGTTATGCCGGAGCATTTCTGCGAGGTCTGAATTGACCAGATTTCTGAAAATTTCCGTGTTACGGTGTGTTTCAAGCCCGATATCCAGAATGAGAGGCCGCACCCTGCCCATAAAGGCAGCCAGAGCGGTATATCTGTCTCCGAACCATTCCTGAAGATCGGACCTTATGCGCCGTGCCAGAGCGGGACTGTGCCCCCCCGTGGAAAGGGCGACCAGAATGTCTCCGCTGGTGAAGTGCGCGGGAACAATGAAGCTGCCGGACTGCGGGGCATCGGCCACGTTGCAGGGGATGCCGTTGTGCCTGCAGGCGCGGGCGACTGCGGCGTTTACTGCGGCGTTGCCCGTAGCGGCAAATACAACCGCCTTACCGGTCACATCATTTTCATCAAATGGACGACATTCGTACACTACCGTACCGCCGGATAGCAAGTCCTGCCAGTCCGAAGAGGCGGTGCGCGGGTCGACCACAATAACGGAGGCGGGCTCGCAGGGCAGCAGTGCCTGCAGCTTGCGCCTGCCTACTTCCCCGCCGCCGACGATGAGGCAGGCGGCTCCCTGAAGATTGAGCAACATGGGGTAATATCGCATTGCCGCGTTATACAATTGTGCGCTGTAAAGGAAAAGGGGAAAGTGCCGGTGTGGTCTTCTTGCCGCTGATGACGGAATAGGCTAGTAAAAAAAGGTATTACGCATAGAGAGAATACATGAAAAAAGCACTGGTGATTCAGCTTGCCCGATTCGGGGACATTATACAGACCAAGCGGCTCATTCTGACGCTGCTCGGCCGCTATGACGAGGTGCATCTGGCTGTGGACAGTTCGCTGGTTCCGCTTGCCCGTCTGGTATATCCTCAGCTCTGCGTGCACGGCCTTGCGGCACACAGAGGAGCGGGTTCTCCGGCGGAAGTGTTTGCCGCAAGCAGAATGCTGTTCGGCAGGCTGGCTTCAGAGCGTTTTGACGCTGTATATAATCTTAATTTTTCGCGTCTTAATTTTTCGCTGTCCGCTTTGTTTGATGCTGACAGTGTGCGCGGTTATGCCATGCGCAGCGGGCAGCCTGAGGTGCCGCTGTGGGCAAGACTGGCCTTTCGCTGGACAAGAAAACGCCGCATAGCACCGCTCAATCTTGTTGACTTCTGGGCATATTTTGCGCGCAACCCTGTGTGTGCAGGAGAAGTTAATCCCGTGGCGGCACGCGGGGGAGGCGGTATAGGCGTGGTGTTGGCCGGACGTGATTCACGCCGCTCGTTGCCGCCTGCAGTGCTTGCCGCCTGTGTGCAGGCGGTTTTTGAGGGAACCGGAGGTCCGGCAATAACACTGCTGGGCACCGCTGCGGAAAAAACGCTGGCCAGACAGCTGATGCGCCACTTTTCCGGCCCCATGGTGGAGCGTACCGTAACGCTGGCGGGCAAAACAGGGTACACGGACCTTGCCGAAGTTGTGGGTACGCTGGATACGCTGATAACTCCCGATACCGGCACCATGCATCTTGCTGCTCATCTGGGTACGCCCGTGCAGGCTTTTTTTCTTTCTTCCGCCTGGTGCTTCGAGACGGGCCCTTACGGTATGGGGCACAGAGTCTGGCAAGGACTGGTTCAGTGCTCCCCGTGCGAGGAAAACCGGCCGTGTCCTGTGTCCGTGGCCTGCCTCGCTCCCTTTGCCGACAAACGGTTTCTTCAGGTGCTGGCCGGTAAGGCCGCAGAAGCGTATCCGGAGCATCTGTCCGGTCTTGTCAGCATGTTTGATGCCGTGGGTGTGACGTATCTGCCCGTGTTCGGAGAGGATATGGCCGCGCCGGAGCGGCGGGAGCTGAGGCGGCTGGTTGCGGAGCATGTGTGCCCGGAAACGGCCAATGCAGGGGCCGGGCTCATAGGCCTGAGCGCCATGCAGGATATGGCACTGCAGGACAGTCTGGGCCGTTTTCTTTTCAGCGAGAGCGACTGGATGCTGGACGCGGCGGGGCGGGACTTTCCGGATGTCGCGGACGTGCCGGGTTTCTGCTGATTTATTTCGAGGTGATGATGAACAGTTCCCTTTGTGATGATGCTGCGTCGCGCGGTGAAAAGGCGCGGGTGCTGGTGGTGCTTCCCATGTATGGCGGATCGTTGCCCGTGGGACGGTACTGCGTTGATGCGTTACGTAATCTGGGGCATACCGTCGAGGTTTTCGAGGCTCCGGATTTTCATTCGGCCTTTTCGGCGTTGAAGGGGTTGCGTGTCACCACCGATCGTCTGGAGTATCTGGAAAACAGTTTTCTGCAGGTGGTCTCGCAGGCGGTGCTGGCCAAGGTGGAGACCTTTGAGCCTGATCTGGTGCTGGCGCTTGCTCAGGCCCCTCTGAGCAGACAGGCGCTCAAAAGGCTGCGCAGAGACGGGGTGGCAACGGCCATGTGGTTTGTGGAAGACCATCGGCTGTTCACATACTGGCGTGCTTTTGCACCGTACTATGACTTTTTTGCAGTTATCCAGAAGGATGATTTTCTGGACAAGCTGGAAGAACTGGGTGTGGAAGGCGCTCTGTATCTGCCTCTGGCGGCTCTTGCCTCGTTCCATAAGCCTGTGGACCTCAGCCCCGTGGAAAAGCGCCGGTTTGGTGCCGATGTCTCGTTTATGGGGGCCGGTTATCCCAACAGACGGTTGGCGTTCAGGCAGTTTACCGGATATGATTTTAAAATATGGGGTACGGAGTGGGAAGGCGAGCCTTTGCTTCAGCGCCATGTACAGCTTGGCGGGGCGCGCGTTTCACCCGAAGATGCGGTTAGAATTTATAATGCCACCCGTATCAACCTTAACCTGCATTCAAGTGTGCACGCCAGTGAACTGGTCGGCCGCGGAGATTTTGTTAATCCCCGGACATTTGAACTGGCGGCGTGCGGCGCGTTTCAGCTTGTGGACCAACGGTCGTTGCTGCCCGAACTTTTTGCCTGTGATGAACTTGTCACCTTCAGCTCTGTGGAGGAGATGCACGGGTTGATCCGGGACTATCTGGAGGATGAAGAGGCGCGGCAGGCGTATGCTCTTCGTGCCAGAGAAAGGGTGCTGCGTGAGCATACTTATGAGCACCGGATGCAGGCCTTGCTTGATTTTGTGCGTGCAAAGCGTCCCTCATGGCCGGCAGTGCGCCGTACGCTGGAAAGTGCCCTGCACGGCGCGCAACTGCCATCGGAGCTCACAGCGGAGCTCGGGCAGTTGCTCGAACGCCTGGGCCTGCCGGCAGATGCGTCATTTGATGATCTGTGCTGGGCGGTGCGGCAGCGTAAAGGCACTCTGACGGAGCTGGAAACAGCACTGCTTTTTTTGCAGGAGTGGAAAAAACAGTATGCCTGAACAGGTAAAGCGGGGCCGCCATATGGCGGCCCCGCTTTTTGTGTGTGCATGAAAAAGGCCTTCCCTGCGGGAAGGCCGGTGGTGCGGGTGTTTGTCTAGCCGCAGGAGGAGCAGCTGCTGCAAGAGCCGCCGCCGCTGCCGAGAGGCTGACCGGATTCAACTTGAAATCCCATGTATGAGAGATCAATCCTGATGGACTCCGCCCGTTCCATCAGTTCTTTGTTTACGGCAAAGGTGAAACCTTTCACTTCGTATACGTTGTCAGATTCGTTTGGCTCATCCAGAGCCAATGCCAGCCTGGGGCCGCTTCAGCCACCGGGCGCAAGATACACACGGATAGGAGTGCGCTCCTTGTCCGCAAAGTAGGATTCCAGCTCCTTGTGAGCGGTATCGGTAAGTTCGAACATTCCGTTCCTCCACGGTTCTGGTATGGGCAACAAGTAAGGGCCGCAGCAAGCTTTGTCAATGCAAACGGCAAAACCCATAGATGAAAACTCTAGCATGGTTGAAAATTGCCCGTTTCCGTGGAAGGTTGGCATGGGAAGCCGCAATAAAAAAAACGGCCCCGAAGGGCCGTTGGTGTGCGCGCTATATTAGCTGCAGCAACTGCTGGAACTACCGCAGCCGCTGCACCCGCCGCCGCCCGGCAGGGGAATTTCGGGAGTCAGGGTGAACCCGCTGCATGTCAGGTCGATGGTTACGTTACCTACCTGCTCAAACAGTCCGGTGTTCATGATAAAGGTATATCCACCTGCGTCTTCCGTCGTGTCGGCTTCACCGGGTTCATCCAGCGCCAGCGCCAGACGGGGACCGCTGCAGCCGCCGGGGGCGAGGTAAATGCGGATGGGAGATTTTTCTTTGTCGGTGAAATAGGCGTCCAGCTCTTTGCCGGCGCTTTCCTGCAGTGTGATCATTGTGAATCCTCCATGGAAAAACCAATGGTATCATAGATTTTTCCAATGTGTTTCGTTTTATGTATCGACCTGATAAATATACAGAATTTAACAGGAAAAGTCAAATGCGGTTTGTGGCTGTCCATTTGCCTTGCCCCGCATAACGCTATACATATGGGGACGCAAAAAGCTAACGCAAGACCGGAAAGGGTTTTTTATGCAGAAAAAGTGCATTCTTTCGGCACAGGACATAGCCAGAACGCTTGAGCGGCTGGCCTGTGAGGTACTTGAACGCCACGGAGACGCGGACAATCTTGCTCTGGTGGGCATCCAGCGCCGCGGGGTGGACATAGCGGGCAGACTGCGTGGTCTTTTGTCCGCCCGGCTGGGCAGAGAGGTTGCTCTGGGCAGTCTGGATATCAATCTTTACCGGGATGACTGGACCAGTCTTGACACCCAGCCCATGATCAACCGCACGGAGCTGCCTTTTGCCGTGGATGACGCCCGGATAGTGCTGGTGGACGATGTGCTCTATACAGGCAGAACCATCCGTTCCGCACTTGAAGCTATTCTTGATTACGGTCGGCCGGAGAGGGTCGAGCTGCTGGTTCTGGTGGACAGAGGGCATAGAGAGCTGCCTATACATGCTGATTATGTGGGCAAGTCACTCACAACAGGCAGGGACGAGCAGGTCAATGTCCTTGTGTCGGAGCGTGACGGCGACGATGCTGTGATGCTGTTGCGCCGCTAGCAAGAGATTGTCCGGCATGCATGTTGTCCGGCAGGCGGAACCCGGCGGTTCCGCCTGCCGGTTGTAATCAGGAACAGGCCCTGGTGATCTCCGTACCGATGCCGTGATCGGTAAAGAGCTCAAGCAGCACGCAGTTTTCGATGCGTCCGTCAATGATCATGGCCTTTTCAACCCCGTCCTCAAGAGCTTCCAGACAGCACTTGACCTTGGGCAGCATGCCGCCTTTCAGTGTACCGTCTTCAAACAGCTGCATGGTGCGGGCTGTATCGAGCGAAGATATGAGTCTGCCGTCCTTATCCAGAATGCCCGGAACATCAGTGAGCAGCAGAAGCCTTTTTGCTCCCAGTGCACCGGCTACCGCACCGGCCACAAGGTCGGCGTTGATATTGTAAGTCTCTCCGTTTTCGTCCACGCCCACAGGGGCAATGACGGGAACGAAGCCGTCCCGCTGCAGGCTGTGCAGCAGTTTTGTTTCCACTCCTGTCACTTCTCCCACTTTGCCCAGATCAATGATTTCTGGTGCCTGAGCCTCTTTGCTGATCACCATTTCCATCTGGCGGGCCCTGATCAGCTGGCCGTCTTTGCCCGAAAGCCCCACAGCCTTGGCGCCGCTCAGATTCAGCAGGTTGACGATCTGCTTGTTCACCTTGCCGACCAGCACCATTTCCACAACGTCCATGGTGGCGTCATCCGTCACACGCAGGCCTTCGCGGAAGTTTGTGGGAATGTTCAGCTGCTGCAGCATGCGGCCTATCTGGGGGCCTCCGCCGTGTACAACAACAGGATTGACCCCGACATACTTGAGCAGCACGATGTTCAGAGCAAAAGCCTGCTTCAGACTTTCGTCTATCATGGCGTTGCCACCGTATTTTATGACAACTGTTTCACCGCTGAACTGGCGGAAGTAGGGCAGGGATTCAATGAGAACCTTGGATTTGAACGCATCGTTCTGCACGGTATGCTCCGTATCACGGTTTAGAGTATGTAACGGGTAAGATCCCTGTTTGCAGTGATATCTGCAAGATGCTGCCGGACATATTCCCTGTCTATGACTATACGCTCTCCGCTTTTGTCAGGAGCTTCAAAAGAAAGATCTGCAAGAATTTTTTCCATTATGGTATACAGGCGACGTGCGCCGATGTTTTCTGTTTCCTGATTTGCTTCCTGTGCAAAGTCGGCCACAGCCTCCAGCGCATCTTCGGTATATTCTATCTGCACACCTTCGGTGGCCAGCAGAGCTTTGTACTGTACGGTCAGGGCGTTTTTCGGCTCTGTAAGAATGCGGAGAAATTCCTTGCTGCCAAGCGCCGTCAGCTCCACCCGCAACGGAAAACGCCCCTGCAGTTCGGGAATAAGGTCGGAAGGTTTGCTGTAGTGGAATGCTCCCGCTCCGATGAAGAGGATATGGTCAGTGTGTATGATGCCGTATTTGGTATTGACCGCAGAGCCTTCGACAATGGGCAGCAGGTCACGCTGGACACCTTCTCTCGATATGTCGGCGGTTTTGCCGCCTTGCTGACTGCTGGCTATTTTGTCTATTTCATCCAGAAAGATAATGCCTGTCTGTTCTGCGCGTTCTCTTGCCAGTTCTATGACCTTTTCATGGTCGATGAGCCGTTCCGATTCTTCCTGCAGCAGAATGGCATAGGCGTCACCCACCTTCATGCGGCGCCGTTTGCGTTTAGGCGGAAATGCCTTGCTGAACATATCCTTGAACTGCGAACCGATGTCCTCCATGCCCGGCATGGTCATGACATCCATCTGCGGACCGGACTGCATTTCCACTTCCATTTCCACTTCCCTGTGATCAAGCCTGCCTTCACGCCAGAGCGTTCTCAACTTGTTGCGGGTATTTTCTGCGCCGCCTGCAGGTGTCTGCGGGGTGTCGAAGCTTGTGTTTACAGCAGGGGAAGAGGGGAGCAGCAGGTCAAGAAGCCGTTCTTCTGCTGCGGCTTCCGCGCGGGTTTTGACACTGTCCCGTTCCTCTTCCCGTACCAGATTGACACTGATCTCCATCAGGTCGCGGATCATGGACTCCACATCACGCCCCACATAACCCACTTCGGTGAATTTGGTGGCTTCGACTTTCAGAAAGGGGGAGGAAGAAAGCCTGGCGAGCCGTCTGGCGATTTCCGTCTTGCCCACACCGGTCGGGCCCATCATGATGATGTTTTTGGGAGCCACTTCATCTCTGATGGCAGGTTCCAGCTGTTGCCGGCGCCAGCGGTTGCGCAGTGCCACCGCCACCATTCGTTTTGCCTGTTCCTGACCTATTATATACTTGTCCAGTTCTGAAACGATTTCTCTGGGCGTGAGTACGCTCATGGTTGCTCCTTGAAAGACATATGATATCAGCGCGCAGTGTGTGGCTGTCCGGGCCGTGAAAAAAGCGGACGGCGGGCAGAGACAGCAGCAGCATGCGTGGCTGATGCCAACTGTAAGCATCTGTCACAGCACAGACAAGGGCAAAAGGGGAAAAGAAAAGGGGATGCGCATGGCGCATCCCCTTGATGAGGCGGTGAACAGGCTTTATTCGGCACTCAGGGAGAGCGTGCGGAAAAACGTCTCACCCCTGCGGTATATCTGGAACATGATGGCTCCGCGCTTTGCGGCGTCGCCTTCAACAATTTTCTGCAGCTGGCCGACGGTGTTCACAGGCTTCAGATTCGCCATCAGGATCACATCGCCGGGCCGCAGATCTGCCATGGCGGCGGGTGAATTTTGCTGGATACCCACCACAAGCAGTCCATTGGTTGATTCGAGACCAAGCTGTCCGGCTTCCTGTTCTGTCATCTGGCGCAGCTTGAGCCCCAGCTGACCTGTGGCGGCATTCTGCTTCTGCTGCGGGGTTTCATCGCGGGCTGCCATTTCTGTTCCTCTCTCGCCCAGCGTGAGAGTGAAGGTCTTTTGCGCACCGTTGCGCACGGCGACCACTGTGGCCTTGTCTCCGGGGGACAGGTCGGCGATGGTGCGCAACAGGTCAGAGGCACCGGAAATCTCATTACGGTTCACTTTGATGATGATATCGCCCGCGCGTATTCCGGCTTTGTCTGCGGGTTCCCCGCTGAGGACATTGCCGATGAGCGCGCCTCTGGTGTTTTTAAGTCCCAGCGCCTTGGCGGTATTTTCGTCAATGTCCTGAATGGTGACGCCTATCCAGCCGCGGGCCACCCGCTTGTTTGTCTTCAGTTCTTCTATGACCCTTCTTGCAAGGTTGCTGGGTACCGCAAATCCAATGCCCTGACCGCTGGCTATGATGGCTGTGTTGATGCCTATCACTTTGCCGTCACTGTTGATGAGGGGGCCGCCGCTGTTGCCTGGGTTGATGGACGCATCAGTCTGAATGAAATCGTCGAATGGACCGGAGCGGATATCGCGGCCCAGCGCGCTGATGATGCCTGCAGTCACCGAGTGGTCAAGACCGAAGGGGTTGCCGATGGCCATAACCCATTCGCCGACCTGAAGTGCGTCGGAATCACCGAACGGCAGGGTGGCAAGCGGCCGGCCTGCATCGATTTTAAGCAGAGCGAGGTCTGTTTCGCTGTCGGTGCCGACAACAGTGGCCTCAAACGTGTCCGGTTCGCCTTTGGCACTTTCCACGTTTACCGAAACTACATCGGCGCCGGCGATCACATGGTTGTTGGTGACAATGTATCCGTCCGGAGAGATGATGAAGCCCGAACCGAGCGAGCGCTGTTTGCGCGGGCGCTGGGGCTGGTTGAAAAAACGCTCGAACTGGTTGAAGAAATCATCAAAAGGCAGACCGTGGGGTCTGTTCTGGAAGAATTCTCTCCATTGTTCGGGAATTTTGTTTTCCACGCTTTTTTCGGTGTTGATGTTGACAACTGCCGGTCCGGCTTTTGCGGACAGTGCGGTGAAATCAGGAACTCCGGCCGCGTGGGCCATGGTGGCGGCCAGCGCGAATACGGTTGTCAGCAACGTGAGCTGAAGGCGTTTGGTGTATCGGTTCATATAAGTTACTCCTTGTAACCTGCCTTGGTTCAAAACTGGAGGCCGTGGCAATACGTAACGATAATAGAGCTTATTTTTGTGTTGTAAACCACCGTGCTGCATATCAGACGCTGTCTGATACGACATATCTGTACAGGAGGCCGTCATGGCGAACGAATCGGCAACGATACCCGTCACCTGCATTGAAGGGTATGACACTATGGACGAGGAAACCGGCGCGTTTCTGGCCGCAGCCGCGGGCAGCGGCGTGCCGCTTGCCCGGCAGGATATTGCAGACATACGAAATGATTATGAACAGAGGCTGAGGACAGGTATTGAGCAGGCTCCGGCCATGGCCGCGGTGGAAGAGCATGCCGTGCCTGTCTTCCGCGGCTCGATTCCGCTGAGGATATACCGTCCGGTTGCTGATAGCTGCCTGCCGGTGATTTTGTTTCTGCACGGTGGTGGGTTTGTTAAGGGAAGCATTGACTCGCATGAAGCCATGTGCCGCGAGCTTGCCTTGCGCAGCGGGCTGGCCGTCGCCGCTGCGGGGTATCGCCTTGCACCGGAGCATCGCTATCCGGTGGCTCAGGACGACTGTATCTGCGCTTTGCACTGGCTGGGCGCCCATGCGGCAGAAGCCGGGGTCAACGGTGGCAGAATGGTGGTCGCGGGCGATAGTGCAGGAGGCCAGCTGGCTGCCGCGCTGGCTGTGTATGCCCGGGATGCGGGGCTGGAGGCGTTGCGGGGGCAGATTCTTTTTTATCCGTGCGTCGATATGGCAAGCAGCGGTGCGTCACACAGTCAGTGTGCTACCGGATTCGGCCTTACGGAAGAGTCTGTCCGCTGGTATTATAACGCCTACCTGCCGCAGGGAATGGCCTGTGATGATCCTGCCGTGTCTCCTCTTTATACAGAGAATCTGCAGGGCGTGGCACCGGCGGCAGTGTTTAATGCTGTTTATGATCCGGTGCGGTCAGACGGCGAACTGTTTGTGCAGCGGCTGCGCGCGGCCGGCGTTTCCGCAAGGCTGGCTCTGTATCCCACGGTGCATGGCTTTGTCAGTACATACACGCGGTTCCATGCAGGCCGCAGGGCGCTGGCTGCAGCGGGAGCATTCGCCGCGGAGGTGACAGCAGGGTGATGTGTACAAAAAAGGGGGCTTGCGGCCCCCTTTGTCATTATCCGTGACGGCTACTTTTTGTTAAGTGCGTCTTTAAGCGCCTGCCCCAGTGTGCCGAATCCGCCGCCCTGCGACGACTTGGGCTGCACGCGGTAGCTTGCAGGTATTTCTGCATCTTCCTGGCGGGCAGCGTCCTTGGTGGTCAGGGTCACTTTGCGTTCCGCAGGATTGATTTCCATGACCGCCAGAGTGACGGTGTCACCGGGTTTGCACCCTGCCAGACCGGACTTGGGAGCTGCACTGATGCGGGACTGAGGCAACAGTCCGGTTATTCCCGGAGCGATGTTAACAAACATCCCGAATTTAGCGCATTTTTCAACCGTACCGGTTACTTCGGTTCCGGGGGCGAACTTTTCGGCGGCGCCGTCCCACGGGTCACCTTCGGCTTCTCTCAGGCTCAGGCTTATCCGCCGTTTGGCGCTGTCGATATCTTTGATTTTTACGGAAACTGTGTCTCCGGGAGTGACCACGTCCTCGGCTTTGAGAATGCGCCTGGTCCACGACATTTCGCTGATGTGCACGAGACCCTCAATACCGGGAAGCACCTCGACAAAAGCCCCGAAGGGGGTGCAGCGCACAACTTTGCCTTCCACCACGGTTCCTGCGGCAAGTCTGTTTGCTACGGTGTTCCACGGGTCTTCCATCACCTGCTTTGCAGAAAGAGCAATGCGCAGTCCTTTGGCGGTGCTTTCGATTTTAAGCACCTTGGCGCGCAGTGTATCACCTTGGGTGACGGCTTCGTCCGCACTCTGGACACGGGCCCAGCCGAGTTCGGAAATATGAATGAGTCCTTCGACTCCGGGAGCCAGTTCGGCAAATGCACCGAAGTTGGTCAGACGGGTGATGCATACATCGACGACATCCCCTTCATTCAGTGTCTTCATGTACTCTTTACGGCTTTCTTCCTGCTGAGCCTCAAGCAGTACGCGACGCGAGACAACAACGTTGCGGCCGTTGTTTTCGCAGCGGGTGATCATGAACTGGAAAGTCTGACCGAGGTATTCTTCAGGATTTTCCACAAAGCGGCTGTCGATCTGGCTAACCGGACAGAAGGCCCTGCGCTGCATCACCTCGACATTGAATCCGCCTTTGCACTGGGCGGTGACTTTGCCTTCCACAGGCACGCCGTTTTCAAATGCCTCTGTAAGTGCCATGGCGCTGCCTGCACTGCCCGCAGAGCGGGAAAGGCGTACTTCGCCCTGTGTGATTGCCACTACATACAGGTCGAGTTCATCTCCCACCGCGCAGGTGACATTGCCTTCTTTGTCTTTCAGTTCCTCCGCATCTATCACGCCGTCAACCTTGGATCCGGTGGCGATGAACACACTGCTTTCATCCATGGCCACAACGGAGCCTTTTACTTTTTCTCCTACCCTAAGGGGGGATCCGGCTTCAGGGGAGTACTGGTCAAGAAGGTCAGCGAAGCTGTCACTGCCTGTCTGGTTCTGATCGTCAGTCATAGGTTAGAGCCTCCTAGAAAAATACGCGCCATCCGGCTGCGCTTTCGGGGTATACTCCGCACGACGGCGCTACGCAAGGCGAATCATGTTGCATCGTGCCGTCTGTCGTGGCAAAAGGCATGATATCACTTGTGACGACCAATCCCAGGAGGACAAAATGCAAACTGCAAGTGCAAGACACATTCTTGTGAATACTGAAGAAGCCTGCCTTGAGCTGAAAAAACGCATCGAAGCCGGTGAGGCTTTTGCTGATATCGCCCGCGAACATTCCCGCTGCCCGTCCGGCCGCAGGGGCGGAGATCTCGGTAAATTCCGCAAGGGCCAGATGGTACCGGAGTTTGATGAAGTCGTGTTCAGCGGCGATCTGAACGTGGTGCACGGTCCTGTGCGTACCCAGTTCGGTTTTCATCTTCTTGAAATCACAGAGCGTTCAGAATAAAATTTTTGAAACTTCTGTTGATTAAGGGCGCCTGCGGGCGCCTTTTTTTATATCTTTTTCCTGTTATGTCTTTTTTTGGCAAACATGTTCACCTCATTGGGGTTTTATAGTAATGCTACAGACTATGAACCTGTATTCACGCGCTTACGGAGGTGAGGGTCGTGGCTGATTTGAAGATATGGAAAAATGAGGAGCTGCAGAGAATTAAATCTGAAAGTGACAGTATGTTTGACAGGTTATGTTCCGGGCTTGGCCTGCCGTCTGTGTGCAGACCGCTGCTGGAACCTGCGGTTCAGATGACGGAAAACAGTGAAGAAGTGCTGGTGGAAGCGCATCTGCCGGGTATGAAGCCGGAAGATATCGAAATAAGCGTCACCGGTGACATGTTGAGTATGCGCTGTGACCAGCGCAGTTCCTGCGCGTGTACCAGTCAGCGCAGCGTTTACGAAACGCGGTTCCGGCTTCCGTGCAAGGTCAGGACTGATGAAGTGGAAGCGGAGCTGGATAACGACGTGGTGCGTATCCGTATGCCGAAATGCAGAAGACCAGAGCCGCGGCGAATTCCTGTAAAGATAAAGAAAACCGGCGCGTAATGGAGAGTGCAATGACCAGAAAACAGATTCCCGTTGTCCCCGTCGAGCAGTTGCGCTGGACTCTTGACCCGGAGTCCCTGCCTTTTGATTCCACCGAGGAGCTGGATGAGCAGCAGCATATTATCGGTCAGCGCCGGGGGGTTGATGCTTTCCGTATGGGAATGGGTATCGAGGCGAAAGGGTACAATATTTTTGTGACCGGTGCTGCCGGTATCGGCAAGCTGGCAATGGTCAAGCGGCTGTTGAAGAATCATACAGCGGAAGATCGTACACCTGATGACTTGTGTTATGTGAATAATTTCAGCAATCCGGATGAGCCGGCGCTGCTGCGCTTTGCCGCGGGAGAAGGACGGCGTTTTAAAGAAGCCGTGCAGCAGTTTTTGGAAGATATCAAACGTGAAGTACCTCAGCTGTTTGAAAGTCAGGAATATATCAACAGCAAGAATGAAATAATTGAGGCGCATGACAGAAAGACACGTGATTTTTTTAAAAACCTTGAAGCACGTGTGCGTGATGCGGGATTTGTGCTGGTCAATATGCAGATGGGGCAGGTGCAGCGCCCCGATATCGTTCCGCTGGTGGACGGAGAGCCGGTTCACCTGATGAAACTTGAGGAAATGGCGGATAAGGGACGTTTTCCTCAGGAAGAGTTGGAAAGCCTGCAGAAAAAATACAAAGAACTGAAAGAAGAGATAGATGCCATCTTTCTTGAAGTGCGGCACCTGCAGAAAGAAGTTAAGAAGAAAAGTGAAGAAGTAGACAAGCTTATGTTCGGCAATGCAGCCGCTGAACTTGCCCAGCCCCTGTATGAATCGTTTAAAGATGAAAAGGTGATCCGTCATCTTGACGCCATGCTGGCTGATATGGCTGAGAATCTGGATACCATACGAATGATAGGTCAGACTCCGCAGGGAATGCCGGGCATGCCTATGATGCCGGTGTCAGCAGAGTCTATCCTTCACCCCTATCAGGCGAATCTGATAGTGGATAATGCAGAGAAAAAAGGGCGTCCGGTTATTGTGGAGTCGTACCCCACATATCGCAACCTTTTCGGGGGCATAGACCGGGTGATGGACCGTAGCGGAGTCTGGCGTACCGATTTTACTAAAATCGCTTCCGGTTCGTTCATCAAAGCCAACGGAGGATATCTTGTTCTCAACCTGATGGACGCGATCATGGAGCCCGGAGTCTGGCAGACCCTCAAACGGGCACTGAAAAATGCAGAGACAGAAATCCAGACGTTTGACCCATGGTATTTTGTTACGACTTCGGGGCTTAAGCCTGAGCCTATAAAAATGGAAGTGAAAGTCGTGGTGCTGGCCACACCGCAACTATACCACATGCTCCGGAATTACGACCCTGACATGGTAAAGGTTTTTAAAATCAGAGCTGATTTTGATTCCACCATGGAGCGCAGCAGCGAGGCGGTGAATGAAATCGCCCGCCTTATGAAAACATTCGGGCGGGCGCAGAACCTGCTTCCGTTCGACCGTTCTGCCGTGGCCCGGCTGATGGAGGAAGGCGTGCGCTATGCAGGCAGGCAGGAAAAGATTTCAACCTCGTTTCCTGTGTTGCGCGATGTTATGGAAGAATCGAGCCATATTGCCAGACTTGCGGAGTATGCCCGGGTGGAAGCCCGGCATGTGGATGAAGCCATCAAGGCCAGGATAGACCGCGCGAGCCTGATGGAAGAAAAACTGCAGGAAATGATAGACCGCGGCAGTGTGTTTATTGATACGGATGGCGAAGTTGTGGGGCAGGTGAACGGTTTGGCTGTGTATTCGCTGGGTGACTACATGTTTGGTAAGCCTTCGCGCATTACTGCCAACACCTCGATGGGGCGTGAAGGTATTATCAATATCGAGCGCGAGGCGGATCTTTCGGGTGCCATTCACAATAAAGGCATGCTTATTCTGGCAGGTTATCTGCGGCAGAACTTTGCGCAGGACAAGCCCCTCAGTCTGGCGGCTTCCATCGCTTTTGAGCAGTCCTACGGCGGTGTGGACGGGGACTCCGCCTCGTCCACTGAATTGTATGCTCTGTTTTCAAGCCTCAGTGGTGTGCCCATCCGGCAGGGAATAGCTGTGACAGGTTCGGTCAATCAACGTGGCGAAGTGCAGCCCATTGGTGGTGTAAATGAAAAAATCGAAGGTTTTTTCGCCTGTTGTGAAAAGAAAGGTCTGACGGGAACGCAGGGGGTGCTCATACCCAAAGCCAACCTGAAGGACCTTATGCTGCGCGAGCATGTTGTGCGGGCCGTGGCGGAGGGGAAATTTTCCATATGGGCCGTTGACCATGTTGATCATGGCATTGAGGTTCTTACCGGTATGCCTGCTGGTAAGCGGAGCAAGTCCGGAAAGTTCCCGGCCGGCACGGTGTATCATCTGGTAGAAAAGAAACTGACGGCGCTTGCCGAGGGGCTGCGTGCTTTTGGAGACAAGAAAAGTGAAACACGCAGGCAGAAACGTAAAAGTTCATCCGCAGACCAGAAGGATGAATAATTTTCTGCCACGGCGGTCTTGTGCGGGGCGACTGTGAGGTGTCGCGCCATGCTGCGGGACTGAAACTGCATGCCGGCGGCATGGCTTTTACCTGTCAATGTGCGTATGCGAACCCCGTCTGAGAAGGCGGGGTTTTTGTTGGCTGTCAGTGGGAGAAGGCTGAGTATAAGGCTGATCAGATAATTATAAATTTCACAATATCGGAATATCTCCTTTGCAATAGAGATGCGGGTTAGGCCTGTTTGCTGTTGTGCCCTGCTAACAGGGCGTTGTGCTGGTATGTCCTTCTGTTCACAAACAGCCGATTGAGTAAATGATCAACGTTGCACCTTTTATCTCATTTGATAAGGTGCGGGTGCATTTTGCATCCCTTTGCTGGAGGACAACCATGTTTGAGACGGCCCCTGAAAAAATACGGCTAGCCGTAGTTGTTTATACCCCGGACGGAAAACGGATTGAGGTTGAAGCCGCGGTGGGGGGGCGCCTGTATGTTGATGTTGAAGAAGAAAGCCGGTGTACGGAGCACTTTGCCGTACACTGGGAAGAGCTGCCACAGGAACAGCAGCTTTTGGCGGGGGAGCTTATTGAGGCGGTTACACACCATGTGACTGTTTTCGGCAATAGGTGTGCGCCATGTGTAAAGAAAAAGACGCGGTGAGTGTGTGGAAAATGGTAAGGCCCTTTGAGGGCCTTTTGTTTTTGGGTCTACTTCTGCTCATTGTCTGTACGTACCGGCACGAGTCTCCAGGGCAGATAAAACTCATTGGTGGTCGCTTCCTGATCAATAATATAGCGGATGTTTCTTGTTTTGTAGATTGCCGGCTTTTTCAGGACCCGTTTGTCAAATGAGACAATGCGTACTGCGGGGTCTTTCTGCAGGACCGCCTGCAGTGTGGCATGGCTGAGGGAGTAGCGGCCCCATACAATCCATAAGATCATAAGGATTAACAGCGGAGTGCCGATGACGCCGGTTACAGCGAGCAAGTCTCTGTTGCGGCGGAAGCGCAGAATGAAAATGTGCAGCAGCATGACGGTGATGCCCAGCAGAAGAAAAAAACCATCAAAAAGATGAAATAATTCGTTGTAACTCATTGTGAAGTCCGGATTCTGAGTGTTTCGTGCTGTAAAGGCGGATGCCCGGCTGTCAAAGCCTGCCGCTATCCGCACCTGTGCCGGGGCAGAAATGAGTTGATACCGTATGTGCACAACACAGGCAATTGCTGTGCAGGCATATTTAAAAATACATGAGGCTGTGCATAAACGGGCCGACTGATTTCGTTTAGCTGGCTTTCAACAACACTTTATTTTTATAACAAAAAAAGGTACCCCCCCCCCCAGCATAGCTGGGGGTTCTTCATATGCGCCTATAAGGCTTTCTTACTAGCAGCGCCCTAGCAGGCGCACGTTCGTCTGGCATCTGCATTTCTGTTACTTGCGACCCGTAAACGGGTTTCCAGAATATGGAAGGGATAATTGATCACCGAGCTTATCATGCTCAAGTTGATGCTTGATGTAATCTTGTATCTTTGCCTTGTTTTTTCCAACTGTATCTACATAATATCCACGGCACCAAAACTCGCGATTCCGGTATTTAAACTTCAGATCGCCAAATTGATCATACAACATTAAACTGCTTTTTCCTTTCAAGTATCCCATAAAACTTGAAACACTCATCTTTGGCGGTATTTCAAGAAGCATATGTACATGATCGGAGCAGCTTGTGACCTCCTTTTGATTTGCCACCTGCAGTTGCCAGACCGCAGGGATTAATTAGCAAATCAAAAGGAGTTTTACTAATATCTCTATAGCTTTAAGCTTTACGGAACCCCCCGCCTAGCGGGGGGGGCTGCATACAAAAAAGGCTGCCTCTTTTCAAAGATGGCAGCCTTTTCTTTTGATCGTGGTGCGCTCGACAGGAATCGAACCTGTGGCCTACGGCTTAGGAGGCCATTTTATAGGGTTTTCATTACTTTGTGTAATGCTTCATTTGTTTAAAATTTAGTATGTTACTGCTTTTGCTATTTGCGACTGATTGCATGTTTTTGCGCTTGTTGTTAGCTATAGGTTAGCAAAAATGAACGTCGGAAGGTGCAGGCATGGCACGCAAAAGAGTGAAGAATTTTTTAGGAGTTTACTACCGTGAGTCGCAAACACGAAAGCATCGGGGTAAGCCTGACCGTTGTTTTGATATAGCCTACCGTGATCCCTTCGGCAAGTTAGTATGGGAAAAGGTAGGTTGGGCCAGTGAAGGCTACAGCGCGGCTTTAGCATCGGAGATACGCGGGGAGCGTTTGAAGCAAAAGCGCCATTCGGATTTTGTCGATCAGAAAGATACCACGTTAGCGCAAGCGTGGGAGCGGTTCCGCGAATGGATTGAAGCCAACTCGAAGCGCCCGCAGGACGATATCAGCCGCTATGAATGTTACCTGCGTGAAAGGTGGTCTCATTTGCCATTAGCGGCTATCAGCCCTCTTGATTTGGAGAAGCTGAAGGCCGATTTGCTTAACAAGGGGCTTTCTCCGCAGACAGTCACTCATGCTTTGAACTTGGTGCAGCGCATATTTAATAAAGCGTCTGAGTGGGGGCTGTGGACCGGTCAAAATCCAGTTAGTAAGGTGAAGAAACCGCGCTTTGACTCCGGGCGTATTCGCTTTCTTTCACGCGAGGAGGCCAGCGAGCTTTTAGGCGCACTGCATGACACTAATATTGAGCTGCATGATATGGCCTTGCTTTCTTTGCACACAGGAATGCGCTCCGGAGAGATCAGGGCGCTACGCTGGGGCATGGTGGATATGACAAACGAGATAATCCACGTTGCAGCGTCCGGCGACAGCTTAGACACGAAAAACTATGAATCGCGCATTGCAAACATGACGGAAGCGGTAAAGGCGGCTTTAGCGAAGTATGAACGCCCAGCGCAGCAGTACGTATTTTTGAACCAGCATGGTGAGCCGCATAGGGACATACCTACCACGTTTAAACGTGTGGTTGCCCGGCTAGGCTTTAATGACGGCGAGACCGACCGGCGGCAGCGGGTAACTTTTCATACACTGCGTCATACCTTTGCCTCTTGGCTGGCGATTGAAGGAACCCCGATTCTGACCATCAAATCACTAATGGGGCATAAGTCACTGGCAATGACAGAGAAATATGCCAAGTTGATTCCTGATACACGGCGACAGGCTGTGTTGAAGGTGTTTAAGTAAAATGCAAACGCCCCGATTGATTTTTAACCGGGGCGTTTTTGCTTTTTGGGAGCTACTGCTGGTCAGCTGTTTTAACTTCGTGCGCTTCGAAGTATTGTAAAAGCGTATGCTTGCGGTAGTACACACCATTTGACAGCTTAACATATTTTGGCCCTTGGCCTCTGCACCGCCAGACTTCAAGGGTGGCTTTAGGTATCCCAGTCAGTTCGGCGACTTCTTTTGTGTTGAACAGCAGTTTTTCAGATTCCAGAATCTGAATAGGCATATGGACCGAGTGGGGCGGGGCGGCTTCCAGCAACTTGTTCATATTGTTACCACCTATGCATTTACCCTGTGCGGGTAGTTAAACTTCCAGAATTGCATCCATCCCTTTGCCGGTACCGGCTGGACGGGCACTGCCTTTTCAATTTTCCACCACCATTTTGCATCCGGTTCGCACCATGCAGAGGGCGGGGCGCCGGTTGCCGGTATGCAGCCGGAGAACACAGCCGCGCCGACGATGTGGCCTGTTAGCGCGATGCCTTGCCGCGAGAAGCCTACGGGCGGTGTGCAGTTAAAGTCTCTGATGCGAAGCTGTTCGCCTATCACGCTTGCTTTGGCGGCAGGGCTGGCACTGGCGTGGATGAGTACCGTCCTGCCGGTGAATTTTTCCGGCAGGGGCCAGTTCCGGTTTTCGTAATCCTTTCTGGCATGGGGGAAGTGGCTCTGCAGAATGAGCCATGCCCACGGCTGTTTGATGCTGATAACCGGATAAATCATTTTAGCGTTTCCTTTGTCTGCCGGCGTGCAGGGCACGTTTGACAGGGTATGCCGGGCGGCCTGCTGTGCCGGATCCTTTGAGCAGTGATGTGATGCAAAGGGCTATGGTGATGATGAACACTGCTTTCATGGCTGGCTGTCTCCAAGGACGTCTTTCAGGACCGCAACGTCATTTTCGTTCAAGCCTGATTCTTCCAGATATTCGGGTTCAATGCCGAATTCTGCGGCGGCCTCTACGATGACACCGTGATTGTCGTGGACATCGGCAATGTATGCTGCCAGTTCGCCCCAGCCGCGATAGAATCCTTTTTGTGTTTCGGTCATGCTTTTACCCCTCGTCTGTGGCTGCCTGTTGGCCTTCTACTTCCATATTCCCGACTTCCACACCGTGAACGGTAACGACAGGGTGGTCTGCTGCGGTCCATGCGCGAGCCTTCGCAATGGCCCCTGCGGCATTGGCGTCTGCTGCATGAACTGTGATGCTGGCGTGTATGCAGACTTCTACTGTGTATGTGCGGTGCTTCATGATGTACCTTATCGTGTTGCACAGGGCGGCGGGGGCTAGCCGCCCTGTGTGGTTATGTAGACTACGCGATAACTTTTACAGTTTCGGGCAGGTTGTTTTTAAGCCATGCTTCAATGGCGGACAGGGCGCTGATTTTCCATGCGCCGCCGTCTGCTTCGATAAGGGCGCAACCGGAACCTTCGTCGAGGTTGCCGGCAAGGCGCAGCACCATTTTGCGTGCCGGCTGGTCAATTTCGATGAAGGTAGAGAAGGGGTAAAGCACGACAGGGTTGGGTACTTTGACCTCGCTTCTGGTGACTACACCCTTTCTGACGGCGACTTTTTGCGAAAGGCCGTCATCAGCCTGTGAAACGCCGCCCTCCACATCCATGTTGCTGCACACGTCGATTGCGGCTTTCAGGTCTTCGCTTTCTACAAAGCAGGACTGCAGGTAAGGAATGAAGACCTGCGGCGGGTAGTAGCGAGGGCGCACAGGATCGGAAAACAGGTGTTCCGGTATGAGTGCTTTTGCCTGCATAAATGTCGGGCGCTGCTTGTGCGGTCCGGTGGGGACGGAGCGCACGGTGACGGTTTGGTAATCATCCACATGTACCAGCAGGGCATTCAGGTCGAGTCCGTCGGGGTTGTCAGTCAGGTAACGGGCAATGCCGCTGAGCGTGTTTACAAACAAGGGCTTTGCTTCCGGCTCCATCAGCGCTTTCCAGTCGCCTTTGTAGTAGGGACGGCCTTCGTGCGTATGGCTGATGAACGCAGTTTTGCGTTCCACATCTGCTGCCGCAATGTCTTTGCCCGCCTGCAACAGGATTTCGATAGACTTTTCAATGTTGGTTGAGGACATGACGGTTCTTCCTTCTTATCCGTTTGCGGCCCGGAAGGGCGTTACGTTACTGGTGTTGCCGGTATCGCCAAGCTTGGCCTTGGGGGCTTCCTGCTCCGTATGTCCCATCGGCAATTCAACCTGATTGGGATTGCCGTATTCGGATGCTGCGGCAATGCCGTGTTCATCTGTGCCGATGTTGACGTGTGCGGCTACTGCTGACTGCGGGGCCAGCTTCTTTTCAACCTTGATGGTGACAGGCGATGACGTGCGGTCTTTTGAGGGCTTGAACTCAAGCTTTAATATGACCGAGCGCTTGGCTTCGGGGTCAGTATTGGGGTCCAGCGTGTTGTTCCAGACCTCAAGCAGTGCATTGTTGACCATTTCAATAGCCGCACCGCCTTTCAGGTTTTCCAGTGTGGTGTAATTCACTGCTGTTTCTCCGGTTAAGGTGATAGATCACGGCATGGGTGTGGTCAGGTACAGCCCTATGCTGACGGCGAGGGTATACAGCGCGACTATGCAGATTGCCGCCAATCCTTTGTAAAAATAGTGTCGCATTGCCTGACTCCTGCTGTTGCATCCCGCCCTGCGGTATCCGGACAGTCCCTTGTGAGGCACTTTAATCATCAGAAAACCCGGGTTTGCGGGGTGTCCGGTGCTGATCCGCAGCCGCCTTTGCCGTGGGTTGCCAGCGACAGCGCCCTACAACTCGCTGCCGCCCCGCATGGCGGGATGTTGTCGTAACCATTCTGTTGAGCTCAACAAAGTGGTTGGGCCATACCAAGATTCCCTTCGCATTCCCTGCCGTCGTACGCCGCCTCCGGGGCTGGCTTTCCGTGCTCGGTACTTGGTGCGAGGCACACTAAACGCCACCCCTTCTGCTTACTCTGGCCCGTGGGCCGTGTTCGGCTGGTTTGTCGTTCGTGTTGGGCTTTATGTTGTTTCAGGACAACGCAGAAGTCAATACAAATTGTCTTTGGACAATTTGTATTAGAAAACTAGGAAGGAATAGAGACTTGAGGCGGGCACTTCGCGCTATTTTGGGCGCTGGCTACGATTTCATCGGCCGATGCTGAGGGACAAGGGGCAAGTAGCTTGCGTTGGAGTTCTAGTTGATCTTGTAAAAACTTGAGCTTTTCTTCCAGGGCTACGCGTAGGTTACTCCACTCATAGGCATACACTTTGTAATTAAATTGAGCGCTCACCCTTGTAAGGAATTTTTCGCCGCTCAACTCACAAGACTTTTGACCATCGATAATGTCTCTTTGGTTTGGGTGCATTTGATTTCCAACAAGGTGAAATTCCCAAATGATATCATCTCCATTATATCTGGGCTCACTGCATATTACGTCCATGTAATCAAGAACTTGCCGTAGTTCCTTATTTCCAAGCTTGATTTTCCTATGCTTCAACTCTACAATGATGCACTTTCTTTTGCCTTGATGAAACTGATTGCGCATCATGAAAATATCAGGAGCGCGTTTTCTGCTTTCATGATCTATTCTGACATGACCTTTTTTCTTTTTTTCCCCTCGTAATAGATATAGATGGCGCCTCAAGCCTTCTTCAAAGCTTGGTTCTGCGGCAGTGACAAGCATGTATTGTTCGCCAAAAATCCAATAGTGATTTTCTACAAAACTCTGAATGTGTTGAACTTCATTTGCATTAGGTTCGTCCGTGAACAGTAGCGTATCAAGATGTTCTAATGCCGCGAATCGATCCTTAACCATTTTTATTGTCTTGATAATTGAGGATAGACTTGTCACCTTTAGCAGCTCCACAAGATCTCGTCGTTGTTCTTCGTTGAGATTAAGAACTTCTTCAAGGATAGTAAACAAGGTATCTAGTCCTTGTCCTGCGGACACATGATCTATAAGGCGAACTAGGGTCTTTTTATGAACAGTACTTATGCTGTTAAAGAGTTTGGGCTCAACCTGATAGAGGCCTCCAATTATCCTTTTTAACTTGTCGTGGCGAAAGGAGTCTAAGTCATTATCAGCGTTAAAATGTGGAAAAACCCCTTCATCTTCAAATCTGTTCAAAATAGCTTCTGTTTTTTGGTTAATAAAATCTCTTCTAGCATCTATAAGGATATCATCAATTTTAGTTTTCAGTTTTCGATATACTGTTGTAGCTTCGTTTTCTTCGTCAAATAGTCTGTTGTTGTCGTTGTTTTTTTGAGAAGGTGCTGTGCTGAAGAATGGACTTTCAACATAGACGCTATGGTAGAATCCATCTGACTTGTTATTGAACGAAGTTGTTTCTTTTTTTGTCAGTTTTTTTTCTGGAGTAAAATAGTAGGCTTTAGAAGATTCTTTATTGAGCTTTGAATCCCAAATGATTAGTTCAATTTCAAAGTTATGTTTATCTATGTTGTGAACTATAGATTTGCTGCTGTGGATATGTTTTCTATAGTTTATTGGTGTGTCATTTATTGTTATTTCATAGTGTTTGTCTTCATTTAACTTAAGGAACCAAGAAAACTCTTTGGTGATATATTCTTTAATTCCAATTATATGCTCTTGAGTGAGGCTTGTTACCCTTTCAAAGCTTACTTTTGTGCCTTTTGATTGTGTGGTTTTTTTTTCGATTGTTGAGACGTATTTTTCCAGAACATCACTTGCAATTTTTATTGAGTAGTGGCTTTTAGAATTCTTTTTTGTATAGGTTGTTTCCCATATTGCAATTTCAGCAAAGTGGAAAAATGTTAGTCGACCAACGCCGTTTTTTCCTTTGGTCAGTTGTGAGTCGTCCCCTGCTCGCGGAATGATTGCTTTTTGCGAGTGCAAAAAAGGAACGAATTTACTACCTAGTTCTGCATATGGGATTCCATCACCGTTATCTAAAATAGTAATTTTTGAAATCCCGCCAAGCTCAGTGATTTGGAAATCAATTTTGACTTGAGTTGCATTGGCGTCAAAACCATTCCAAATGTATTCCGCAATAGCTTGCTCTACCGAGAATTTCTTTAAGACCCGCTTAATTCCATCTGATGTGACCTCAACGTGTTGTTCTGACATGGCTCCCCGCTTCATACGTTATTAGGTTGCGTCAAACATCCTGCATAACCCACACGGCCCGTCCGACTATAAGCCCCTCTCGTCCATCGATAGGAAGGGTTATCGGATCGTGGCTAGGGTTGTCGGATTTTAGGATCAATGCATTATTGCTGTGGTCAAGGTAGACGCGCTTTAACACTACTCCCTCGTATGGGAGGTTTACGCCGTAAACTTCTCCCTGAACAATTTTCTGAGATTCGCGGTCCAAGCCTACATAAGCTCCTTTGCGGATTGTAGGCTCCATGGAGTCTCCTTCCACGAGAACTACAAAAAGAGCCGCTCGAGCATATTTCATTGGAATTGAGATTTGTGCTAGTGGCTCGTCTTCAATTCGTTCTAGGGCTGCACCTGCTCCTGCTGCTGCGTATACAGGGACGATGACTCCAATGCTGGCGGGGAGAGCGGATTCAGGCAGCACAAAAGCAGGCTCAGCTTGGGCCAGTGGCCGTAAGTTGCGGATTTGGGCTGCAGGTTCTTTTTTGATGCTGGCAGAAGTGGTTAAGCTCTCCCCAAATACTTCATTAAGTTGGATGCCCAGCTTATCAATGTAGCGCAACATGTCACGGAAAGAAGTTCTTTCACCTCCCTTGCTGTTGTCTAACCACACCTTGATCGTTGAGCGGTTGACTCGCAAAAGGTTGCCTATAGATTCAAGGGTTTCGCCTTGTTTGCGCAGTTCATTGACTTTGGTAATGACCAAAGTCCAAGCTTTATCGTTGATCTTGAAGGTATCCATGGCATTGCCCTTATCTTGTGCGTCGTTGTCGCGGTGCGTCGTGGCGCTTGTCATTTTTGTTTTCTTGTGACAACATTGATGCATGAAAAACATACTTGAACAATGCAGGCGCGAAATGAAGGTCACTTATGCTGAGATTGGACGAAGAGTGGGGTTTAATCGCGCAACGGTCCTCAAGCATTGCCGGGGAGAGCTTGCCATTTCCGGCGAAGCGGCCCTTCGCTACCACCTGCGCCTTGGCATTCCTTTGAAAGACCTGCGTCCTGACTTGTTTGCGGCGGATTCCGACAAAGCGGCCTGATTTTGACCTGTAGTTAGTATGCGCCACCAGTGCGCCACGAGCGAGAGTAAAATGAGTACGAAATTCCATGCGCTTGAGCCGTGGGAATTGATGAACACGGCGAAGAAGCTAATCGGCATAACCGGCTTGGAACTGATTTTTAAAGTCGGCCACAGTCGGATTTATCAGTTTTGCCGCAACCCTCGTT